>JACDZF010000342.1 GCA_013426795.1 Desulfocapsa sp. | reverse complement strand
GTGCCGCTCGATCCAGGGAGGGATAACGAGCGGCCGAGCCAGGCCCGGGGAAATGCAATGGCGGAGCGGTCACCGGAACCGGCCTCGGCAGACACATGCGGGCCACCGGGATAGGGCATTCCCAGGATTTTCGCAACCTTGTCAAAGGCTTCACCGGCGGCATCGTCACGGGTTCGGCCGAGCAGGGTAAAGGAGGTATGGCTGCGCGCCAGATAGATGGAGCTGGTGCCGCCGGAGACAATGAGGGCGATATAGGGAAAGTCCGGCTTCTCCTCCTCCAGAAACACCGCCAGCAGATGACCGGCCATGTGATCCACACCGACAAAGGGAATCCCGGTTACATGGGAAAGAGCCTTGGCATAGGAAAAGCCGACGAGCAGGGAGCCGATCAGGCCCGGCCCCTGGGTGACCGCGATAAGCTGAATGTCGGCCAAGGTGACTTTTGCCCGATACAGGGCCTCTTGGACAATGGGGACAATGGATTGCAGATGACTGCGTGAGGCAAGCTCCGGCACCACCCCGCCAAAACGGGTATGGATCTGATCCTGGCTGCTGAGGACGCTGGCCAGCAGGAGAGTGTCGTCTTCCATCACCGCGGCAGCGGTATCGTCACATGAGGTTTCTATTCCCAGGATGCGCATGGTTGAGTCAGGTGGGGCAGGACGATTATGGAATTCTCCATGACCTTCAGGACATGCAGAGACACAAGAGCCGATGAAGAAACGGTGACGCCATTCTCACCTGCCCTGAGCCTCTTTTTACCCTGGATGGAGGAAAAGGAGCACAAGGAGGCCGGGCATGGGCACCAATTTTTCTTGGCAGAAAAAGACAATTCAGGGTATTACTTTTCTCCGTTTATATGGTCTCTTTTCAAAAAAAAGTCAACATCCACCGCTATCAGCTCTTCCATTCATCATGGCCTTCTCATCACTCCATAACGACCACCAGCAAGAGCAGAACGACCTCATACGAGATCGATTTTCCCGCACCATCTCCTATCTCCGTCTCTCCATCACCGACCGCTGCAACCTGCGCTGCCTCTACTGCATGCCGCCGGCTTCCATCATCCGGCACGGGGAACTGCTCAGTTACGAAGAGATGCTGCGGGTGGTGGGTATCGCCGTGGGCATGGGCATGAACAAACTGCGGCTGACCGGCGGCGAGCCTCTGGTGCGCAGGGGAATCATGGATTTTATCCGCAATCTGACCGCGATCAAGGGCCTGGACGAGATCCGTCTGACCACCAACGGTGTCCTGCTCAACGACAAGGCCGCCGAACTTCGGCGCATTGGAATCAGGAATCTGAATATCTCCCTGGACTCCATGCAGCGCGACAAATTCCTGAAGATCACCGGCGGAGACTTTTTTGATGAGGTCTGGCAATCCATCCAGACTGCCTGCGATCTCGGATTTAATGTGAAAATCAATGTGGTGGCGATGAAGGGAATCAATGACGATGAATTTCTTGATTTTGCCCGATTGGCCCTGCAACGGCCGGTTCAGGTCCGATTCATCGAATTCATGCCCATCGGCAACAAGGATAACTGGGATAAAAGTCGGTTTATCAGCGCCGGCGAACTCCAGACCCTCATCTCCACCCTGGGCACCCTGGAACC
>JACDZF010000341.1 GCA_013426795.1 Desulfocapsa sp. | reverse complement strand
ACCGAGTCCGGCGGTGGCATCAACAAGGTCTGGCCTGAAACCTGGTTTCAGCCCCACCGCTCGGGCCAGGGGCTGGTGGATGCCGCCGCCGTGGAGAAGACGATAGCCGGTATCGCCGGAAATAAAGTCACTGCGCAGGGGGGTGACGGAGGGCTGGGAGTCGAGGCTGATGGTCCGCAATTCCAGGCCTTTTTCGGTATAAACCAGAAGAAACGAGGGGGGGCTGTTTGCCGTGCTCCCTTCCTTGAGGTGCAGGGCTCGGGCAAGAGCATGTGCCTGGGCCTGAAGCCGTGCGTCGTCTTCCGGGTCGCAGCTTATTGCCAATGCCAGGGTGGTTTCGGGCAGTGAGGGGCGGACAGTCATGGTTCATTTCTCGAACTTCCGGGATGATGAGTATTGACCAAAGAGATAGGTCATGCCAAAGAAAAACTGATCCATCGCAGTGATCCGGAGGGAAAAAAACCGGGTAGCCGGCTGGCCCGGGGACTTTACTGTCTGAGCCTCTTGCAAAATGAGGATTTATGTCCACAAGCCGTCATTCCCGCGCAGGCGGGAATCCATAACCCGCTGAATTTACGAAACTGGATTCCCGATAAAAGCACTCGGGAACGACGGTGTGGTAATTTTGCAAGAACCTCTGCCTTACAGATTATGTTCTTGTTTTCTTGCAAGAGAATACCCTGTCAATCAATCAACAAACCATACACTGATTACTCCATGGAACCCATAAAAATTCATAAACCGTCGGTGGTGGCCATTATTCCGGCCCGCTATCCTTCCAATCGTTTTGCCGGGAAACCCCTGGCCCTGATTGCGGGCAAGCCGATGATCCAGCATGTGGTGGAGCGCGCCCAAGGGGTGGAGCTCTTAAGCCGGGTGGTGGTGGCCACCGACGATATGCGCATTGGTGATTGCGTTGCTTCCTTTGGCGGGGAATATGTGCTGACCAGAAGCGATCATGTCTCCGGTTCCGATCGTCTGGCCGAGGCTGCCGAACTGCTGAATATATCCGAGCATGATGTGGTGGTCAATATTCAGGGTGATCAACCGCTCTTCGCCCCGGAAATTGTGGCCCAGGTGGTGCAGCCCCTGCTGGATGATCCGGCCCTGCCCATGTCCACCCTGATTTACAAGATCATTCGTCCGGAGGAAATCGGCGACCCCAACCATGTCAAGACCGTCTTTGATCATACCTTCAACGCCCTCTATTTCTCCCGCTCTCCGGTACCCTTCCAGCGCAACCCGGAGGAGGGAATTGCGCCGACCTATTACAAACATCTGGGATTTTACGCCTACCGTAAGGGTTTTCTGCTCACCTTTGTCGCCCTCCCGGAAGGGGAGTGGGAGCGCTTTGAAAAGCTTGAGCAGCTTCGAGCCCTGGAATATGGCTATAAGATCAGGGTGGTGCTGACCGAACATGATTCCATTGAGGTGGACACCCCGGAAGATCTTCGGCGGGTGGAGGAGTATCTGCAAAAGTTGCAAGGTGTATAGTTTAATTTGTTCCTTGAGGCAAAATTACCTCTACTCGATGACATCGAAATTAGAAATATGATACTGTGAAGGAAGTTATGACTCAAGTTTCGGAGTTGACGACGACACAATCAAAAAACACGACAACTGATT
>JACDZF010000053.1 GCA_013426795.1 Desulfocapsa sp. | reverse complement strand
TCTTCCTCCGATATTTAAAAAAATCCCCACGATATGGTCCATGCAATCCCGTTTCGTGGGATGAAACCATGGGATGGTGTTCAGAAAGCCTCCCCTTTCCTGACCTTGACCGGTTCACGAAAGGGGAGGCTTTTCTCTTTTGCCGGAACCGTCACAGTGGCAGTGTCATCCGCCAAAGCCTGGGGTTGACCTCAGGGGAGCAGGATAACCAAAAAGTGTTGCTCCTTCTTACAGCTTTACCCGCGCGTCAACAAAGTCCTTGACCATCTGGCCGATGGCCAGAATCTCCGGGATATCAGCAGGATCGGGCGCGTCATGGCGGTAGGTATCAATATCACAGATCTCCTGATAGCCATCGAGGAAGCGCAGTTTGGCTCCCAGCTCCGGCTGCGGCCCCGCATTGCGCTCCACCGCGTCCAGCAGATCCCCCATGGTGTGATTGTCGGCCAGATCGCCCCGACTCATCAGATACCCCATGATCAGCTTTTCAATGGCCATGGCGGTGATATTATATAAAATCTCCGGGGTGAAGACGTCACTGCGCCTTGCTGCCGCGCCCACGGCGGTGGCCAGATACTGCTCGCCTTCCTTGAGATACTGCCGCCAATCGCTGATCTGTATCCGTTCCATAATGCGCGCCTCCGCGGTTTATTTCTGAAAATTCTTTCCTTGGCTTCCCATGTTTCCCAGCCATTTCTCAGTGAAACTGCCACACCCTCAAACAATACCACCCCATTCAGGCTGTCGTGTCCTGAATGGGGTGGTCCAAGAAATCTCGGCCTGCCTCCCTCGCTCAGATACAAGAGGCACGGTCTGACGGACTGGTTTATTCTTTTTGGCTCTGGGTGCTGATCATCTTGATTCCGTCCCAGTCATAATAGGTATTGGTGCTTTTGCCATCGATGCCATCTTCTGAGATGCGCACAAACTCTCCCATGAAAATCACGGCGGAATCAAATACCTTGCCGTCATTAATTTGCAGGGTGAGTCCCTTCCTAAGCTTTCTCGACATTGTCCCATGCACCGGCATGGAGGCATATTCAAATATCTTTTCCCAGGTTGCCTTCATTTTTTTCTCCATTGTAAAGTGTTGAAATGTTCACCCGCGCGCCCCATCTAGAAAGCGGCGCAGGCAGATAAGCTCCGTGCCCTGCCAGCCCAGACAGCGGTAAAATTCCAGCGCCGCTGTGTTGTTCCGATCGGCCAGGAGCTGTAAGCGATTGACATTTTTACCTTGAGCCCAGCCACTGATTGCCTCCATGAGCAGCCGCCCTACCCCGCGGCCACGCCACGGTTCACGAACAACCACATCTTCAACCAACAGGGCGGGCCCCCCTTCTGCCGTGGAAATCAGCAGTTGCCCGGAACACATGCCAATCACCTGTCCATCCCCCTGGGCCACCAGCACACAGCCATTGGGGTTGTCCAGCATCATGCGCAGGCCACGTTGCTGGCAGGATGGATTGACCTCGAAATCCTTTTCCAGATTAAAAAGTATCTGTAATAGCTCGACCAGGCTTACGATATCCGCAAGCCGGGCCGGTCGAATGATGACCATGGCAAGGAGGATCCGTACCTAGTCAATCAGGTAGTCGGCTGCCGGGGTGCCATCCTCAAGGCCATCGAGAATGGCGTCGATGGCATCATGGCTATCCACCCCTTTAAACCACCAGTTATCCGGCTGAATCACCATGATCGGCCCGGAATCGCATCGTTTGAGACAGGTGGTGGCGGCAACCAGACAATCTAGACCACGATCAAGGATCTCTTCTTCCAGATACTGGAGAAACCCGTCGGTCTGTTTGTGGCAGATACCCTTTTTATCGCCTGCCACCCGAAAACTCTGACACACAAGAATGAGTCGCTCTGGAATAGCCATTTCTTCTCCTTTAATATCAATATGTTGTGATTTTACGTTGATTAAACAGCCTTTCCCTTGCGACACTGGTTCCCTTTCTTTCCACCACCATAAAGGACATCGACGATCCCGGCAATATCATCATTGGTGATCAAAACCCGAATTCCCCGATCGGCCAGAATCTTCTTCGGGCTCTCGCCGGCACTGGCGGTCAGAAGGGCAAAACAATCTTTCAGAATATCTGCCAGCAGCTCCCAGCGAGCCGAGCCAAACCCTGGCTCGGGCAGACTTCTGGTCTCGAGCAGACAGGTGAGTCCATCTTCTCTCGGGCCATAGATCAAGGCCTTAGCGGCATGACCAAGATGGAGATCGACCTCCATCCCCCCGGAACTGACCACCGCCACATTGGGGCGCTCAATGCTGGGCTTTGGCTGGGACGAAGCCGCAGTCTGGCAGCCGCAATCCGAACAGTTTTGAGCATGGGCTGACATCGTCTCGGGAACGACAATCAGAGGAAGATGCTTTGCCACCTGGGCATGAATCGTCGCCATCATCTCCGGGGTCGGACGCTCCAGGAGGATCTCCTCCCCTTCCACCGGGACAGAGGATGCCACGGCCATAAATTCCGCCCCCAGAGAGCCCATAATCCGGGCTATGTCCTCGGCATGGAAGTCATTATAGCCGGGATAAATGGTGGTTTTAATCCCCACACTGCAGCCGGTGCCGACAAAGGCCTTCATCGCCATGATCTGCTCACTGAGGAGCATTTCCGTGGCAACGGGCAGAGGAACCGTCCGTGATCCAGGGCGAATCCAGGCGTACAACTTGCGGATAACATCCAGATCAATTCCATCGACAAGGAGGGTTACCCGACTGACACCGGCCTGGAGAAGGGCCTCGGCGGCCTGTTCCGCCCCCAGCCCCAGGGTTGTAATCCCCAGTTTCAACTCAGGATATTTCTCCCGAACCAGACGCAGGGTCTCGAGGGTCGGCACCAGATCGGCAAGCGGATCACCGGGCCCGGCAAGGTTCACCCCGTCCAGGGTTATTCCCTTGTCCATGGTCTCAGTCAGCCAGGCCAGCGCCTCCGTGGGACTCATGGACTGGAGGGACTCACCGGTTGAGGCAAATCGAATCCGATTATTGGCGCGCGGCGCCACCGGCAACTCCAGCCATCGGCCTTGCGGAGTATGGGGGGTTGAAGAGCAGGTACATTGAGTCGTGGCAAGAGGTGTCATTTTATCTGCAGGAGTTGATGGTTGATAATCATAAGATGTACAGACCAAAGGCTGAGGACGGGAAGGCGGCACTGTGCGAAAGGAAACCGCAGTTCAGCACACCGCCCGTTCCCGAGTATCCCCTTTCCTCTGGCCTATCCATCTCCCTGCCCCTTCCCCGCCATGGCGGGGAAGGGGCACAGCGGGCTTCCCGCAATGAATCTTACAGGACAAGCTCAAACTTCGATTCGGGATCATCACGATCCTTGCGATCCTGGATAACATTTAAAATCTTTTCCAGAAGCCGTAAGGCTCCCTTGTAGCCCACCGTCGGGAAATACTGATGTCCCTGCCGGTCGAGGATGGGGAAACCCCAGCGGACCAGTGGGATATCCTCATCCCGGGAGATATACTTGCAATAGGTGTTGCCGATAAGCAGATCCACCGGATCGTTCTTGATCCACTGATGGAGCAGGAACATATCGCCTTTGGCCCTGACGTTACAGGGGAAGGGCATATCCTTGGTAATTTCCTTGATCCGGCGCTCAAAGGCCTTGCCCGGGGTGCCGGTGACAATATGGATGGGACACATATCAATGGAAACCAGGAACTCAGTCATGGCGATGACCTGATCCGGATCGCCCACCAATGCCACCTTCTTGTGATATACATACTGATGCATATCGGAGATCATGTCCACCAGCTGTCCGCGCTCCATGGACAGCTCGTCGGGGACGGTAACCCCGGCGATGGTGCGCAGGGCATCGATAAACCGGTCGGTGGCCTTGAGCCCGAAGGGCATATCAAGGATCTGGCAGGGCACCTTGTGCTTGGTATCAAGCTCACGGGCGGCGTCGGCTGAACACCACTCTCCCAGGGCCAGGGTGCCGATGGAATCGCCGGTTGACTGCAATTCCGCCACCGTCACCCCGCCATCGGGATACATCTTGAACTCACCGGACAGAGGCCCATTCAGAACCCCGGAGGTATCGGGAAAGAGAATGGTCTTCACCCCGATCATCTTGGTGATGCGTTTGATCTCCTCCATATCCGCCGGCTCAACCCAGCCGGGGATAATATTGACCTTGCCGTTCTTCTTGCCGGTGGGCTCGGCCAGTCCGACCATGGACTTGACCATATTGGAGAAACCGGTGACATGGGACCCGACATAACTGGGTGTCGAGGCGCTGATCATGAACTTTCCTTCCGGGATCTTGCCTTCGGTAAGGGCTTTTTTGCGGATCTGTTTCAGATCATCCCCGATGGTCTCGGAAAGACAGGTGGTATGGCAGGCAATGATCTCCGGGTTATAGACGGCGAAGATATTTTCAATGGCCTGGAGCATATTGGCCTGCCCCCCGAACACCGATGAGCCTTCCGTAAAGGAGCTGGTGGAGGCGGAAACCGGTTCTTTGTAATGTCTGGTCAAGGCGCTGCGATGATAGGCACAGCAGCCCTGGGAACCGTGACTGTGGGGCAGACAGCCGTGGATGCCCAGTGCGGCATACATGGCGCCAATGGGCTGGCAGGTCTTGGCCGGATTGATCATCAAGGCGCTGCGCTCGGTAATTTCTTTGGGTGTGTGTCGTAATAGCATGATAAACCTCAAGAATTGAGTGAAAAGATTAATTTCTACGTTGGCTAAGTTTATTCCCAGCCGTATGTCGCTGAAAGCTGGGGATTATCCTGCCAGGGGGCCTTCATATAGCTCCAGACCTTGCTGTTTACCAGGCGGTCAATCTCATAGTAGAAATTGATTGCTCCCTTGAACCCGGCATAGGGACCGCCGGAGTCATAGCTGTGCAGCTGCTTCATGGGCACACCGAGCTTCTGAATGGAATACTTCTCCTTGATTCCGCCGCAGAAGAGATCGGGCTTCATCATTTCCACAAGCTTTTCCGCCTCATACTGATTGAGATCATCGATAATCAGGGTGTCTTTCTCCATATCCGGAGCCATGCCGTCATACTCCTTGAACTTATAGCCGGAGTCTTCCAGGGCCTTGATCTCTTCCGGAGTCTTGCGCTCCCTGTATTTGGCCTCGTCACGGAAAACCTCTATCTCCTCAATATTCCGACTATCGGCATCCACCTTGAGATCTGGGATAACCTTCCGTCCCTCATAGTCATCGCGATGGGCAAACTCATAGCCGGCAGCGATAACCCGCATCCCCATCTCCTTAAACAGCTCCTGATAATGATGGGCCCGCGAACCGCCGAGGAACATCATGGCGGTCTTGCCCTGGGTCCGGGGCCTGACGTCGGCAATGGCCTTCTCAACATCGGGCATTTCCTCGGCAATAACGGCCTCAACCAGATCGATGAGTTCCTTCTCGCCAAAATAGCCGGCAATCTTACGCAGCGACTTGGCGGTGGCCGCGGCGCCTATAAAGTTCACCTTTACCCAGGGAATTCCGTATTTGGTCTCGAGCATATCGGCCACGTAGTTGATGGAACGATGGCACATGACGGCATTCAGATCCGCGGTATGGCACGAGGCAAACTGATCGTAGGTGGAGTTGCCGGAGAAGGTGGAGATATTGGTGATTCCGCACTTCTTTAAGATCCGGTCGATCTCAAACCCGTCACCGCCGATATTATACTCGCCGAGCAGGTTGATCTTGTATTTGCCAGGCTTGACCTCATCATTCTCGCCGACAATATGGCGGAAGATCTGATTGTTGGCGATATGATGGCCGGCTGACTGGGAGACACCCTTGTATCCTTCGCAGGAAAAGGCGAAGACATTGCAGTCTCCCAATTTTTCTTTCATCCTTTTGGCCACGGTATGGATATCATCCCCGATCAGCCCCACCGGACAGGTGGCAAAGATGGCGATGGACCGGGGATGAAAGAGGTCATAGGCCTCCTGGATGGCGGCCTCCAGTTTTTTCTCCCCGCCGAAGATAATGTCCGAATCCTGCATATCAGTACTGAAGCAGTAATTCATATAGTTTTCGCCATCGGCACCGGCATTGGTTTGGTTCCGGCGGGTCAGCCAGGCGTAGAAGCTGCACCCGATGGGACCATGCACCAGATTCACAACATCGCGGGTCGGCCCCATGATAACACCCTTGCACCCGGCATAACTGCAACCACGCATGGTGATAATGCCGGGGGTGGTCCGGACGTTTGCCGAAATCTCCGGCGTTGTGTTCTCCATGGCCTCGTTGATCATGATCTGCTTGGATCGCTTACGGGCCACCTTGGACGGATACTTGGCCAGCAGCTCGGCCTTGATATGAGCCGGATTCTCCGGCACTATTTTTTTCAGGGTTGATGTTGCCATTTCCTTCCTCCTTATTGTACGTATCAGGAACCGCTTCGAATGTGTGCGTCTTAAAAAATATTTCTTTCGCCGCGGGCGCCTTCTACCTTTCTGACTATTCAGATGGCCTCTTTGTTTCTTAACAGCAACTTAAAATGCCGACAGGAAATAAGTTGACCTGCATTCCAATTTTCCCCCAAACCCTTAGCCGCTCTTGCCTTCCAGCTGGCCCTGTTCTTTTCTCCAGGGAGTTCGTGCCTTACCGGTTCTTTTTTGTTTTTATTACAAGAAAAGAATCTGCGAAAGGCACTTATCCCATTTATCCGGGCTAGATAATGGCTTTTTGCCCCGTTTCTGCCGTACGCACCCGCACTGCATCGGCCAGCGGCAAGACAAAGATCTTGCCGTCACCGGGCTTGCCGGTTTGATTGACGGCGATGATGGCAGCCACCACATCCGGCACCTGGTCATCTTTGACCACAATCGTCACGACCCGTTTCCCATAAAGTTTGCCCTTTTCACCGATCAAGGACGCTGCTTCCTCGTAGCCCCGGTTTGCACCATCCACGAGATCGAAATTCACAAATCCCTTCCCCCGGCCATGGGCCTCATGGGCAAAAAAGGCATCAATGCCGGCGTCGGTGAGGGCCTTCTTGGTCTGGTTCATCATATTTAAACGCACAATGGCAATTACCTCTTTCATACCGGCCCCCTTTCGGATTCAAATTCCGTCTCCTTAACTCCGGAGCTGATGGTATAGGCCTCCTCCACGTCGCTGACGAAGATCTTGCCATCGCCAAAGGCCCCTTTGGTGCCTGATTTTGCAGTACTCATGATCGTGCTGAGGACAAAATCCTTATCCGCAGGGTTGATCACGCACATCAGCATGACCTTTGGAATCTCGTCATAGGTCACATCGCCGATTTTGATACCGCGTTGCTTGCCGCGGCCGGCAACGGCGTATTTGGTAACAGAGGGGAACCCGGCATCCATAAGGGCCGCAAGGATCTTGTCTGCTTTCTCCGGTCTGACGATTGCTCTGATCATGGTCAACATATTATTCTCTCCTTTCATTGTTCATTATTGAGTTCAAAAAAACCCTGATTGCCCGAGGTTAATTCAACAATCCATAATCCATGAGCAGTTTTTCCAGGGTATCCATCTCCATCGGCTTGGGAATGACAAACATCTGGTTTTCATCAATGGCCTTGGCCAGACCGCGATAATGATCGGCCTGTGGTGCCTGGGGGTTCCATTCGATAACCGTCTTCCGGTTGATCTCCGCCCGCTGTACATCGTTGTCACGGGGAACAAAGTAAATCATTTGGGTTCCAAGGGTCTTGGCCATCTCCTGAATCATCTCTTTTTCGTTGTCAACGGCCCTGGAGTTACAGATCAGTCCGCCCAGACGAACGGCTCCGGACTGGGCAAACTTCATGATGCCCTTGCAGATATTGTTGGCGGCATACATGGCCATCATCTCACCGGAACAGACGATATAAATCTCCTCAGCCTTGCCATCACGGATGGGCATGGCGAACCCGCCGCAGACAACGTCGCCCAGAACGTCATAGAAGGCATAATCAAGTCCTTCACTTTCCTCATAGGCACCCAGGGACTCGAGCATATTGATGGAAGTGATAATACCACGACCGGCACAACCCACACCTGGCTCCGGCCCACCGGATTCAACACACCAGACGTCGGCATATCCCTTCTTGCGGATGTTCTCCAGTTCCACGTCTTCGCCCTCTTCACGAAGGGTGTCAAGCACTGACTTCTGAGCCAGGCCACCCAGCAGGAGACGGGTGGAGTCGGCCTTGGGATCACAGCCAACCACCATGATTTTTTTGCCCATCTCGGCCAGTCCGGCCACGGTGTTCTGGGTTGTTGTTGATTTGCCGATGCCGCCCTTACCGTAAATTGCTACCTTTCTCATTTCTGCTTCTCCTTGTGAATGGGTTTAACTGATTATCCAGCCTGTAATAAAAAAAGCCTTGTTGCAAACGTTTTCCTGAAGATAAATGGTCCATTGATTGGCTTCAGTGACATTCTTGTTTGCCTGCTCTACTACAAAGGCCGTGCCAAAAGAAAAAAAAAGCGTAGATGCAGAAAGGACAAGGGTTTAAGGGGAGTAGAGGAAGAGAAAATTAAAAAACAGGGGACTGTTTATTCTGTGCGAAAGATGACAATTTGAGAAAAAGATGACAATTTGGTAGGGAAATTCACCAAAAATGAAACAGTTACAATGGGCCTTCCGTCGGCTTGGACATTCCCCCGGGAAATTCCATGCCCCATAGGTCGGCTGTCCCATGAAACTGCTCCTGAAGGGCTTGTGCCGCCTGGACACAGGCCGGGCTGGTCAGGCCAACCAGGCCACCCGCCCTTCGTGTTTTTTTTGAGGCGGATGCCATCATTTGACAAGCAAAAGGAATTATGATCATTTAATATGGAAATTATCAAATGGTTCCCGCCACTGCCGGGCACCGCCCGCAATTGCGAGGGAAAATAGGCTGTTTTCCACCTCACTTCCCATTCATCCAACCCAACAAAAGGAGATCACCATGGCAACGGAAGAAATTATGGAGGGCATGTCCACCCAATTATCCGAGGCGCTCAAGTCACTGGCAAAGGCCAAAACCGTTGAGGATAAGTTGGCATACAGTCAGATCGTGAAAAACCTCAGCGACTCCATGGGTGTTTTCCTGAACATCGCCGTCGACGGTATGATGGAAGATTATAACTTTGATGAAGACTGATAAAGGGAAGGAGAGCTGCTGAGAGAAAAGCCGGTCTTTTTTTCTGCTGACATTCAGGATTCCAAAGAGTGTTTTATCCGCAACTGCATAGAATTCAAAGATGTTCTGGTCGCCATGAAGTGGACTTTTGCTTCGTTTGGGAGAAGCAATTATGACAAGCGGGGTGAAAGTCCATTTCCCTTTTTAGGCAAAGGGCTTCGCCGCCAAGGGAGCTTGCAGCAGAAAGGACAGGATAAAAAAGGCATATCCACCCGCACTTTCCTTTAATAATAGAGACGAGAATAATGAGAGCGCAACTGATCAGCCATATGATTCTATTCGTTTTAGTCGTCGTCCTGCCAGGCTGTACCGCCCTTAAGGCTGTAGAAATGGTTGATGGCGGTATGCTTGTCCCCGGCAGTTGCGCCGAGAGTGTGGTTCCATTTACCCTGAAAGGTCATCCAATACTTATCAAAGCCAGACTGAACAATTCCCAAAAGGAATACAGCTTGTTCTTTGACACTGGCGCATTGACCATGATCAGGGAAGAGGTGGCAAAAGAGCTGGATTTACCAAAAGGAATCGAGGTTGAGGCATACGATACAGGCGGGAAGTCAAAAGCAATTACCCTGGTACAATTAGACAGTATTCTTGTGGGGGACATGAAAGTCCAGGGTTGTGCCGTTGGCGTATCTGATTTTTCAGGAAAGCTTTCTCCCAATGTTGCCGGCATCTTAGGATCAAATTTTTTCAAGCATTTCAAAATAAAAATTGACTACAGAAACAAAACCATCACGTTCTCAGGAGAGAAGAAACAAACAGCAGCCCAGGACAGGGATACGGTAATACCTTTTGAGAGCGATATACAAATGGGGTTCGCTCCAGTGGTGAAATGTGAGGTGGATGGCGCACTTCAAGATGAAGCACTTATTGACACAGGGTTCCCGGGTATTGTCGCCTTGCCTTTACCCATGATCAAAAAAACCATCTCATTTCAAGAGGGGAACGTACGTACAGCACAAGGCAGTATGATGTCCGGAATATTTGGCCCGACAGATGAGGATTACGGATTGCGAATTCATGATTTAAAAATCCATAACCTGAAGCTGAAAAACATCCCGGCCGTATCTCATTCTTTGAAGTCTGGTCGCCTTCTACTTGGCAACAAATTTCTCGAAAAATTTTTAGTCACCTTAAATTACCCTGCCAAGGAAATGATTCTCACACCATACGGCACACCATTTGAGACGAACATTCCTTCCTATGGCCTGGCTCTGGCAAAGGAAGATCACAAAACCATTGTTTCCGGGATATGGAATAATTCATCCGCATCCAGGAGCGGGATAAAAATCGGGGATGAAGTTATAAAAATTAACTCATTGGATGCCCGGGATTTATCGCTGATGGAGTTGATTCCTTTATTTTTGGATGAGAGCCTGAATAACCTTGAGATTGAATATTTCGACGGTAAAAAGAGACAAAAAGCCATTCTTGACAAAGAAATGCTTCTTCCAGTTTTGAAACAGCAAAATAATGGAGGTCTGGAAACGGGTGGGTGAATTCAACAAAATATGCGGGTTGACACAAACTGCTGACACGGAAAAGGGCACAAAAACCGCCCTGTTCCCTTTTTCCTTTTCAGCTTTTGCCTCCTTTGGGGCAATTTCCTGCTTTCTCCTGACAGCAGCAATTCTGTCGGCCTGTCAATCTTTACCGTCACGGGGAGAACACCTTGTTCTGGAGGTAAAAAGTATTCCCACGACGCCCTCAGAGCTTCAGGAAAGACCGGAACTTTCCCAGGCACTTATGCGCGGGGTCACAAGAAACGATGTGACCTCCGGCCGACTCGCCTTGTCGCATTGCTTTCTCGATAACGAGCCGCCTCCCGGCAATCTCCGGTTCGGCGCTGTTCTTCTTCCGGAAGGTGTTAAGGTCAAATCCGGCGATATTCTTGAAATCATCGCCGAAGAAACGGTCGGTGGCAGGATACCGTTTTCTCGTTTTTTCGGACGTTACGTGGGTGGGGCAAGCTCGAATCCCGGGGATTTCTTTTCCCATGGTGCAAGGGAACATTTCTTCCGTTGCGGGCCGGTATCTTCATCGGGAACCATGCGAGTGGAGGTCGTATCCTTCGCTCATTACTGGGATTTTGACTTTGCCCAGGCAGAAGAGTCACGAAACAGCGCAATCAGTGCCGAGGAATTACGAGCCGGCAGAATTGCCATCGGGCAGTGCTCACCAGGTGTTGATTCCTGGGCCACATGGAAGGTCCGTCTGCCCCTTGAGTTGGCGGTCAAAAATGGGGAGTTCATAGAGGCCATTGCCGGTTCCCATGAAAACAGCACCTCGGTGGGGCCAATCTCTGAGGCCGTCCGCAAGGTTGTTCCAGCCGACATAAAAAATTTCGTAAAGACCCAGGGGAGTAATACAATCAGCTGTGACGCAGCCGCTCTCCCCTATTCCTCTGGAAAATAACAGCCAAATAAGACTTGAAAACCAGGAGTTCTCCCGTCGGCCAATCAACCATTTCGACATCTTTTGGTGAACTGGTTGAGGATCACCATCTGAACCATAAATCCCTGAATGCGATCACCTTCTACCTGCGGGTCGAGACCTTTGATACTGACCAGAACCTATGGGTCAATCAGCTCGACGAGGCCGGTGTCACCTTTCTCGAAGTTACCGCCACCGAACCGGAAACAAACAGTGTCCGCTATGTGCCATTGCGCCTGAGACTCAGCAGGGCCGAGCTGAACAAATGGATTCAACCCCCATCGAACCACTATTTTTGATATCGAGCTTCTACGGATTCCAGGGCTGGAGGTCTTTCTAATAACCAGAAAGTGAATGTGAACAGAGGAAGGATTGGGGAAAAAGAGCAAAGCAGTGTGGGGAAGGACAAGCTTTTTCTGAACTCATGGGCCTGCCTTTCCCCACCCTGTTGTTATTTCTGGGATTTCAGGTAGGCGTAGATATCCGCCGCATCCTGTTCCGATATTTTGGATTCAGGAAACGCCGGCATTATCGGCGCATCGGTTTTCCGCAGCTTTCGCACAAAGCTGCCAAACCCCATATCCAGCCCGGCGATACTCACGGCCCGGCCATCATTGCCATGGGGGCCATGACACGAACCGCAATTGTGCATGGCGTACCATTTTTTTCCGGCTTCTGCGTCACCTGGCTTGGCGGAGCAGGAACTGACAACCATCAACGCAGCCATTACCATACCTAAAAGACCAATCTTGTGTGGCATTCCCATGGACATACAACCCTCCCTTCATTGTTAACATTTTTTCAAGACAGTACATCAAAAGGACTTTCCTCGACAGATTACCATTTCAATGAGAAAAATTCTGCCAATTTTTGACCAATTTGATTCATTGAAACCCCTCAAACAAAAAAATGCAAAGGAGCATAAGCTGTCCATGGAGTCGTATTCCAATCCTGGACAGATTCCCCTTTAAAGGCTCACCACATTGACCTGGGCCGGCCCCCGTTGCACGGTCCGGTGATATTCCACCGTCGGCCAGCCGAAGACCATGGCATATCCGACCAGATGCTCGGCGGGGATGCCCAGCCTTTCTGTCAAGCCGGGACAAAAACCGAGCGCCATCATGAATATGCCGTCCCACACCGTGCCGAGGCCGTGCGCGTGGGCCATCATCTGAAAGGTGGTGAGGGCAATCAGGGTGTCCTGGGCGGGACAGGGCGAGGCCTTGGGCGCGCTGGTGATCAGCAAGTGGGGCGCTCCGCGGAAGACAATATCCCGGCCTTCCTCCCTCCATCCCTTGACGGCCGTACCCATGTAGTTGGCGACCAGTCCATCATCGGGCAGCCTGCCGCTGTCCTTGAGTTTGCCAAGTTCTTCCAGCACCTCCCGCCGCAACGAATCCATAACCGTTAGATCTTTCACCACGGTAAAAAGCACACTCTGACTGTTCACCCCGGTGGGCGCGTGGGCGGCAATATCCAGAAGTTCATCAATCAAGGCCGGGTCAACCTCTTCGTTTCGGTACCGGCGCACAGAGCGGCGGCCCTTGATCAGGGCCGCCATCTGTGCCGGAGAGGGAAAGGTTCCGGCCAGCAGTTGACTTGCTCTGGGATCTTTGCCAAGAATGGAAATGGCGCCGGTGGGACAGACGGCGAGACAATGCTGGCAGCGATAACAGCCGCCATCCTCATCAAATACCGGCAATTCCTCCATATGGATGACAGCGGCAGGACAATCCGCCGCGCACTCACCACACTGAATGCACAGCCTCTCATCGACCCGGAACTGAAACAGTGATTTTTCCATGGCAGGACTCCTTATGGTTGCGGGGCTCCCCCCTGTTCTAAAAGTGAAAATCGAAGGCCTGTTGTTTTTTACCACGCTGCGAGGGAAAAGAGAACCGGAACTGGAAGCTTTTCCTGCCCCTGTTCAAGGTATCCACGAGAGCGCCCTTGTTTGAAATCCTTCTGCACAACACCACAAATATCAGGGGATGTCAATTCAGACAGTAATGATGGATGGCAAGGCACGCTGTTTTTTTTGTCTTTCATTCCTGGCCACCGTGCAACCCCTTCTCCGCCATTGCAGGCCGGTTCACCATCTTTTTTCATTCCGCCCGCATTTTTTTTAATGCTAGCCCTGGCCCGCTTACAGTATAAAGACCGGGTGGACTATTTCCCCCAGGAGCCTTACCATGATTCACGTCGGCATTCTTTCAGACACCCATTTGAGCAGTTGCCCTGATTCCTTTTGTTCACGGGTCCAGACGGCCTTTGCCGGATGCGACGTCATCCTCCATGCCGGAGATCTCACCGACATTGCCGTCCTCAACGCCTTCGGAGGTAAAAAAGTCCATGCGGTGCACGGCAATATGTGCAGCGCGGGCAGCCAGCAACTTCTTCCGAACCGCAAACTGATCACCCTCGCGGGTTATCGCATCGGACTCTTCCACGGAGCCTGGGGCCCCCGGCACACCGTAGAGGAACGGGCCTGGGCGATGTTCCCGCAGGCTGACTGCATCGTCTATGGTCACACCCACCACGCGGTGTGCCACCGCATCGGCAATATCCTCTTCATCAACCCCGGCACCTTCCAGGGCACAGGGCAATTCGGCGCTGCCGGCACCTACGCCATTCTTGACATCGACGAACAGGCAGAAAAACCGGGCGGACTGCGGGCCGCCATTCACCAGCTGCCGCCGCATCCCTGAACTCATTGCGCCACACTCATCCGCCAGCATATCGACCATGACTCAAGCCGTCAAAATGACCCCCATGCTCCGGCAGTACCTTGAGATCAAACAGGGGCATCCGGACGCCATCCTCTTCTACCGGATGGGCGATTTTTACGAGATGTTCTTTGAAGACGCCATTGTCGCCTCCAAAATTCTCGGAATTACCCTCACCAGCCGCAACAATAATGATGAGGCCAACAAGGTGCCCCTGTGCGGCATTCCCTATCATGCGGTCCAGGGGTACCTGGCCAAGCTGATCAAGGCGGGCCGAAGGGTGGCCATCTGCGAACAGGTCGAGGACCCGGCTTTGGCCAAGGGCATCGTTCAGCGGGAGGTGGTGCGGGTGGTTTCACCGGGACTGGTCACCGACGCCCAGCTTCTGGACGACAAAAGCAATCTCTACGTGGCCGCCATAACCCGTCAGGAGCAGGCCCGGGACGTGACCTACGGGCTGAGCTTCCTTGATCTGTCCACCGGTGAATTTCTGGTGGGTGAGTTCCATGACGACTCCGCAGCTGGTGACACGATCCTTGATCAACTCACCCGCATGGCCCCGGCCGAGCTGCTGGTAAGCGCCACCCGGCATACGGCCCTGGACACCCTGCTCCAGACCGCCCGGACCCTGCTGCCGGGACTCTGCGTCACCGAACGGGACGAGTCCCTGTTTCACCTGGCAAGCTGTCAGGAGCTGCTCACCGGCCATTTCCAGGTGCTCAATCTGGCCGGTTTCGGCTGCGCCGGAATGGATCAGGGGATCATCTGCGCGGGAGTCCTGCTCGACTATATCCGCGAAACCCAGAAGGCCAACCTCGACCACATCGAGACCCTGCGCCCCATGGACCTTGCCGCCACCCTCCAGATCGACGAGTCCTCCCGCCGCAATCTGGAACTGACCCAGACCATCATCGGCGCACGCCGCGAAGGTTCGCTCCTGGCCGTCCTCGATCAGACCTGCACACCAATGGGGGCGAGGCTCCTGCGTCATCATCTGCTCTTTCCCCTCCAGGATGTGGGCCGAATCAACGCCCGCCTCGACGCCGTCAGTAACCTGTTCATGGACAGCAGTCTGCGCCGGGAAATCCGAGAGCAGCTCACCTCCATCTATGACCTGGAACGCCTCAACAGCCGGATGGTGCTGGGCCACGGCAATGGCCGTGACATGCTGGCCATGCGCAACTCCCTGGCCGCTCTGCCTGCCATCAAGGAGCTGCTTGCCCGCTGCACCGCCGCAAGGCTCATGGCCATCGGCGACGAACTGGACCCGCTGCCCGAGATCCATCAGCTGCTCCGTGACGCCATCCATGACGAGGCCCCCGTCACCCTGCGCGATGGCCATCTGATCCGACCCGGATACCATGAAGAGCTGGACGAACTTGTCCGACTGCTCCGGGACGGCAAACAGCTGATCCTTGAGCTGGAAAACAAGGAACGGGCGGCCACCGGCATTGCCAAACTCAAGATCGGCTACAACCGGGTCTTTGGCTATTTCATCGAGGTCAGTCGCCTCCAGGCGGAGCGGGTCCCCGACCACTACATCCGCAAACAGACCCTGGTGGGAGCGGAGCGCTTTATCACACCGGAGCTGAAGGAGTTTGAAGAAAAGGTCCTTGGCGCCCAGGAAAAGCGGCTGGAACTGGAATACCAGCTCTTCCTTGCAATCCGTCAACGGCTGGCTGCCGAAAGCCCGCGTCTGCTCAAGACCGCCCAGCTCCTGGCCCGCATAGACTGTTTCGCGGCCCTGGCCGAGTGCGGTCAGCGCTATCACTACCGGCGACCCGAGGTCAATGACGGCGAGGCCATCAGCATCAGCGAGGGCAGGCATCCGGTCATCGAGCGGTCCCTGCCCAGTGGCCGCTTTGTGCCCAACGATGTGGAACTGGATCAGAATTCGCAGGAGGTTCTGATCATCACCGGCCCCAATATGGCGGGCAAGTCAACGGTACTGCGGCAGACAGCGCTCATCGTGCTCATGGCCCAGATGGGCTCCTTCGTGCCGGCGGAGCGCGCCGTCATCGGCGTGGTGGACCGAATCTTCACCCGGGTCGGGGCCATGGACGATCTGCGCCGGGGCCAGTCCACCTTTATGGTGGAAATGAATGAGACCGCCAATATCCTCAATAACGCCACACCCCGCAGTCTGGTGATCCTCGATGAGATTGGCCGCGGCACCTCCACCTTTGACG
>JACDZF010000052.1 GCA_013426795.1 Desulfocapsa sp. | reverse complement strand
TAGGCAAGCTTCTGGAACAGGGTTTAAATCCTTGCCGGAAACTCAAACAGGTGCAGGATGTGCGGGTTCTGGGCGCCATCGGTGTGGTCGAGATGAAGGAACCGGTGGTTCTGCGGGAAATGCAGGCAGCCTTTGTCGAGCGCGGAGTCTGGGTGCGCCCCTTTGGACGGCTGGTCTATATAATGCCGCCCTATTGCATGGAAGACATGGATCTCCATTCTCTGACTACGGCCATCGTCGAGGTCACTACCCTTTTGGTGCGCCCATGAGTTCCAGTTACCGGGAAGAGATGAACAAACTGCAGGAGAGCGGCCGTCTGCGGCAACTCCGGCCTTTATCCGGACGCCGGGGATGTCGGGTGCAGTACCAGGGAAGGGAGTGTCTCAACCTGAGCTCCAACGATTATTTAGGAATTGGCGGCGATTCTCACCTTCTCCTCCAATTTTATGGGGGGATGGAGACGGAGAATCTGCTCGATCGCTATGGCCTGGGCGCCTCCTCGTCACGCCTGCTGACCGGGGATTGCCAGGCGGCTCATGCGCTGGAAGGGGCACTGGCCACGGCTTATGGCGGGTCGGAACCGGGGGCGGCCCTGCTCTTTAATTCCGGCTATCATGCCAATATCGGTATCCTGCCCGCCCTGCTCGGCAAAAACGATCTGATCCTCTCCGACAAGCTCAATCACGCCTCCATCCACGACGGCCTGCAACTCTGCCGGGCCGCCCATAAACGCTTCGCGCACGGGGACTATGACCAGCTGGAGCATCTGCTTCTCACCCATCGCCATCACCATGAACGGGTGGTGATTGTGTCCGAGTCGGTGTTCAGCATGGATGGCGATGTCGCCGATCTTGGCCGTCTGGTCCGGTTGAAAAAAAAATTCGACACCCTCCTCTACCTTGACGAGGCGCACGCGGTGGGCCTGTACGGGCAAAAGGGGCTGGGCAAGGCCGAGGAGCAGGGCGTGATGGCGGACATCGATCTGCTGGTGGGCACCTTCGGCAAGGCCTTTGCCTCCATGGGCGCCTTTGTTATCTGCCATCAGGATATCCGGGACTATCTGATCAACCGCAGCCGCCCGCTGATCTTCACCACCGCCCTGTCGCCGGTGCTGCTCAACTGGAACCGATTCGTCTTCCAGCAGCAGCAGGGCATGACCGGGCAGCGGCACCATCTCGCCGCCCTGGCCCGAAAAATGCGGCAGGCCATGGAGGACCAGGGGCTGGCGGCCACCGGAGAGAGCAATATCATCCCCCACATCATCGGCAATGACCAGGAGACGGTGCACCTCGCGGAGAGATTACAGGAACGGGGCTTTTTGATTTTCCCGGTGCGCCCGCCCGCGGTTCCGGAAGGGACGGCCCGTTTTCGCCTCTCCCTGACCGCCGACATGGGCTGGCAGGATCTCTGTGAACTCCCGGAAATCCTGGCAAACGAGTCGGGGCCGGGCCAAGCGGGCACGGGCAGTACCCGATGAGGTGTGAGTGGCTGCACCGGCAGCAACGAGGGCATCTTCTCCTCTTCTGTAATGGCTGGGGCATGGACACCCATCCCTTTCTCCCCCTCACCGCCACCGATCTGGATGTGCTCATGTTCTTCGATTACCAGGATCTGGAACCTGAGCAAGACGGGGTTTCTCAGTCTGCCAGCTCTTTTCCTGCCGCCGGTCTAGCCGATCTCTTCAACCGCTATCCCCGAATCTCCCTGATTGCCTGGTCCATGGGGGTGTGGGCCGGACAGCAGCTCTTTGCTCCCTGGGCGCACCGGTTGCACCGGGCCATCGCCATTAACGGAACCCTGTGCCCCATCGACGATGGCTTCGGCATTCCGGTCCAGGTTTACGCGGCCACCCTGGCCCGCTTCGATGGGGCCGGTCGGCTGAAGTTCTATCGCCGCATGTGCCAGAAGGGAGAAACCCTCGAGACCTTTCTGCTCCACCAGCCGAAGCGAACCCTTGCCAGTCAGCGTCTGGAGCTGGCCGCCCTGCAGCAGCAGGTGTCCTGCCAGCCGCCCCAGTCCTCACTCTACAGCAGGGTGGTTATCAGCTCCCAGGATCTGGTGATGCCCACCGCCAGCCAGCTTGCCTTCTGGCAGGGGCACAATATTCTGTCCCTGGAAGGCCCCCATTTTCCCTTTTATCGCTGGGAAAGCTGGGACGAGATTTTGAACGCATTGCAATGAGAGGGGATGGATGCTCAGCAGAAAGCGGGGAAGGAACCCCGGAGCCTCTGAACAAAAATCGGGTGGCCCACTGTTTCCGCCAGGCCATTGGCACCTATGACCGGCAGGCCAGGGTGCAGAGACAGATCGGATCATGGCTGCTGGATCTGGCCGGCCAGCATCCTGCCATCGGCCATGGGCGGGTCCTGGAAATCGGCTGCTGCACCGGGATACTCACCGAAATGCTGTGCCGACACCATCGAATCGGCACCCTCTTTGTCAACGATCTGGTGGACGAATTTGCAGAGGTGGTGGAGGCCAGACTCCCGGCGGACCGGACGCCGAAAATCTGCCCCCTCTTTGGCGACATCGAGGCCCTGCCCCTCCCCCCTGACCTGGATCTGATTATCTCCAGTTCCACCTTTCAATGGCTCTCTGACCTGCCGGCACTGCTGCCGCGACTGGCCATGGCCCTGGCGGACAGCGGCTTTCTTGTCTTTTCCATCTTCGGCCCCGGCACCCTGGCCGAATTCACCGAGTTGACCGGCGTCGGCCTGCACTACCGAACTCCTGAACAGATTGCCGGGCTGCTGGCGGATCATTTTATCCTCGAACACCAGGTCACCAGACAGGATCAACTGTTCCTGCCCTCGCCCCGTGCCGTCCTCCACCATCTGCGGGACACCGGCGTGGGCGGAGTGCGGACCCATCGCTGGACAAGTTCATCCCTCAGGCATTTTGAACAGCAATACCAGTCCCGCTTCGGCACCGCCGCAGGGGTTCCGGTGAGCTACACCAGCACCTGTTTTATCGCCCGTAAAAAATAAAAAAATCCACCCTTGAAAAGGGTGGATTTTTTATTGGAGATTACCCGCAGACAATACTTACCGTTCCTCCATATCCCCTGCTCGAAAAAATCTCAAAGAACTGTTTTTATCAGGAACCCATTGGAACGGGTCATCATACCTTAAAATGACCAACCAGTACTTTCAGTTCTTCGGCCAATTTTGCCAATTGGACGGCATTATCTTTCACCTGTTCCTCTCCCTGACGAATTTCTTCCACCGAAATACTGATTCCAGCAATCTCACTGGCAATATCACCTGAAACTGACGCTGTTTGGGCCACCTGTTTGTTGGCTTCATGGACTCCGGTTTCTGCCTCAGCGATATTTCCCACAACCTCCCGAGTAATCGCGGCCTGTTCGGCAATGGCCTCTGCAATGATGTTAACAATGATTCCAACCTCTTCGATGATGGCAGTAATTTTATCAATATCACCCATGGCCTCACCGGCGGACTTCTGAACCCCGACAATTCTGGTCTTGATATCTTCTGTGGCTGACGCAGTCTGCTTTGCCAGCTCCTTGATCTCACCTGCCACCACCGCAAACCCTTTCCCGGCCTCTCCAGCGCGGGCCGCTTCAATGGTGGCATTGAGGGCCAAGAGATTGGTTTGCGACGAGATGGCAGTGATGGTTTCCGTCACCTGGCCGATCTGCTGCGCTGCCTGCCCGAACTCCTGCATCAAGGTCGCAAGGTTCTGAGCCTGGTCACCGGCCTGCTCACTGATCTTCCTGGCCTTTTCCGAATTTTCGGCTATCTTGACGATGGTGCTGTTCATCTCCTGGGTCGATTCAGTGACTGTGGACAGATTGGTTGTGGCCTGTTCCATACATGCCGCCACTGAGTTCGTGTTAGCACTGGCCTCTTCAGCAGCGCTGGCAACGGTACCCATTTTTTCAGATACAGTCTGAACATCTGTGGACATCTGCTGAGAAACAAGGGATAACTCTTCAGAAAAAGAGGCGACGGTGACGGCATTTTCCTTGAGTTGGGCGATAATCTCCCGAACTTTTTCGGCAAAGATATTGAATCCGCTTGCCAAGGCCCCAACTTCATCACCGGTTTCCACCTCAATCCTGCGGGTCAGATCACCTTCTCCCTGGGAAATATCCAGCATTAACTCAGCCGAACGGGCAATGGGTTTAACAATGGCGTTTCCCAGAAGGGTGATGATCACGGTCATTGATAGCCCGCCAATGAGAATCGCCGCCACCGTGACCATCATGTTCTTCTTGAGCTGGGCGCTGACGCTTTTTCTGCTGTAGCTGAACTTGAGATGTCCTAGAACTGTTTTTCCATCCTGATCCTTAATCTCTTTTTCCAGCACCACAGACTGAGCTGAGCCCGGCTTTTCCTTGCTATTGGTGGTCAGCGCCAGGCCTTTTCCGTCATAAAAAACAACCCATTCCACGTCCGTATCCTTGATCAGCTCTTTCACTAAGGCATCCAGGGCTGGATAGTCAAAATTATTGATATACGATCCGCTGATTTTTTCAGCCAGGGTAGCCAGAGAGAGCACCTTGGCATCCAAGGCGTCCTGCATGAGGCGATTGCTTCTGAGCATCATAAATGCACCTAGGCTCATAAGCAGGATAGCGGTGGTCACCACCGTGATCAGGACAATCTTTGAACGTAATTTCAATGAGTTGAGCTTAGATATGACTTTGGACATGGCTATCCTTGTTCATTGAGAAAGGTTGAGAGCATATACAGATCATGGGGGCAGCACCAGATAAACCTGAAACTCCTACTGACAGGCAGGAATGCTGATGGAGTAGAAGTCGTCCGGGGCGTACCACCGCCCTGCCCCCAGGCGCCTTCAATTCCTACCCATCCAAGTCTCCGCTGACAAGCAGGCTTTCCTCGGTGGAAAAGAGTACAGAGCCTTGCTTATTTGACAATAAGCTGCTGTCCAGGGCCGGCAATAAAGTCGAGCATCTTTAGCACCCCTGGGGAGGGGGCACCTTTGGTGATCAAGGTTATGGGACGACCAAATTCAGGGATGGTCGGGGCATTGACGGTGCCGTCGATCTGGGCCGTGGCACCAAGGGATACCGCGCCGGAGGTGGCAATCACTCTGCTCTTCAAGTCAGCTGCGTCGGTCCCTTGCACCGCGTCGGGTGAGTATGGCTCGCCATTCATCGCCTGCTTCTGAAACACGCTCTGGGTTCCCGGTATCTTGCTTCCCAGAATAACAACGATGGGCAGGCTCGGGCCACCAACTTCCGACCAGTTTTTCGCCTTTCCGGTAAAAATCGCACTCAGTTGTTCCTTGGAAAGGGCTGTCACCGTAACACCTTTGTTGGTTAAAACCTTTACGATATCCTTACCGATGACCCTGTTTTTATAAGCGGCCGGATCGGGGATGGTATATCCATCCTTTTTCATCATCTCCATCCAGTCAGGAAAAGTCATGCCGGCCACCGCCGCGTCTATGCTCCCGGCATCGAGATCTTTCAAGGCCTGAATCGGCCCACTGGAAACGACATTGAGCTTGACGCCATTGGCCTTTTCCATGGGGCCTTGAATTTTATTGAAAATATTCTCAGTGGCGGCTGCCCCAGTGCCGATTTTAACTTCTTCTGCCAAAGCCATACCGGAAACACCTGCCAAAAGCATTAACGCCGCAACTGCTTTCAATGACCCTGCAATCCATGGTTTAGTCATATGCTCACTCCTTTGTCTGGAGGTTAAATGCCATGAGTCTTCAAAGAGCCGCTCCCTTTTGAACTCATAACATGATGTGAACAACTATTTGAAATTTATGGAATACAAAAAACCGTCCATAAAAATGACCGGATTCCACCTAAAGATAATAAAAAATGCTCAATGGGGCCATCACTGCCTCACCCCCCAATAAATTTCCTCCATCTGAAACAATCCTGACGTGAGGAACAAAATGTTAGAAGCTACAAGGGACGCTACGATGATCACTAAAGACATAGGCAAGGATTCTGGTCGAAGGGTGGCACGCCCTTCCTCCTCAGTAGTGACTACTCTATGGGATTTTTTCTTAATTTTAAATAAAAAAAAGAGACTTGAGACTATTTTTCAAATCGTTTAAGGCGGTCAACTACCTGTTTTTTCTTGTAGTCCTCAGTGAAGAAACCCCAGAAAGCCTCCTTGCTGTGATCGCCTGGGAGGATTCTGCCCATCTCCATTGGCTTCCAAGGGGCATCAAAGGCCTCAAAAAAGGCGAGGGACTGGCTGGGGGAGTAGGGAAATCGTTTGAGCAGATCAGCCCAGAACCGGGCCTGCTGCTGCTGGCTGAACCCGTCCTTCGGCGCACTGTTCCCGGAGGCGGCACCGGGCATCCCCGTTTCCTTGACGAGCAGGGGTCTGTTGAAGTTTGCTCTGAATTTTTCCACCACCTCGATGACCATATCCACTCCCTGGGCCGAGTTTTCCGGGGTGAACCATTTTTCAAACACCGGATGAATATTGGGCATCAACAAATCATGACCGTTGAAGAACTGACTGTATTCCGTCTTAAAATAGAGAAAAAAAGGTTCGGAAGTGGTGAGTGGCAAGGGGGGAAACTCTTTTTTCAGCCGCCCCATGGTCGCCTGCACATCCTGCCGCTGGTAACGTTGGGAGTAGAGCCCCTCATTGCCGACGATCACCGCCGCAACCAGCCGGGGATATTGCCTGACCGCTTGGACGACATTTTGAATTTCGATTTCCGATAAGGGATCCCAGATACCCAGGATAACCGCCCGGTAGCCAAGTTCGTGGGCAATTTGGGGGATGGCCTCCAGGCCGCTGGTGGCTGAGTAGGTGATAAGTCCATCAAAAAACGGCCGCAGCAGGATGAGATCATTCCGAATCCCGATCTTGCCGACAGCACTCACCTTGCCCGCAGAGATGGAAAAGCCGCTGGGGGTGTAGGCAATAAACCGGGTCTGCCGGATCAGCTCCGGGAGCGGTGGAGCCTGCGCCGATAGCGGCTCAACGGGCAGCAGCCAGAGGGTGATGACGCAGAACAGGATCAGGAGGGATTTCATGATTTTATTGTACACCGGGCCGGCCATGGTCATCATTCCTTCTCCTCATCCATGCTGCGCCAGGAGGTTTTGACTATTCTGCTGGTGGCGGCGGATTTTTCATCCATGGCCAGCACCCGGGTTAATATCTCAATGGGCTTGACTCCCGGAGCGCCGCTGCTGTAGAGGGTTTCCAGCCTGAGCGTGACAGCCGTCTCCTGGATAAGGGCTGTTACCAGGGGGCGAATATCAAGGGTCGTGCTCTTCCCCTTGCGGCTACGGGTGAGGAGGAATTGCTCCTGACCCAGAAAATCCTGCAGACGGCCAATCTCCTCGGGCAGAAGGGGGCGGGGGCAGGTGATGGTATAGCTGCTTTGCAGATGCTGGGGGATTTTCCCCGAATGTCGGGCCACCCATTGCACCGTCAAACCCGGCGGCAGTTGCCGGTTCAAGAGGGTCACGGTATCCGTGGTCGATTCCAGGGGAGTGGGCAGATCCATGATAAAATATTCATCCAGACTTTCAGTCCCCACCGGCAGGGCCAGGCCAAAGGAAATTTTGGGCGAGGGGTTAAACCCTTCCGAAAAATTAGTGGTGATGCCGGCCCGGCGCAGGGCCCGGAAGACCAGCTGCAGCATTTCGAGATGGCCGAGAAAACTCACATCCCCGGTGCAGGCGTAGCTGACCATATATTTAAAATGACCAGCCGCAGCCGGTTCCGGGTTCTCAACCTCGACCTTTGCTGCCGGTGGTTTCGCTGCGATCTTCACCTCTGTCTCATCTTTCCGGGCCTGGACAATGGGCCGGATCTCGGTGAAATCACAAAGGCCGCACTGCTGACAGCCATGATACCGGCAGTCCGGGGTATAGGCCTCGATATGGGCCTTGGCCAGCTCATCCTCAAGAAAGCCGGTCTCAACGCCACTGTGCAGATGCTGCCAGGGAAGGATCTCATCGGCGGCGCGGCGGCGCAGGAAACCATCCAGGGGCAGCCCGCACTCCTCCCCCGCCTTACGCCAGATGGCCAGATCAAAATGATCCGACCAGGCGTCCAGGCGCGCCCCGCCATTCCATGCCGTCTCCAGGAGTCCGGCCAATCGGCGGTCTCCCCGGGAAAACACCCCTTCCAGAAAGCTCTGCTCCGGATCATGGTATTTCAGGTTGACGCCGCTGCGGGGCAGGGCCTCTTTGATTCTCCTGATTTTTTCGCGGCTCTCCTCAATCCCTATCTGCTGCTCCCACTGAAATGGCGTGTGCGGCTTGGGCACAAAGGTGCCGATGCTGATATTGATCTGGCGCCGACCGCGCCCGTCCCGGTCGCCTTCCCGTTTGGCCTTGAGCGCCAGATCGACAATGGCATCGATGTCCTCCATGGACTCGGTGGGCAGACCGATCATTAAATAGAACTTCATCACCTTCCAGCCCAGGCGGAAGGCATCTCGACAGGTGGTGAGCAGATCTTCCTCGGTGATCCCCTTGTTGATGACCCGACGCAAACGCTCACTGCCGGCCTCCGGAGCCAGGGTAAATCCGGTTTTCCGAACCCGCTTGATCTGATCCATAAGGGTCTCGGTCAAGGTCCCCACCCGCATCGAGGGCATGGAGATGGAGACGTAATCGTCGGCAAAAGTATCCATCAGCCTGGTCATCAGCGGTTCAATGCAGGAGTAATCGCCGGTGGATAAGGACAGCAGTGCCAGTTCGTCAAAACCGCTGTCCCCAAGGCCGCACCGGGCAATATCAAGGATCTGCTCCGGGCTGCGCTCCCGCACCGGACGATAAATAATCCCGGCCTGACAGAATCGACATCCCCGCGTACAGCCCCGGGCAATCTCCACCCCCAGGCGGTCATGGACGATCTTGGCGTTGGGCACGAGGGGACGTTTCAGGTGTTCAATGGAGGACAAGTCGGATACAATTCTTCGCTGGACGAAGGGCCGCTCCCTGTTCAGGGCACGAATCGCCTGGATTGTCCCCGCCTCCGTGTACAGGGGCTCAAAAAACGAGGGAACATAGAGCCCATTGATGGCGGAGAGGCGGGATAACAGCTCTGCCTTGGGAAGCTTGTTTTTCTTGCGGAGGTGGATCAGGTCACTGATTTCAAGAATCGCCTCTTCACCGTCGCCCAGCAGGATCGCGTCAAAAAAATCAGCCACCGGCTCGGGGTTCAGGGAGCAGGAACCACCGCCAATGATCATCGGCCAAGACCCATCCCGGTCTTTGGCCCGGAGCGGAATCCCGGCAAGCTTGAGGATGGTGACGATATTGCTGTAGCAGAGCTCATAGGGCAGGGTAATGCCGATAAGATCAAAGTCGGTGAGGGGATGATCTGATTCCAGAGAGGTCAGGAGGGCGCGACTTTCCAGCAAGAGCTTCTCCATATCGCGATCCGGGCAGTAACATCGCTCCGCCAGCACCTTGTCCTGACCATTGAAGATATGGTAGAGTATCTGCAGTCCCTGGTGGGACATGCCGATTTCATAGAGGTCGGGAAAGATGAGAACGCAGCGAACCTGGGCTCCCTCCCAATCTTTGACCGTCGCGTTATGCTCGTGTCCCAGATAACGCCCTGGCTTGGTAACAAAGGGGAGCAGCTTGTTTCGTGCTATTTTTTCCTGCATGGGAACGTTGTCGAGAAAGAATGAAGATCACAGTTTATGACACCCGCAGAGACGACAATCTTGCCATCCGTCTCCAATGTCTGTAAATAGGTACCTATCCAGCTTGATGCCGGAGAGGAACGCAAAACCACGTAGTGTAACTGTTCAGGAGTGCTCCATATGCGAGAAAGAGGTCTGCGAAGTGTACTGGTTCGTACATGAGCAGGCCGATGACGAAGCAGATGGGGCACTACTGGATAGTTACGTAAATAGAAGCGCAGATGTACCGGAAATGGCCTGAATTTACAAGGATTGTTCCACTGCTCATAAAAAGTTAAAAATATTAATCAAATAAAAACAGTATATTATCTTTTATCATGGGGTGCTGACATGTTCCGCTCACGACTGACTCCACTTTTTCTCTGCATACTTCCCGTCCTTTTCCTTCTCTTCTCAACACCTCTTTCCTGTGCTGAGACGGATACCGCCCTTCTGCAAGAAATCAGTTTTACTCAGAAAAGCGATACGGAAGAGACCGTCACCTTCAAAATGAATGGTCCGCTGACCCCTAAAATCTTTACCGTTAAAGGGAACACACCGAAGATCGTTGTGGATTTTTACGACACCAGCACTGCTCCGGCCATCAAAAGGTTGATGGACAGCCGGGGAAAAGTGATCAAGGCCATCAGAACCGGAATACATACCGATAATCAGCAGAAGACCAGGGTTGTTCTTGATCTTGTCCCTGCCGCCGAATACGATTTTTCTCAGAATTTTGAGGCGCTGGACAATACCTTGCGCATTACAGTGGTCCGGACTCAGCAGGATGGGGGAAAAAAGCTGGCTGTTGAGAAGACCCCGGAGAAAATTGAAAAATTGAAAGCCCCCGAAAAAGTATCCGCAGATATTCCTCCCCCGACAAAGACAAAGGAAGCGGTTCCTGCCCCCGTAAGCAAAGAAAAGAGCGTCAACCCATCATCCGAGGTGGCTCCGGTGGAGACGAAAAAAACAGCGGTCGTTGCGCCATCTCCACTGCCGGTCTCAATCCGCTCCGTTTCTTTTGAGAAACAGCCCGACAAGGGGGAAAAAGTGCTGTTTTCCGTGGATAATTTCCAGCCGCCCAGGGTCATTGGGGTTGAAGAGGGGATCCCCAGGGTCATCTGTGATTTCACCAGCGCCACACTGGCGGAGGCTATTCCGGCACTGATCCCGGCGCAGGGAGAATTTATCCAGCAGATACTGGTGGAAACAAAAGAAAACTCCTCCATCAGGATTACCCTCGAACTTGTTCCCAATCGCCATTATGATCTTGAGCAATTATTTTTCAAAGACGAGAATCTCTACGTCCTCCTGGTCAAACCTTCTCAAAACCCGCAATTGAAAAAATAAGCCCTGGAGAACCCTGGAGGATACGGGGAAATGGGGGAATAAACGATGTCCTCCTGCCTCCGGCTCCAGCCATTCTGAACTATTCCCGGATTGGAGATCAAAAATATATGCCGCCCTTAAAGGAAGATATTCTTCAAGGTATTTATGAAGTTTTTGGTGAATGGTCGGCCCCTTTTCCCTTTGCCTGTGAAAAACAGTGTTCGGCCTGTTGCACCCAGAACGTCACAGTTACGGCCGTTGAGGGGGAACTTATTCATCGCCTGATCCACGACGGCAGGCGGGAATCATGGCTTGCCGAGCGTCTCCTTGAAAAGGGCGAAACACGGCGACCGCTGATGACCACCAATGACTTTGCCGAAGCCTGTCTGCAAGGTGAGGATCTTCAGCCGGAACAGTACGGCAGCCCCGCACCCTGCCCTTTTCTGAACAAGAACTGCTGCATGATCTATGAGGCCCGCCCCTTTGCCTGTCGCTGTTTTGCCTCCGAACAACGCTGTTTTCCCGGCTCCTCCGCCCTTTTGCCGGAATACTACCTTTCGGCATGCACGGCTGTCATGCAGATCATTGAACATCTGGGACAGCGGGAGTACTGGGGCAACATGCTGGATGTCCTCGCGGCCCTCTCCGATCTGCCGGAAAACAGCCACTACGCGGGCCTGCTGCCGCCATCCTTTGCCGACCAGGCCCGCGCCCATATCGTCAAGGCAAAGCCTTTACCTGGATTTTTACTGCTGGAAGGGGAAATGGACAGGATCGCGCCCCTGCTTGAGGCAATCTTCACCCGCAAGATTGGCGAAAAAACAGTGGAGTCGATCCTCAACAACCGGTGAGGGAATTGCTGCCATGCTGAGATTCCCTTCTCCAGAAAAACAGTCATAGGAGATCAGGGGGGATCCAGACAGATAACAAATCGAGAAGAATTGAAAGGGCCAGGTTCACCCTGGGCAACGCACTGTCACCCAGTTGAGAAAGGAGATCTGTACCAGGGCAGCCGCCATCAATCATCTCCCCCTTTTTCACCGTCCCTATCCCCTGCCGTGACCTTTTCCTCATAGCCCGGGGGAACTTTCAAACGAAACCGGGAAGCTGAGAAGACTTGATCCGTCAAGACCTCAGCGAATTCAATACTCAGTTTGGACCCATAGGGCAGACCGATGATGCTGAGTCTGCTCACCACCGGGCAGTCACCATGCGCTGTCCCGTAATCATAGGAGAGGGTGGCGATGGTTTCTCCCTGGCCATCGACAAGGATACGGGAAAGCAGCCTCCTGGTCTCCGGTTGAAGCAGGAGATGACTGTGAGCCGGGGCCTCCTCACCGGGATAGCGCATGGTGAGCCAGACACCGCGCCCGGCTTCATCCTGCCGGATGGCCTCAATACCTGCCCCCTGTTCGTGAAGTCGCCCCGTCAGCCAGTAGCCCCATTGATCGGAGAAGAGCGGCACGGGAATTCCGTACTGCCGCATCAGGGCGCTGATATTTCCACTGGTGTGCTGCCGAAGAGGGGTATTGATGGACTGGAAGTCCCGACCATCACTGACCATGGCATAGAGGGGCTGCCCCAGGGGATTGGTAACCACAAATTTAACCGCTGAGGGCAGCATCAACTGGAGAAAACCAGAGATGGATCGAGCCTCTCCCAGACCATCCCAGAAGACCCTTACTCTGGCATCCATGCAGCCAAAGCAGGAGGAGTCCCGAACCAGCATTTCCTCAAAGATCTGCCGGATATGCTGGTCTTCCAGTTCCGTCACCGGTGTCGTCCAGGGCTTTCCCGCACATCCGGCCAAAAGCAGTATCAACAGGGGGAGTACCAGGGGCAACGACCCGATTCCCCTGTGACCCCGCCATATTTTCCAGGCCCTGCCATTGCCGCTATCTGCTCGCATCAATCTTTTGCTGCATTTTTTCCTTCATCTCTGTCTCCTTGAACAGCTCCTTGGCCTTGCGCCAGGCACTCCGCGCCTTCTCCTTGAGCCCGGAGGCCTCATAAATATCTCCCAGATGTTCGTGGATATTGGGATCTCCAGGCTCAAGGGCGACGGCGTGCTCCATCTCAACCCTGGCCTTTTCCAGATCTCCCATGCGGAAATAAACCCAGCCCAGACTATCAAGAATAAACCCGTTTCCTGGTTTTAAACCCTGGGCCTTGCGGATATATTCCAGGGCCTTGTCGAGATTCACCCTGGTATCGGCCCAGGTGTATCCAAGATAATTCAGGGCCTCGACATGATCAGGCTGCAGGGCGACAACTTTTTCCATGGCGGCGATGGCCTCGTCCTGCCGTTTTTCCTGCTCCAGCAGAAGTCCATGGGCAAAGAGCAGGGACACATTATCCGGGTACAGCTCAATGCCTTTGGTCAGGAATTCATGGGCCGCACCGGGCTGATCAGCTTTCGCATACAGCTCCGCCAGGAGAATGTAATACTGCGGCTGCCGTCGATCCGACTTGTCAATTAATTTTTGCAGAAAGGCCATGGCCTCCGCCGACTTGTTCACCTCACTCAATATCCGGGTTCGCAAGGTCACACTGTCTTCAAACTCCACATCACCATGGGAGATTTTTCTCAGGTGGGCCAGGGCCGCCTCTTTTTTGTTCGCCTCATAGCGAACCACCGCCAGCATATATCTGGCAGCCGAGGACTCTTCCCGGGCCAGGACTTTTTCAAGCAGGGTATTGGCCTTGTCGAACTTCCGCATCCTGATCAAAACCCTGCTGGTGATAAGGTCAATATTGGTGGTATTTTTGCTGAACTGGCGAATTCTGGCGAGCTCCTCCAGGGCATCTTTTCCCTGGTCGCTGAGCAGGAGGGCATGAACACGCCCCAAGGCCGCCTGCTCATTATCAGGTTCTTTTTTCAGGACAGAGGCATAAAGTTCCTCAACCCGCTTATACTGCTCTCTTTTTCCATATAACTCTGCCATTTCAAAGACCAGCTCGGGCGACCAGTGATGGGGCAGGATCTTTTCATAAAAGGCGGCGGCACCCTCAAAATCGGCAGACTGGACAGCCAGCCGGGCGAGATAGAGCAGCGCGAGATATGAGTCAGGATCCTTGAGTAACAGCACCTTGATGGTCTCTTCCCCCTCCTTGTAACGACCCTGCTGGCTGTAAAGATACCCGAGACGGAGCCGTACCGTGGTATTGTCGGGGGCCAGCTCAAGAATTTTTTCATAAATCCTGATCGCTCCATCCAGGTCTCCAAAGTTAACATCGAGGCGGGCAAGCAGTAACTGACTGTCGATATCATTGGGATTTTTTTCTACGGCATCCCTGAGCCATTGTGCTGCCGCATGCTGTTTCCCCATTTTAAGAAGCAATATGGGAAGCTTCTTGAGGACATAATCAGCATCGGGATCACAGATCAGCGCCTTCTCATAGGCATCCTGTGCTTCACTGTATTTTTTATTGCTCTCGGCATGTGTCCCCCAGAGAAAATAAAAATATGAACAGGACAAATCTCTTTTTTCATCGCTGCCTGCCATGGATGGTGCAGCGGCTGGTGCCACGGAAACGGGCGGCACAGTCTTATCAGCACAGCCGGTCAACAGTATCTGAAGGCTCAAGGAAAAAAAGAGCAGGAGAAACGAGGAGGAGACAAGGGTTTTTCTGCCGTTCATGATGTCTCCCCGTCGCCATCAACTGACAAGAGAAGGGCACGAACGGCCTCCAGCACCGACTGATGGACCGATTCAATGGACCCGGAGGCATCAATTCGATGGATATAGGGAAGCTTGAGACCGTCAAAAATCGCCGCCACCTTCTCCAGGGCGGCCTCACGTTCAAAGTCATTGAGGGTGTCGCCACGTCCTGTGATGATCCGTTGAATACCTGCCTGCGGGGAGAGGGAAAAAAGCAGGGCCAGATCAGGGGTCGGCGCGAAACTATTTTTCTCAATAATCTCCGCCGGAGTAAACCCAACGGTCGGGGACGGCTGAGTGTCGCTGGCGTCAGGGATGGTGGAAAAGGGACCGAAAGCATCAAGACAGCCTTGATAGGCGGCGGTGGAGAGAAAATAGCGATCGCAGAGGACGATCTTGCCCGCCGCAAGGGCCGGCAGCAAAAGCTCCTGCACATGCTCACGCCGGTCAGCAAGAAAGAGTTCAAGCTCCTCTTCGCGCGTAACCACATTTCTGCTGGTATACAGCGCTCTGATCTGTCCACCGAATTGCCCCATGGTGGGCTCTCTGGTTTCGAGGACATCCAGCCCCTGTTGTCGTAGGGATGCGGCCAACAGCGACATTTGGGTTGACTTTCCGGTGCCGTCAATCCCTTCAAAGACAATCAGCAATCCTTTCTTCACTCTCTTCATTGGCCAGGAAACAGTGGTGGATGGTGGGTGTTGTTACGGAAAAAAACCGGATACTGGAATGGAAGAAAGCAGTCAAAACACTGTTTATGATCACTTCGTCAGGATCTTGCATGCAAATTTACCGATACCCTTTGACAAACATAGTGCATTTCCTTGATTGAGGACAGAAGCAATCCCCATAAAAAGCATGAATTCACAAAAAAATATGCCCTCCGGGGAATCGGCACCGCCAGAAACTACAACCTTTCCACCACACTCCGGTTGCCAGCGATGAGGACGGCCAGATCAACGGCGGCGGCCAGGCTTGCCGGATCCGCCACCCCGCAACCGGCAATATCATAGGCCGTTCCATGATCAACGGAGGTGCGAATAATGGGCAGGCCCAGGGTGACATTGACTCCATCCTTGAAATGGAGCAGCTTGAACGGGATAAGTCCCTGGTCGTGGTACATGCAGATAACCACATCATACATTCCGGCGGCCGCCTTGAAAAAGACGGTATCGGGTGGAAACGGCCCCTGCACCTGAATCCCCTCCCGCTGCATTTCCTCAATGGCCGGCAGAATCACCTCTTCCTCTTCATTGCCGAAAAGACAGGCCTCTCCCGCGTGGGGATTGAGGGCGGCCACGGCTATACGCGGAGTCACAATGCCAAAATCATGACGAAGAGCATCATTGGTGATTCGGATCAGGTCTCTCAGCTCCCCTTTATTGAGCAAGGCGGAAACGGAATCGAGGGAGCAATGGATGGTGGCCAGGGTAACCCGCAATCTGCTGCCGGCCATCATCATCACATATTTATCACTGCCGGTGAGGGCGGCCAGCATTTCGGTATGACCAGGGTATGGAAAACCAGCGGCATTGAGACTGGCCTTGGAGATGGGACAGGTGACCATGGCCGAAAAGGTGCCCGCAAGAATTGCGCTTACCGCTTGTTCAATATACTCAACCATGGCCCTGCCGGTGGCAAGTGTCGGCTGCCCCCAGATCAGATCTTGCACCGGCAGACGGGAGAGTTCATAGACCGGGATCTGGCCCGCGCCAACGGAGATGCCCGGCTGCCAGGGGATGAGCTCCGATGGAATCTTCAGCTCATCGGCACAACGCCGCAGAACCTCCATATCACCGAAGACCACCGGACAATATGCAAGGGCGGGCCGCCCATGAAAAAATTTCAGGATTATTTCAGGCCCAATTCCCACCGGGCAACCCATGGTAAGAGCAATGTGGCGCATACAAATTCACGGATCAATATTTTT
>JACDZF010000340.1 GCA_013426795.1 Desulfocapsa sp. | reverse complement strand
AAAGTGCCGGAGGTCGAGTAGGATCGGCGCAGCAGCGGGTAGGGTGCGGTGAGCGGGCGCGAACCGCACCGATGGCGACCGCCGATCGGTGCGGTTCGTCCCTCACCGCACCCTACGAGATCCCCACGGTCGAGCGAGTCCTTGCACGGTCCGTGAAATGCGAGACAGCCGCGTTGGGTATCGAGATCAAAGGCGCCGAGCTGGCCGAGCAGTCCGGGGGACATTGCCAAGGCGCACTTGGCGTCTGCCGTTGGCAAAAAGTCCGCAGGCTTACGACCCGCTTAGCCGTGTCGGCGTACCGAAGAGGTCTCCCAGGGCAAGAGCTAGTAAAGCGGTAAGGGTCGCCATACAGACGTAGACGAGCGCTCGGGCGAAAGGGTGCTTGCATTTCGTGGACACGATTCGCGAAAATGCGCAACGGAGCACATTTTTTTCCTAAGCTTCCTGATTGACAGGGGAAACCGTAGTCGGCCCCTGATCAGCTAGAAATGTCTACCCTGCTTGCCACCTTGCCAAGCATCCGGGAATTCCGTTATCTTTCGCACTTCTGTCTTGATGACAAGCCCTACGGAGACGCGCGGATGCGGTATTGTCGTTGTACTGATCGACGTCTGCCCATACTCGCGACCCCGCGCGGAAGCTGTCCGACCGGGGCTAACAGATACTGTCTATCGAAAAATTCGCCCCGTCCGTATGGGTTTTCAGGCATTGATAGTCGTTCCGCCCAGGACCCGGGCATCGCGCACTGGAGATCAAGGCTTTTCCGTGAAAGTCGCCCCAAGCATCTCTTAATAAATTTTTTTTCGCAATGATGACAGAAAACGACCGACCGGCGGGGGACTACCCCTTTAGCCTGACATACCTCATGCTCAGGGGTGCGGCAGAGCGACCTTACCTTACATGGCCGTTAGCTGGACCAGGGCCGCGCAGACACGATGGCGACCGGCTAAAGCCTCGACCTCCGGTTTTCTTGCGGCCGGAACTATGATCAAGGCCGGTTTTATTGTCTTCGCTTTTTTTATAGCGTGCATTGCCGGCGTCATTTCTGGCTGCGACGCATTATTAACAATTCCGAGCGACAGCAACGAAGCCGCCTTAAGAATTAAGCAGAGTGTGATACTGCCTGTCAACCCGCAAACTGGCGAAATTGGATTTTTGGATATGAGCCCAAATTCCACAAAGATTATACCAGCTGCCCGTCCCTGCGAAGGCGCTGTCGGGTCTGTCCTTCCTCCGGTTCTCGACGCTTGTCCGGTTGGCTTTACCGATGCCGTCCTAGTCCCTTTGTTCACGCCGGTGTTAATGCTTGCGAAAGTCGTGGATGACGGACTTAAAAAAATTTTGGGTGACATTTTTGTCGAAAGCGACTCGATATCGAATTCTAGAGAAGTGTTACTCGCAAACGCTGAGGGCGTTTGGGTACCCCAAGGCTCCGACGATTGCTGGGCGGCTGCCTTGGAGTCAGCGAGAGCGTTTCTTCATCTCCATCATATAACGCGACAGGAAATCGTCGAGCTATTGAAGGGCGCATGTCCCAGCATCGCCGCAAGCGCCTCGGGAAGCGCGGATGCTTACCAGATTGTCTACACGATAATGATCCTGCAACACAACTTTGATGGAGATAAGGTTCGACCC
>JACDZF010000339.1 GCA_013426795.1 Desulfocapsa sp. | reverse complement strand
CGTAAGCCGGCCAAGCAAGGAAAAGACCTTGCTTGGCCGGCAACGGCCTCTAAACCTCAGTAACCGTACAAGCCCCATTAGGGCAAACCTCAACACAGGTCTCACAGCCGATGCATTCGCTGGCGTTCACCGGTTCAGCCTTCCCATCAACCATTTCGTAGACAGATGCTGGACAGGCACTGACACACTCTTCACTCCCCTTGCATTTATCCTTATCAACAATGACTTCCCACATGGCAATACTCCATTTTTAAATTTATACGCTATTCCCCAGGGCTTACTCGACCCCGACAACCGGGATAAGTGCCTTTCGCAGATTATTTCTTGTAAAAAAAACAAGAAATAATCTGCGAGTCGTTAAACAACCCTGAAAACGGTTTTCCCTTCTTTATCCTCTCTGCTCAGGCATAGTTCAACTCCACCCACTTCCGGTAGCTTCCATCCATCACCGACCGCCACCACTCTTCATTCGCCAGATACCAATCAAGGGTCTTGCGGATGCCGGTTTCAAAGGACTCCAGGGGTGCATAGCCCACTTCAGCGCTGATCCTGCCGGCATTGACGGCATAGCGGCGATCATGGCCCAGCCGGTCTTTGACATGGGTGATCAGGCTTTCCGCCTTGGCCCCGGAACATTGCGGGGCGCGCGGAAATCGTTTGCGCATGGCCTTACCGCCGAAATCACTACCGGCAAATTTTTCATCCACAAGGCGGCAGATCAAACGCACAATCTCGATATTGGTCCACTCATTATTGCCGCCGATATTGTAGGTCTCGCCCGGCCTGCCCTGGCGCAGCACCAGATCAATGCCCCGGTTATGATCATCCACATAGAGCCAGTCGCGGATCTGCAAACCGTCGCCATAGATGGGCAGGGGCCGGCCATCGAGGATATTGCCGATGACCAGGGGGATCAGTTTTTCCGGGAACTGGTAGGGCCCGTAATTATTGGAACAGTTGCTGGTCGTCACCTCCAGGCCATAGGTCTCGTGGTAGGCCCGCACCAGATGATCGGAGGCCGCCTTGGAGGCGGCGTAGGGTGAGTTGGGGGCGTACCGGTGACCCTCGCTGAAGGGCGGCGCGTCGGGGGTCAGGGTGCCATAGACCTCATCGGTGGAGACATGATGAAACCGGTGCGGGCAGGGGCCGTCATCCAGCCACACCGCCTTGGCCGCCTTGAGCAGGACATGGGTGCCGATAATATTGGTGTCAAGAAACTCATCGGGGCCATGGATGGAGCGATCCACATGGGATTCAGCGGCGAAATGAATGAGGGTGTCAATCCGTTCCTGCCGCAGCAGGCTGGAGACCAGATCATAATCGCGGATATCGCCGTGGACAAAACGAAAGTCCGGGTCTGACTCAGCCGCCCGCAGGCTGGCGCGATTGCCGGCATAGGTCAGGGCGTCGAGCACCAGCACCCGGCTGCCGGGATAGCTTTGCCGCCAGAAGTGGACAAAATTGGAGCCGATAAAGCCGGCCCCGCCGGTGACAAGGATTCGTTGAGGCTGATGGGACATGGAGATTCCTTCTATTGGTGTTGTTGGATCCGGGTCAGCATGGCGCGCAATCCCTCCTGCCAGGGGGGCGGCTGGATGCCGAAGGTCCGCGTAAACTTGCGGCAGTCAAGCACAGAGTTGCGGGG
>JACDZF010000051.1 GCA_013426795.1 Desulfocapsa sp. | reverse complement strand
CGCTGGCGGCAAAGGGGCGGCTGGTGGTGGTGATGACTTCCGGGTCCGCTGATCCCGCCGGCACCGTCTCCCAGACCAGGGCCCCGTCCCGTTCCTCCGGCAGTCTGGTATAGCGTTCCATCCCCGCACCGGCCACCGTCAGCACGTCGTTATGGAGATAGCCGTTTTCCAGCAGCTCCCTGATAAAGACGGTCATGCCGCCGGCCCGTTGAAAGGAGTTGATGTCACCGGCGCCGTTGGGATAGATGCGCATGATCAGAGGCACCCCATCGGAGAGTTCGGAGAAATCATCCCAGGTGATCCTGATTCCCGCTGCCCGGGCAATGGCCACCAGATGCATGGTCTCATTGGTGGAGCCGCCGCTGGCGAGCAGGCCGACCATGCCGTTGACCACAGATTTTTCACTGATGACATGACCGATGGGGGAATAGGGGAGTTCCTTTTCCCGATGGGTGGTCAGGGCGGTGACCCGCGCTGCCGCGGCCTGGGTGAGCAGGTCGCGCATGGGGGTGTCGGCATTGACAAAGGAGGCGCCGGGCAGATGCAGGCCCATGATCTCGGCCATCAGCTGATTGGTGTTGGCCGTTCCGTAAAAGGTGCAGGTGCCGGGGCTGTGATAGGCGTGATGTTCATAGTCGAGCATGGCCTGCCGGCTGATCTCGCCCTGGACAAAGCGCTCCCGGGCCCGGGCCTTGTCCCTGTTGGGAATACCCGATTCCATGGGGCCGGAGGGCACCAGCAGCATGGGCAGGTGGCCGAACTGGAGGGCGCCCATAAGCAGGCCGGGCACGATCTTGTCACAGACCCCGAGGAGCAGGGCGCCGTCAAAGACATTATGGGACAGGGCGATGACCACCGACATGGCAATGACATCCCGGCTGAGCAGGCTGAGATCCATACCCGGCTCACCCTGGGTCACCCCGTCACACATGGCCGGAACCCCCCCGGCCACCTGACAGATGCCGCCGCCTGCCACCACTGTCTTCTTGATCAGGGCCGGATATTTTCCATAGGGCTGATGGGCCGAAATCACATCGTTATAACTGGAGATGATCCCGATATTGGGCATCCGTTCATCGCGGATGATGAGGCAGGCGCCGTTATCGCAGCTTGCCACATGGGCCAGATTGCTGCATGGCAGATGATGGCGGAAGGGGATATCGCTGCGCGCCTCTTCCAGCCGGTGCAGGTATCTGCTGCGATGCCCGGCGCTGCGCTTGACAATGCGGTCTGTGATTTTTGTGACGATGCTGTTCATGGGAACTCCTGGAGTTTTTTGAAGAAAGGGTTATGGACAAAGGGGTGTGGTCATGGCGACCAGTAAATCGCAAGGGGCGTGCTCTCCTGCCGTAAAATAAAGCGGATGGGCATCTCCTGGGGATCTCCGGCCTCCATGGCCCGGGCCAGCACCCTCTTTTTCTCCTCGCCCTGGAGATGCAGAACGATCTGGCGACTGTGCAGGATGGCGGCCAGGGTCAGGGTCATGCGCTGGTGGGGGGCGGCCACCGGCTGCATGGCCATGCAGATTTTCTGGGCATGGAGAGAGGTTGCCACCGCCAGATTATCGGCGCCGGGAAACAGGGAGGCGGTATGGCCGTCATTGCCCATGCCCAGGATCAGGCAGTCATAGGGGCGGGGGATGGCGCGCAAGGCGGCGGCGCAATGTTCCTCTCCTTGCGCGGCCGTGGCGTCGGGGGTCTTCATCGGGATAAAACGGGCGCGGGCGGCCTGGTGTTGAAGGAGATGGGTGCGCACCAGATTTTCGTTGGAGTCCCGGGATGTCGGCTCCACCCAGCGTTCATCCACCAATGAAATAGTCACCTTCTGCCAGGGCAGATTCATCCCCGCTAGACGGGTGAAGAGGGGAATGGGGGTGCTGCCGCCGGAGACCAGCAGACTGGCCTGGCCGTGGCCGCCCCTGGCCGCACCTGCCTCCAGGAGATCGCCGATGCGCCTGGCCAGCGCCTCGATGAGGAGGGGGGAGCCGGGGAATTCGAGAAACTCATGGCGGCTTGTCATCCTATTCCTCCCACTCCCGGCCGTCACGGGCAAGCAGCGCCACCGAGGCCACCGGCCCCCAGGAGCCGGCCGGATAGCTGCGGGGCGGCTCGCTGGATGTGGCCCAGGCCTCCTGGATGGAGTCGATCCAGGCCCAGGAGCGTTCCACCTCGTCCCGGCGGATAAACAGCGACTGGTTGCCCGCCATCGTCTCCAGGATCAAGCGCTCATAGGCGTCGGCGATATGCTCGGTGGAAAAGGCATGGGAAAAACTGAGATCCAGCCGGGTCTTCTGCAACTTGATCCCCTTGCCGATGCCGGGCACCTTGTTGAGCATCTCGATCTCCACCCCCTCGTCCGGCTGGAGGCGGATCACCAGCTTGTTGGGGGGCAGATCCTTGTAGCTGTCCTTGAAGATATTATGGGGCAGATGCTTGAAAAAGATCACCACCTCCGAACGTTTGGCGGTCAGGCGCTTGCCGGTGCGCAGATAAAAGGGGACCCCGGCCCAGCGCCAGTTGTCGATATCGACCTTGATGGCGACGAAGCTCTCGGTGGTGGAGACCGGATTGCCGCCCTCCTCCTGGAGATAGCCGGGCACCGGATTGCCCTTGATAAACCCGGCGGCGTACTGGCCGCGCACGGTCTTGTCGTCGATGTTTTCGGCGGTGATGGGGCGCAGGGCCTTGAGCACCTTGAGCTTCTCGGTGCGGATGGAGTCGCCGTCCATGTTGGTGGGCGGTTCCATGGCCACCAGGGTGAGGATCTGCATCAGATGATTCTGGACCATATCCCGCAACTGGCCGGACTGGTCAAAATAGCCCCAGCGCCCCTCGATGCCCACCTCTTCGGCCACCGTGATCTGGACATGGTCAATGGTGTCGTGATCCCAGTTGGTGGTGAAGATGGAGTTGGCAAAACGCAGGGCCAGCAGGTTCATCACCGTCTCCTTGCCCAGGTAATGATCAATGCGGTAAATCTGGCTTTCGGTAAAGACCCGGGCCACCACATCATTGATCTCCAGCGATGAGGTCAGATCGCGGCCAATGGGCTTCTCCAGCACCACCCGGGTCTCCCGGGTGATGAGGGCGGCGTGTTCCAGGCCCCGGCAGATATCCTCAAAGAGCTGGGGCGCCACCGAAAAATAGTTGACCAGCACCCGTTGCTTCTGATCGGTGAACTCCCCCAGCTTTGCGTACTCGTCGGGGCGGTCGATATTGATCAGGACATAGTGCAGGCGGGCCAGCAGGCGCGTCACCACCGGCTCGTCAAGTCCCTCACTGACAAAGGTGGTCAGGGCCTCGCGCATCTTGCCGGTAAAATCGGCCTGGCTGAGATCGTGGCGGGCAATGCCCAGGATGCGGGTGTCGGGATGGAGCAGCCCCTCCCGGTCCAACTGGTAGAGGGAGGGCAGGAGCTTGCGCCGCGACAGATCGCCAAGAACTCCAAAGATGGCAAAATCACAGGCCTGGGTGCTGGTATCCGGCATACTATACAATTCTCCATTGAGAGGATCAAAGGGGATTCTTTCAAAAAAATGTTTGTTACGATCCAATCCATCGTATCAGCAGGGCCTGCTGAATGCAAAGGATAAGAACCGGGGTTCCGTTCTCCGCCCGAAGCTGACGATCACTCGCACCATACCACAATTGTGTCACTCCAACCTCGATGAACGACCTTCTAACCGTTTCCAAACGGTCCTAACTGTTTTGTGTCAATCCGAACCATAATATAATGTAAAATGTTAAAATTTAACCAAATTTTCATCACAGATTAATATTCCCGGGCCATAAGAAGGAGTGTGGAGGTTGCGACGCGAACCCTGCGCGACCATATCCCTTATTCCTTCAGGAGGTCTTTGTGCAAAATCAATCTGTGCTGCATCGTATTTGGTTCGAAATCCTTGCCCGGCCCCGCCTCTTTCCCCTCCATTTCCGGTATCACCTTTTCAGAACCTGTCTTGTGTTTCTGCTCACGGCATTTTGCGGCGGGCTTGCCCAGGACTGCCAGGGCGCGGAGGCAGCCGGTCTGTCGTCGCGCTGGCCCGTCTGTGCTCCCGGCAGCGCTTCCCAGAAGATCTCCTTTGTCCATGTCTCCGACATGCACGCCCGTTATAATCCGGACGCGCGCGGAACAAGCCCCATGGCCAGGATGCGGGGTTTTGTGGATCAGGTACGAGGAGAAAACCCCCATACGATCTTCAGCAATGGCGGTGATGATTACGAGAAGGGCTCCATTGCCGAAGAGCTGTCGCGCGGATGCAGCACCCGGCAGGTGGTGCAGGCCATGGGTTATGACGTTCGCACCATCGGCAACCACGATTTCGCCTGGGGGCTGGAAGAGCTGCTGGCCTACAGTCGCGACGCAACGGCGGTGGTGCTGGCCAGCAATACCAGCATGACTGCGAAGACAGATAACGGCGCTTCGGAGCCGGGCTGGGTGGATTACGCGGAGATAACGGTGGGCTGTGTCCGCATCGGTTTCCTGGGGCTGGTCTCCAGGCCGTGGAATGAGCACGGGGAGCAGGTTGACGGCCCCTATTATGAGGATCATCCCGAGCTGCAAACAGATTTCAATTACGCGGCCGTGGCCCGCCGCATTGTTGAGGAGCATCGGCGGGACGTTGACCTGCTGGTCCTGGTCAGCCATCTTGGTCTCGGTGATGACATTCGTCTGGCCCGGGAGGTGGAGGGGATTGATCTTATTCTGGGCGGCCATAGCCATACCACCATGACCCAGGCGCAGCAGGTCGAGAACACGATCATCCTTCATACCGGCTCCCATGCCGAAAACCTTGGCCGTTTCGACATCGACTATGACCTGCGCGCCAGGAGGATTGCCGGCAGCCGGTTTGCCATTGTTGCCAACGAGGAAGGGGCGGCGCCGGTGAGCGATGCGGCCAACCGGGAAATAGTCGGGATTCTCAGCCCCTATCAGGAGGCCATCGAGGAGGACTTCGCACGGCTGGACGCGGGGCGCAATCAACAGGAGATGGCGCGCATCGCTGCCCGGGCGGCTCTGCAAATTCTCGGGGCTGACGCCGCCATGATCAGTCCCCAATCGACCTTGAAGGGAGGGGCGCCCGGCGGAGTGACCAGGCAGGAGATCCTCGACATCTTCCCGGTGGAGCGAGAACCTTCAGCCAGTCCGGGAACCACCAGCCTCTCCCTGCTCCCGGCAACAGGCGCTGATCTCCTCCATGCCAGGGCCTCCCTGCCGGATTTCGTGTATGAGGGAGTGGAAAATATTGATCCGGCAGCAATCTACACCATCGCTCTGCCCAAGGCCCAGGCCTGGCGTCAGGTGCGATATTTCGGACGCCGGATCAGCCTTGTCGCCCCGGTTCCCGCCGGAGAGCTGTGGGAGATCGTGGGGAAATTCGGCCATGAGCAGAATAAAGCCAACCTGGCCCTTGATGAAAGGGCCGGCAAGACAAGGGATGATCTGATTGCCTTACTCCTTTTCTAAATCAAGATGTGCACGAGAAGAAAAGCGAGTCGCGACGAGGCAGTACAATAAGTACGGTGAGGAGCGACGTAGCGCATTCGACGAAGTGAACGCTTGATTTAGAAATGGAATTGCTCATCCCCAGGGGCTGATACTCCGGAGCAGGTGATTCTGGCTCTAATCTTTCCGCTTTTAAAATTGCGGAGTTCGCGCGGAAATCCCGATCTTCCGCTCCATCCCCTGCGGCTTCTGGCATGCCTGGCGCTGCTGATTCCAGCTGGCATTCAAGCTGATACTTTTTATGCACGGCCCGTTGGTTCAACCCTCCATGGCTTTTACGATTTCACCCGGCCGAGTCTATCAAAATATCGCTCACCCCTTGCTGCCCATGGTCTTGTTTGGTACAATCTTACTTCGTCCTCCCTCCGTTCCATGATTGATGTTTTTCGCGCCTCCCATGTTGCATCCAGTGAAGGTTTTTATTACTCTCCATCGTGTGTGATGTTTCCGGCTCTCCGAGAACTTTTTGTTCCACGACCTGAGCCGGAACGTTGAGCAAGATAGAAGAGCCCGCATCCAGCCCCCCCCCCCCAAGGAGACCAGCCATGACCCTCACCATCAGCTCCCCTGCCTTTACTGAGAACAGAATGATTCCAGCCACCTACACCTGCGATGGGCTGGATATCTCGCCGCCCCTGAAGTGGACGGGCATTCCTCCTGAGGCCAGGAGTCTGGTCCTGATCATCGACGATCCCGACGCCCCGGACCCGGCGGCCCCGAAATTGACATGGGTCCACTGGCTCCTGTACAATATTCCGGTCACCGTCTCAGGCCTGCCGGAAGGAGTTGATGAGCAGGCGCTGCCCAAGGGGACCCTTTGCGGCCGAGGCGATGGCAAGCAGACCTGCTACGGCGGCCCCTGCCCGCCCATTGGCTGCCATCGCTATTTTCACAAACTCTACGCCCTGGACACCCTGCTGCCCAACCTCCAGATCCCCAGGAAACCGGCGTTACTGCAAGCCATGGAAGGCCATATCCTGGCCTCTGCTCAACTCATCGGGCTCTATCAGCGCTAGGGTTGCCATCACGGCACCCTGCCGGGTTTTTTGGGACTGGCGAGGAACTTGCCGGGTTTTCGGGACTGGCGAGGGTCGCCCGCCGGGGGCTTTTGTGGAAATGGGGAGAGTTTTTTTGGCGGGCGGCATAAGATGCCGTAAGCTAAGCCTACTTTGTCACATTGTTTCATCGTCGTAACCGGCAGCCCTTTAACCCCCCTTAATCCCCCCTGAATCAGGGTGGAACTTTATTCCCCGACCACCCCTTCCCCTCCTTATCAAGGAGGGGAAGGGGTGGTCGGGGTTAGGGGTGGTTGAGTGGTTGCCATTGAAGGAAATGTGACAATGGAGAACTAATCCGGCAAGGCAAGGAACTTGCCGGGTTTTCGGGACTGGCGCGAGCCGCTCGCCGGGGGCTTTTGTGGAAAAGGGGAGAGTTTTTTGGCGAGCGGCATAAGGTGCCGTTGCTAATTCAAATTCGCTTTCAAAATGAGACTAATTTGTGCTCAGTTGACTCATATCATAAGGGTATGCGTCGACACATTTCGTCAACTTGAAAGCGAATTGGAATAAGCAGGCAAGGAAAAGACCTTGCCTGCTTAGCAACGGCACCCAAATATCCTCTCCAGCTCCTCCAACCCCAGCAGATGGAGCAACTCCTGCAATCGCTGGGCAGGACGTCGGCGCGGCAAGTCCCTGAAGCTGGCAATGATCAGCTCATTTTTCATGGAATGCTCCCAACCCACCAGCTCCGTCACATTCACCTGATAGCCATGGGCCTCCAGTTGCAGACAGCGCAGGACATTGGTGATATGGCTGCCGAATTCACGGGTGTGAAGGGGATGCCGCCAGATCTCGGTGAGGACGTCGCCCCCCAGCCGTTTTCCCTTGTTCTTCCGCAGCACCGATGCCACCTCCGCCTGACAGCAGGGGGCCAGCACAATAAACTGGGCTCCTTTGGCCAGACCAAACTCAATGGCATCATCGGTGGCGGTGTCGCAGGCATGGAGGGCGGTGACCATATCCACCCTGTCCGGCAGATCCGGCGACAGGATCGACTGGGCCACTGACAGGTTCAGAAACGTCATCCCGGAAAAGCCCAGCCGACGGGCCAGCTCCCGGGATTTCTGGACCAGTTCATCGCGGGTCTCAATCCCGTAGACCTGGGCCGTCTTTCCCCCATCCTCCTGCCCCTTAAAAAAAAGATCATAGAGGATAAAACCCAGATAGGACTTGCCGGCCCCATGGTCAACAAGATGGACATCCGTCTGCTGGTGTTGAATCTCCCGCAGCAGCGGCGCCAGAAACTGGGTGAGATGATTCACCTGCTTGAGTTTCCGCCGACTATCCTGATTCATCTTGCCATCCCGGGTGAGGATATGCAGCTCTTTCAATAATTCTATGGATTGGCCAGGTTTTATCTCGTGCATACTCTGGAAAAAGTTTTAAGTTTGAAGGGGAAGTGATAGGGTGCTGAACACCAGCTGTCCTCGAGTCAATGAAATGGAGACGGGCAAGCCTCCACACCGAAAGGTCTTCTTCACAAGCGCTGAGAGCGAACACCCCGCATGCAACGAATCATCCAATCATTCTTTCTGCTTATTCTTCTGCTCACCGCCACCCCGGGCCCTTTGGCGGCAGCGACCGTTGAGCTGCCGCTTTTCCTGCGCACCCAGATCCTGCAAAATGCCCTGGTGGAATCCTTTACCCCGGAATCCGGCAAGCCCACAGTACTCTTTCAGCAGGGTTCCTACAACTACCTTCATATCACCGAGCCCCGACTTTCCATCCGTGACGGACAGCCCTACTTCAGCTGCAACGCCAATGCCAGCATGGGCTTTGACTCGCTGGGGATTCTGCCCTCTGTGGTCAAGTGGGAGGGATTCGTCCTCATGCGCCTGGACTTTTTTGTCGATCCGCAATGGCAGCTGCGCTATCGCATTCTTGATTCCGCCATCTACAATGAAAAAGGCGGCAAGCCGGTGGTCACCGGATTTGCCTGGGAGTTGTCCAAACGCTTTCTTCATCCCCGACTGGAAGAGTTTGGCTTTGATCTGACCATGCCCCAGGAGGACATCTCCAACCTGCTCCGCGCCTGCGCCTCACCTGCCGATGCCGCCCCCCTGGAGGCCGCCCTCAAAACATTAACCGTGGGCACCCTGCGCGCCGGAGCCGACGGCATCACCGTCCCCCTGCTCCTGACGGTGGACAACGCCCTGACCAGAGCCGCTGCACCGCTGCCGGCCGAGGCCCCCCTGGGATTTGAGGAACTGGAGAAACTACAGCAGGCCTTTGAGCCCATTGATGCCTTCCTCGTCTTTACCATCAAGGGGCTCAGTACCGACCTCGGCGATTCCCTGCACCAGGAGCAGCTCTTCGACCTGCTCATCACCAGCCGCCATCAGCTCCTGATGATCTTGACCGGGCAGGCGCCGGTGGAAAACCGGGATCCGTTCCGCCAGTTATTCATTGATGTGTGGGAACAGTTACGCCCCATCGTTGAAAGCAGCAGCGGCAAATCCGGGCTGATGCAGAAAAAAATGCTGCGCTACATGACCTTTATCAATGCCGGCGATGCCCTCCTGACCCTGGATCGTACCGCCCCCGGTCTTGGCATTCATCTCACCAGCGATGGCCTGCGACGTCTGGCCCGCATGATGCAGCCGGACAGCAAGGAAGACCCCCTCCATTTTGACTGGCAGATCGATCCTGCCCTGCGCGACTTTTTCCAGTTCCAACCCGAACCGGTGGCGCCGGCCATAGAAATCATGCCGCCGCCATTGCCGGCAGGGGAGCCGCCCACGGACCCCGCGCCGCCGCCGCAAACCCTCCCACCGCCCGTGCCCCCACCGGCGAACCAGCCCGCGAGGGCGCACGCGCCTCCGGTGGGCATCACCCTGCTCACCTTCTTCCTGGGAATCGCCCATGCCGACGAACTGCCGGCAGCGATCCAGCCTACCATCTCCCAGCGACTGAACCGCTGGGTTCCCACTGACGAAGACGAGGCGGAATATGAGCGGATCATGGGCCAACTGCTGACCGCCCTTGCCCTGGAACAGGTCAAACGGGACGCCCTGACCCCGCAACACACCAAAATTTTTCTGAACCTGGTGCCAGCGGTGGCGATGATCGAAAGCTGCTGGCAGCACTTTGAACTCAAGAATGACAAGATTGTGGTCCGCCGCAACCAGGCGGGAGGACTTGGGATCATGCAGATTAATCAGCATGTATGGAGGGGATTCTACAACATGGATCGCCTGCAGGGAGATGTTGTCTACAATATCCAGGCCGGGAACCAGATTCTGATGCGCTATTTCAAGCAGCACGCGATAAAAGTCGCGGAGGAAATGAATGCCCCCGACATGGCGGCCCGCGCCGCTTATGCGGCATACAATGGCGGCCCGGGTGCTGTGCGCCGGTTCTTAAAGACCGGCACAAACCCCCGCCTGAAAAAAATCGACGACCATCTGTGGAAACTTTATCAAAGGATTTCCGCCGGAGGAAGCGGCAATCTGGCCACCTGCGATATCATGTAGTTCCATTTCTCAATCAAGATGTACACGAGGAGAAAAGCGAGTCGCGACGAGGCAGTACAATAAGTACGGTGAGGAGCGACGGAGCGCATTCGACGAAGTGAACGCTTGATTGAGGAATGGAATACCAGTCACCGAAGAACCCCGGCCCGCAAGGCTCCTGGTCGTGGGGACAGAAGGAGTTGTGACAAACTGGATCGCAGGGACGAAGGTCCTGCGTCACAGCTCCAGCCCCCGAAGGCTCAGGGGCTTCACCCCTTCCCCGCTGCTTTCAGCCGTTCCAGCCATGCTCACCGATGAGGCTGACGAACCGGACATATTCCAGAATCTCCACCGACAGAACGCCGTCTTTTTTGGTGACAAGCTGGAGCTCCTGCTGGTCTTGTGCACCCACGGGAATCAGCAGACGGCCAGGGTCTGCCAGCTGGGCCAGGAGCGGTTCGGGGATCTCGGGGCCGCCCGCGGTCACCATAATCGCGTCATAGGGAGCATGTTCCAGCCAGCCCATGGTCCCGTCATCAAGCTTGGACTGGATATTATAGCAGCGCAAACGATCAAAGAGCCGCCGTGAGCCGGCAATCAGACTGTTTAATCGTTCGACGGTATAAACCTTGGCGCAGAGCCGTGCCAGAATGACGGCCTGATACCCGGAACCGGTGCCGATTTCCAGGACTTTTTCGGTTCCCGTCAAGCGCAGGGCCTGGGTCATGATGGCCACAATAAAGGGCTGGGAGATGGTTTGCCCGTCGCTGATGGGCAGGGGGTAATCGCCGTAGGCATGGGCCTGCATGGCGTCATCGACAAAAAGATGGCGGGGAACCTCTCCCATGGCCGCCAGGACCCGCGCATCTTCGATACCACGGGGAATCAACTGCTCCTGCACCATCCGCTGCCGGATGGTGTCAAAAGAATCTCGCGAATCAATCACTTACTGGAATCTTTCGGTTGCGGTTTGTCTTCAACCTTTTGCCACTTGCAATCCTCTTTCCAGGCAAGCTCATCTTTGACATAGGTGCCGTAACGGGCAGCGGCCACGATGTTGCCTTCCAGGATCACGGTCACCGTCGTAAAGCCCTTGGCTGAAAAGGCGTCCCCCACCACCGGGGTCTTCTGCCACATCGACTTATCCACCTCCTGATAGGTCCATTCCTCCACCGTGGCGGAGACCTTTCGGATCGAATCCGGCTCGCCCATGATCGCTTTTACCTCTTCACGGGTGGTCACCCCGGCCTTGATCTGGATAATATCGCCGGCCAGATGGCGCACGGGCTGATTATAGCAGCCGGCCATGGCAACGAGAAGCAGGGCCGAGGTCAACAGAACAGCGAGGCGAGGGGGTGAGACCCTTAAAGCAGCGGGGACGTGTAGAAACATCTCATGTTCTCCATTGATGAGTGTGAACTCGTTGCACAGAAAACCAGGGCGACGAAACAAGCCCGCCGCCCTGGTCATGGTTTTATTTGGAACAGCCGCCTCTTGTCAAATCAATCTTGCCATCAAAGATTCCTGGTCAGCCGCCGCTCACAACCGATTGGAACAGGGCGAAGGCTGTGTTGCCTTTCAACGCCTGGCAAGGGCCCCGGTATCTTTGCATCAGGTCTTGAATTGGCGAGTTTCATCGGCAGATTTTTTGGCCATCTGCTGAAGGAATTCTGAGGTGGTGAAGATTGACAGCACTGCCTCATCAACTTCTGTGACCGTTTCCGACACGGTATTGGCCATGGCTGACATTTCACCGGCATAGACCGATGCCTGGGAGATCTTGTTGTTGGAGTCGCCCAGTTTCTCCGATGCCATGGCCAGCGATTTGGCAATTTCATTTACTGTTGCTGACTGCTCTTCCACGGCACTGGCAATGGTGGCGACAATATCGCTGTTCTGGGAAATTGTTTGAGCGGAATCACGAATTTCAACGATGGTGGTCTGGGTGGCATGCTGCACGTCCTCGATCCGGGCCTTTATTTCTGTGGCGGCACCTGCGACCTGGCGGGCCAATTCTTTAATTTCGTTGGCCACCACGGCAAAGCCTTTCCCCGCTTCCCCTGCCCGGGCTGCCTCGATGGTGGCATTAAGGGCAAGGAGATTCACCTGGTCGGAAATTTCGGCAATGGTCTCGGTGACTTTTCCTATCTCATTGGCGGCCTGGCCAAGTTCGGCAATCTTGCCCAGGGTCTTTTCCATTCTGGTCGTGGTTTCCATGGTATTTGCGTGGGCTCTGGCGGAAGTCCCAGCTATTTCGGTCACCGTGGCCGTTAATTCAATAACAGAGGATGAGATCGAATGGAAATTTCCGGTGGATTCTTCTATCAAAAGAGCGATGTCGCCCATATCCTTGCTTTGATGCCCCGCCGACCGAAAGACCTTCTGCGAGATTGCATTGGCTGAGGCGGTTTTCTCCTGAATGGTTTTGATAAGACCATGAATTGTTTCTGCCGATTCGTTGAGTTTTTCCGCGTCCACCTGCAAGGTTCTGATAATATCCTGAAGTCTTGCCAGAAATGTATTGAAGAGCCTTGAAACCTTCCCCGTTTCATCACCGGTGGTGACGGCCAGACGTCGCGTGAGATCGGCGTCACCCGAGTTGATGTTCTCCAGCCCATCAGCCACCTTGCAGATCGGTTTGCCAATCTGGGTGGCCACAAACAGGGCCCCGACGGCGGCCAGGAGAATGACCGCGGCAACGATGGAGATGAATATAATAGCGGTCTTACGGATGATATCATCGGCCTTCCGGGTCATCTCCTGAATCAGAATAGCGGCATCACCGGGATTATTGGTGCCATGAACGGCAGCCTGCTGCGTCGAAATTATGGCCTGGCTGAAATTATTGACGGACTGTTTTTTAAAGTCATTGAGAAAAAACAGGGCCAGAAGGGTCAATAGTACCCCGAACGCGATGGTACAGGGGACAACAAACCAGAAAATCTTTGACTTGATCGACAAATTCCTGAGTACCTCAATCAAAATAGATCCTCCATAGAGCATTTCATGATTCAATGACTGCCCCAAGCTTGCACATTCAAACATCGGGCAGCGACAACTTGGATCTGAAGCGCTTCCCTTTTGTCAACGAAAAAGGGAACAACCCCGGATATTTTGTTTTCAGACGATCACCAAACATCTTCAAACTATCTACCTGAGCAGTTCCCTTTTTTCAAGAGTTATGTAACAGTTCCAGAACTGCGGAAAAAAAGTTCAGATCAGGCCCCGCCCGCGACCCGGTTCAGAATCCGGTAATTGCGTTCCACCATGGCCAGGGGATCCACCACCAGGCCGGCCTGAATCATGGCGTTATCATAGATCTGGGCCGCCACCTCGGCGGCAAAGGCCGCATCGCTTTTCTGCAGCTCGGCCAGCCGTTTCATCAGGGGGCTTGCGGTGTTGATCTCCAGGTTCTTTTTGCTATTCATCGGCTCCTGCCCCTTTTCGCGGCGGCTGGCGGCCATGATCCGCTCCATGGAGGTGGTCATATAGCCGTCGGGATTGACGATCATGGCCGGCGCCGTGACCAGCCGTTTGGACTCCACCACATCGGCGACCTTGTCGTGCAGGGTCTCCTTCAGCCAGCTGATGAGCACGGCCCTGGCCCCCTGTTCCAGCCGGGCCTCTTCCTGCTTTTCTCCCTCTTCCTTCTCTTTCGGGCTCTCCTCTGAACCAAGGTCAAGATCGGCGCGGTCGGCAGAGACCAGCTTCTTGCCGTCAAACTCGCCCAGATGGCTGAGGACAAAGTCATCTATGGGGTCCAGGGTGTAGAGGATTTCGATTTCCTTGCGGGTGAACATCTCCACATAGGGCCCGGCCTCAATGGCGGCACGGCTGGCGCCGTTGATATAATAGATGGAATCCTGCCCTTCCTTCATCCGCTCCACGTAGGCGGCAAGGGCGATGGGACTGCCCGCTTCCGAGCGCGAAGACTCGAAACGGATCAGTCTCCCCAGCTCCTTCTGGAACTCATAATCGGAGGTCAGCCCCTCTTTCAGATAGACGCCGAAGGTCTTCCAGAAGCCGAGATAGGCCTCCGGATCCTCCTGCGCCTGCTCATCGAGGTATTTCAAAAAGCGCTTGGTGATAACCCGGCGGAGCTTGGCGAGGAGGGCGTTATCCTGAAGGGACTGGCGGGAGATATTGAGGGGCAGGTCTTCGCTGTCCACCACCCCTTTGAGGAAGCGCAGCCAGTCCGGAAGGACATTTTCCGAATGCTGATCAATGAGGATGCGCTGGCAATAAAGGTTGACCCCGGACTCCACCCGGCCAAAGCCCATGACCTCAAAGTTCTCCTTGGGCACAAAGAGCAGGGCATTGATGGCCAGCGGCGCATCGGCGGAAAAATGGAGGCGATAGCGGGGCTCATCGGTGGCGGTGCCGATGAACTTGTAAAAATTAGTGTACTCCTGCTCCGAGATCTCGCTCTTGTTACGGGTCCACAGGGCCTGGACGGTATTCACCGTCTCCCCCGCGAGCTTGATGGGGAAGGGCACAAAGGCGGAGTATTGCTTGATGATATTCTCCACCTTCCATTTTTTCGCGTAGTCATGGGCATCATCCTTCAACTCCATGATAATCCGGGTGCCGCGATGCAATCCCGGCGACTCGCTGATGGTGTAGCTGCCGGTGCCGTCGGAGGTCCATTCATGACCTTCCGATCCGTCCCAGGAGCGGCTCTGCACCCGAACCCTGGCCGCGGCCATAAAGGCGGCATAAAAGCCGACCCCGAACTGACCGATCAGGCTCACATCCTTCTTGGCCGCCTCGGCCAGACCATCGAGGAAGGCGCTGGAACCGGAGTGGGCAATGGTGCCGAGGTTGGTCTCCAGCTCAAGGCGGTTCATCCCGATACCGGTATCGGTAATGGTCATGGTATGCTTCTCTTCATCGAGATCAATGGTGATTTCCAGGGGCATATGGGAGTCGAAGACATCGCCGGCGGTGAGGCTTTCATGGCGGAATTTTTCCAGGGCATCCGAGGAATTGGAGATCAACTCACGGACAAAAATATCGCGCTCGGTGTAGAGCGAATGGATAACAATATCAAGGAGCTTCTTGGTCTCCGCCTGGAATTCATGGGTGGTGGTCTGGGTGCTGGTCATGGGTTCATCCTCTTTCTGCTGATTCTCTAAAAGACATCTCCGGCTGCTGCCGGAAAGGTTTTACGGAGCAGGCCAATACCCAATGACAGGCATTATCCTATTCCGTTGCTTTTTTACCTTAATTCGGCCAAAATGATAAACATCGATGCCAAGGTGTCAAGATTTCTTACCCGTTCTCATTTTTATATCATTAATTTTACTTTATAATTCCCCATTCCCACATTCAATCATGGATACTCTTATTATTGGCGGCGGCCTCTCCGGTCTGACCGTGGCCCACAAGTTGCGACAGCTCTGCCCCGGGCATCAAAGCCTGATCCTTGAAAAATCAGCCCGGACCGGCGGGGCCATCGCCAGCCATGCCGAAGACGGGTTTATGGTGGAAAACGGGCCCCATGGCTTCCTTGACAACTGCTCGGAGAGCCAGGCGCTCCTGGAGGAAACCGGCCTCGACCAGGAAAAGATGACGGCCCCCTTACGCCGCTTTGTCCGCTATGTGTGCATCAAGGGCTCCCTGATGTGCATCCCCCAGAGCCCGGCCAAGATCATCATGGCCCCCCTGATCTCCCCCTTGGAGAAACTGCGGGTCCTGGGCGAGCTCTTTAAAAAACCTCTGCCCGGCGAACCCACCGTTGCCCAGTGGGTGGAGCATCGCTTCGGCGCGGCCCTGCTGCCCTATGTGGACGCGGTCTTCACCGGCACCTACGCCGGGGATCTGAACCGGCTGGTTATGGACGGGGTTATGCCCGGGGTGCGCCGCCTGGAAATGGCCCATGGCTCGGTGATTCGGGGCTTGCTGGCAAAGATGATGAAGGCCAGGAAATCCGGCAAAGGCAAAATAAAAGAGCTGCCGGCCATGACCAGTTTTCCCGGCGGCATGGTTCGTCTGGCCGACCGTCTGGCGGAATCGCTCCACTCCGGCCGCAACCTCCTCACCGGCGCTGCGGTCACCTTCATCCGCCGAAATGAATCCGGCTGGGAGGTGGAATGCGGTGGGGAAAAGCATAGCGCCGGCAATCTGGTCATGGCCCTGTCCATCAATGAGTCTTTAGCCCTGCTTCGCGGCATAGCCCGAACCCCGCCGCCTCAGCAGAGCGTCCCCGAGGCCAGGATTCTCACCGTCGCCCTGGGCTTTGGCGCGGGCTCCAGTCTGCCACCGGGCTTTGGCTATCTGGCGCCGGAGCAGGAAGGACGATTCTGCCTGGGCGCCCTCTTTTCCTCCAATATGTTCAGCGGACGGGCCCCGCAGGGCCATATTCTGCTTGAGGCCCTGGTGGGAGGCCGCCGCCACCCGGAACGGCTGGAGCTGGACGATGCCACCCTGATCCGAGATGCCCTGACTGATCTGCGGGCTCTGCTCCCCCTGCAAGGCGAACCGGTGTTTGCCCGGGTGCTGCGCTCCAACTGGGGCATCCCCCAGCTTGAGGCCGGTTACCCGGCCCTGCTCAAGTGGCGGGATCAGTTGATGGAGGAGCAACCCGGACTGTATATTCACGGCTTCGGCTGGGAAGGCATCGGCATCAACGACATGATCAAAAGCGCCAACCGGGTTGCCGAAGGGATAAGGGACAAAGGCGGTGCAGCCCGTGAAGAGGCGGGGGTGAAGGGAGTGTATTTTTAGAGACCGTTGCTCTGCGAGCAAGGTCTTTTTCTTGCTCGCAGAGCTTACGGACTCTTCTACCACGTCCCAGAAACCGCCAATCTTTTCCGGCGGTTTCTGGGCGTGGCGTGGGGCAAATTACCAACAAACTCCCCAGATCAGGCAAGGTCTTTTTCTTGCATGAAAGGCTTACGGTCTCTTCTACCGCGTCCCAGAAACCACCAATCTTTTCCGGCGGTTTCTGGGCGTGGCGTGGGGCAAATTACCAACAAACTC
>JACDZF010000050.1 GCA_013426795.1 Desulfocapsa sp. | reverse complement strand
AATTCTCACTTGTGATTAAGTTGAACAAGCTTTCAGCGATCAAGGGCTTTGCGGACGCGATTTTGCCGATTTCAACTGCTTTATTATGAGCCTCGCTGCCTTCCTTTTGAGCAAGTTCGATGTACTTATGAACCACGGCAAAAATGCCGACTTCATCCACTTCTTCAAGACACCATACCGGCAGACTCAGACCACGCATTTTCGTAGATACAGCCATGGCGGCCTGTCCTGCGGAAGAACAGGAATTTGCGGGTATCCTCCACGCCTTTTCAGTAAGTTCATAAAAAGCCATTTCGTAGGCGGTCATTTTCACGATATAGGTCGGCCTCGGAGACTTGCCGATGTAGTTTCCGAGCATCTCCGCAAGTTTGTCCTGCGTCATCTGCTCGTGACCGCCAGAAGAGTCGCTGTAGCGGAACGGTTCTGTGCCGTACTCTTTCAACAGGAAACCGGCAATAAACGACGAGAGGTTGCACGGTGCAAAGCCATAGGTTTCCTCAAGGAAGTCGTAGACTTCGCCGATTGAAATCTGCCCGTCGCGGTCAAACGCATCCTTGATCCGCTTGTCTACCACGATTTTGATTTTCGAGATTGGCAAAGACGCTGTCGTAGAGTTTTCCCAATACCTATCAACCTTCCAAACGGTGTTAAGGACATTCTTCTCGATGCCGACAACAACACCACCTGTGGCCTGCGATATGCCGGACTTTGCCGATTGCTTCATCGCAGGGGTTATCTTTAGTTGGCTCTCTGTAAGATTCTTGGCGAAATCGAACACATACGGGAATTTGGTCGTCACTATGGTCTGGAGGATACTTGCCACACCTTGCCCGTTACCAAGTTTCTCGCCATCTTGATTTGCGAAGGTGTATACGACAAACTGACCGTTGTAGATACGGTTTTTCCAGTCATAGTCTAAGACACGCTTTGCTTTATCCGAACTTTCCCGGGACGATGTGTTGTTGCTACCTTGGTAGTACATCGCCATAGCGGAGAAGTCCACGTACTGTTCAAACGCCTCTGATCCAAGCGGTGTTGAGAGCGCGTCGATGAACACGACGTTCTCATACTGCTTATCCGCAACCTCAGTTCTGAGGGTCTTGCGGAATATTGCCGCTTCCGCATCGTTCTTGGCAAAGGCGATAACGACGTGGAAATTACACCCCGTGGCTTTGTCGCGCAGGATATTGATTGTGCGTGAGAAGTCGGAGGTGGTTACGGGCGTGATTTTGCCTGTTCCAGGTTCTGATTCGAAACGCAGACGCAAAGCAGGTGAAAGAGACAGAACGGTAGAAAGCCCACCCTCCGTCACGAGCTTCGAGGTTGTGCTGTTTTGTCGTATGTCTTTCTTGTGGTTGTCGATTTTTGCTTGGTCTCCCGCAAGCACGGCAGCAGCATAGGCATACCGCCCGGCGCTTATCGGGTTTGAAACGAGGATGCCTTTTTCCTTTAGACCTTTCGCAAGGTTGGCGGACTTCGTTCCCTCTAAGTCTGGGATACCCTCAAAGACATAGCTGAGGTTCTGTTCAGAAGCTTTGAACAGGTCGATGGTGCCGCCCAATCTCTGATCAATCGCCTGCAAAATAAGGATGGCTTTCAGGACAGTTTTCTCATCCTCACGCAAATTCTGTTGCTGCGGGAAGGTGTCCAGTATCAAGCGAATGTCTGATGTGAGATTATCCCTGCCTTTCTCGTAGAAAAAGTTCCACAGCATATCCACCGTGAGAAGCGGGTGGTCGTCAAAGGGACCTGTATTCTCAATGAACCATTGGAACGCCTTCACATCGTCCGTGTTAGAGGATTTGATGAAGTCGAACATACTCCGCTGGTTAGACTTGAACGCAGAGGCTATGTTTTTGAGGAGCAGAGCCGCCATAGGGTGAAGCGGCATAATGTCCTTCATCACCTGTGGGTTGTCAATCTTCGCAACAGCCATCACCTTGGAGCGGGAATTCTTAACTCGTTCGTTCAGGTCGTCGGCGAGGATGTCCCACTGCGGCTTGGCGGCAGGCTTCTCGTGGAAAGCGTGACCGATGAGATCGAAAGCGATGTTATCTGGCAGAGCAATCTGCACTGGAATAAATCGGTCGCGCACCTTAGTCCAAGTCGTGTCGGCGGTCGTGAACAACTGTCCCGACTCGTGCGTAATGACGATGAAGTAGAACGGCTTTAGGTTCACCAACTCGGCGAGTTTCTGGAACTCCGAAAGGCTCTCCCGGTTGTTCTTGAAGTAATCGGAGAACTCGTCCCAAATAAAGACAACTTTTACATTGTTGCGGTCGATAATGTCCGTCAACCAAGCGATGAGCCTATCAGTGTCAATATTCAGCGCGGTGATGCCCTCTTTGTCGGCAAGACGGAAGATGTTATCCATCAACGTCTTGACTTCACCGCCCTTACGGAGGGCGTTCAGCACCTCATCAGCGGAGGTCTGGCTGAACAAAGCCGCCCACTCCGGCTGTTTCAAAAGCGCGTCAAAGAACAGCTTGTGCGACGGCTCGTCAATCCAAGCGATGACGCTTTCTTTCAGGGTGTTCTCGCCTGCGTAAAGGTTTGCCGCTACCAGTGAAGCCTTAAGCGTTTCTTGAACAGCAAGAAAGAGGTCGCGGGGCGAGTCAATCATACCCGAAGCGTATCGGTAGACGGTCATGATGCCCTTTTTCTTGTGACCGATTAGCTTTTCGAGCAGGTCAGTTTTCTTTTTCAGCGGCTCGTATCTGTCCCAGTAGGCGCGGAGTTCTGCTTCCGGCACTTCGAGAATCTTTTTTAGGGCATAGGCGCACTGCGACTTGCCTGTGCCGTACGCACCCTCAATCCAGATGGAACGCTTCTCCTGCCGTGCCAATACCCGCTCCAGGTTGGTCAGCATTTCGATGAACGTGTAGTGCGGGTATGTGCGCTTCCAGAAGTCCGCGCTGGCGGCGGCGATAGCAGGTGGGTTGACTTGAGGAAAATACTCCTCGTCAATGTCAAAGTATTCGCGGTATTTGTTGTTATTAGCCAATTGCTGTATCTCCCGTAAACAAGCCGAGTACATCTTGGGACGATTTGTCCTCTGACAGCGTTATCTTTTCAAGGTCGTGCGTGAACGATGCAGTGATGAATTCAGGATATTTTGCCGACAGGCCCAGCAGGAGCGGCGTCATATCGTCGCGGTCAAGCCCGAAGATGCGGGTGGGGCTGATGCCGTCGCGGTCGATGCTTCCATTCAGGAGTGTGGCAAGCGTGAACTCCTTATAGTCGTTGCACTTCTCCGCAAACTTGAACAGGCCGTACAGCATCACGCGCGGGTCGCTCACCGAGCATTTCGTGCGGACGAGGTCGCCCTCGTCGGTAACGAAGCCGAAATGAAGGATAGTGCCGAGATGGGTTTCAGTCAGACGCTTGAACGCTTTCGCAACAGATTTCGCTGCTTTTTCTTTCACGTCAATAGCCGTTAACTTATCCTCTACCGATTGTCGGGTATATACGCGGCCGATATCTAATTCTTTGACATACCACTCGATTTGCGGATTGGCATAAACAAGATTTACAAAGATAAGGCCCTGGGCCATGTTGGATTCCCAACCTAAATTTATAATCAGCTCGGTAAATGATGTAGTTTTGTTCATTTCTTGGAGTCCTGCGTCGCGCAAAAATCGTTTGAAACACTTTAATTGGTTTGGGCCCAAATTATTCGAGACAAAAAAATTATCCCTATCATTAAAAAATGACCCAAGCCAAGTTGTCATTGGTGCGTGATCATCAAAACAGTTTATCGCCTTCATTATCTTTTCCTCCTTTGGGATTTTCATGCTTTCATACATCAAGCATCCACTTTGTATCTGATGACATGCGCCGCAATGCAAGCAATTTTCGATTCTGACATTACCATTCTCAAAAGAAAGGCAGCCATTGCTACAATTTGATTCGCAAACTTTGCATCCAACACAGTATGCCGACTTTTTGAAAACCTGCCTGAGCATTTTTCCTGCCAATGGATTCTGTTTCATTTCTGCTTCTGATGCGGTAACAATCAGCCCATCGGGTTTATTCTTAACAGAGAACCTTATGACAGTATTATCTATTGTTTTTATCCATTCTTGCCAATTTGAAGAAGGATGGACTAATTCAATAACGACAAGACCATTTTCGGTTTTTTCAAAATATTTGGAAACATTTCCAATAATCCCACGACCACTCCGTCGATTATTCCATCCACCATTGATAACGTAGGTTTCTATATCTTTTTTATTTGTATCCCAGCCGTTGGAGCTTTTTATCATGGACACAAAAAAATCTATTTCGTTTGGATAGCTACTTCGTCGCAGCAAGTCACTCGTACCGCCAGACATAGGACAAAATAAACATCCAGCACGACTATTGCCTTTTTTGTAGGATTCGTTAATTAGCACATCGTTCGCGTATATATAAAGCCATATCTCCGCAGACGTCCATTCGAGGATTGAGTTATGGCTGAACTGTCCCTTTTGTTTTACGCCATAGTTCTCGTACTTATAGGTACTTCGAGCAAAGCTCTCTTGAGCTCGAACTCCAACAAAGTCAAGGCCGATAAAATCGTTCTTGCCAGTTACTTCTCTCAACTTCAACGTCTGCGGAGCGCTTTTATGAACCGAGCAGCACCAACGGAGCACACGCGACGGGGGGCCGAACAACTCCCAAGATTCCTTTGGGGTGAGGTGAGACTCGGCAATGTAGAACGGTATCTCGTCCTCGACGCATTGCTGCTTGGTCTTTTTGATAACCTCGTAGGTGTCGGGGAACTCCATGCCCGTGTCGCCAAATACCACCACGAAGCTGCCTTTGGGCAGGGCTTTTTTAACAAGGTCGAGCAGGACACAACTGTCTTTGCCTCCCGAAAACGCCACATGGAAGCAGTCGAGCCTGCCCTTGTACTTGTTATAGATAGCCAGTATTTTCTTGACCGTGGTCTGCTCGATGATTTCAAGCATCTCGCCATTAGCTTCAACCATAGCCCCTATGTCAACGGGGCGAAGCGACAGGCCTTTGGGTTCCGGCGTTATCGGTTTGCCGTCCTCGCCGTTCGGAATGATAATCTCAGGGGCGGTATAGATATTGCCTCCTTTCAACTTAGCGACGAGCGTCCCACGATAGTAGTATCTGTTCGCTTCCGCCCACATATAGGGGCTGTCGGCCTGCTTGTCGTACCTCCAATACTTATCAAATCCCAACACATCCAGTTCGGGTGCGTAAACCGGGCGTGGTTCTTTGGAGAACCCGTTCGGCGAGGAATTAAGAAGTATCCCCCCCGTTTTTTTGTCGTAGCTGTAAGAATACATCTTCAATTCATCCTTTCTCGTATGGCCTTTGCCTTAGCTATAATTTCGTTAACTTTTGCAGTTGTGCTTCTGCCTGTGTACCCGCTATCATACAGAAACTTACCCACGGCGGTATCCTTTAAAGGAACGTCTGCATTCGCCACGGCATCGGCCATAATCTCCGTGTAGTCCTTGTCACAGCTTTTACGGATGACCGCTCCGGAGTTCCGCGAGTTAACTGATTGGCTATCATTCCGAAATTTAAGGCTAAATCTGCGACAGTAGCTTTCAAGTAGAAACAAATTCCACGTCTGCCCGCAATCGGGGAACGCCCCGAAGGTTGTGAAAGATTTAAGCGGAAGATAATCTTCCTTAACAAACAGCCCGATTACTTCGTCAATTATGTCAGCGTTGAAGTGAACATATCTGTCCGCCACATATGTGTTTTTATCAATACGAACCAGAACGGTGTTCCCCGCTTCCATCGGAATCCAACGGTGAACTTCACCTGTTAGTTCTTTCTCGTAGGCCAGCAGATCGTCAAGCGAGCATTTGTCGATGCTTCGGCAGTATGTCTTCATTATGGTCAACGCATCAAAAACATCTCCTTTGCGCGCGACAATTTTACCTTTTATATCGAACTTGTCCGACAGACAGATGCGGAAAACCGCATTATGAACCGCCGCAATGGAAAGTTCGTGGTTACGATCCTCGATTTCACTGAAGGACAAGTCTGCCATCGAGGCATAGCCGCGAGCGTTGCATTCCCGCACGGCGACTTCGTGGAGTACTTGCCGCTCTTCATCGGTGATTTCAATTCGGCTGACGTGTGAGAAGGTCTCCACGCTGCTCCAAATGAAGTCGCTATTCTGACCGAGGGCGTACTTAATCCTTTCAAGGGGTATATACCGCAACCGCTCCGTAAGTTGGCCATAGGTCAGCAGTACATCGTCACCCCACACACGTAGGATTTCGCCCTCCAGAGCGGCAAAGATGGAGGCGTCCGTGTAGCCGAAATAAGTCTGAGTGAAGGACAGATTTGGGAACAACCTAATAAAAATGTCGATGAGCATATCCTCGGAGACCACGCTTGCTTCGAACAGCCAGTTTTCGTTTTTGGCGTAGAATTCGGCAAAGAAGATAGCTTGGGCTCCGTCGGCAAAGTAATCCTCCGCCAGTCGCTTGATTCGTTCTTTTGCATGAGCGGACACGGCATATACCTTGCCCTCATAGGTAGTTCCGCAAACCGCGATATAACTTTTCAGTTCCTCATCGGTCAGCGTGATATCCTCGTCCAAATCTTCTGCGGCAAACGTACGAAAACGAGCCATCTCAATCGGGGAGTGCAGCCTGTAGCCGTTTGTAAAGTGCGATGAAAGCACGTTCGTCAGTTGCGCAACAACCGCCGGGTCGAATACAGGTCTAGGTGTTAGGGCGGGGGCATCAATAGCAGGGCGTATATACGTTTGCATCGACTGCGTGGGTTTACCGTATTTAGTTTCAAAGATGACAAAGACGTCATCCAAGTTCACACCACAGTGTTGGCTAAAATCCTTGATAATTGAGAGATGGTAGTGGTTAGTGAGACAACCTGAGTGGTGAAATAAGAAATATTATTTGATGGTATGTTGTAATCGGCGTCAGGCAACTTTTTATATTAGTTCAAGTCCGTTAGAATAAGCCTCATTTGGTGTCTGTTTGTCAAGGTAAGAATGCTTTTTCCCTTCGTTGCACCAGTTGAACCAGGCGGTAAGTTCTATCTAAAGTTCTCTTGAATATAGCAAAGATTTTGAAGTACCAGACCGTTCGACCCTGCCTCATATTGATCTTCAACAAGGCCATCAGTTTTATATCGACCGTTCTTTTTCACAAACATCACCATAGATCAATGACCTTCTTCCCGTCCTGCCCTGGAAAATCTTACTTTTTCGGCGGCTTTATCGGCCCCTGCCCCGCCCTGGTGCCGGGCCTGCCCTTCTTTCGCTTCTCGGCATAGGCCGTCACATTGGACTCCGACTCTTTGGTGAGCTTCATATAATTGCCATAATGTTCCGGTAGCAGTTCACCGCCTTTCAGTGCCGGCACCACCGCGCAACCGGGTTCATTGGTATGGCCGCAGTTGGCGAAGCGGCATCGGAGGGCCAACTCCCGGATATCATCAAAACTTTCACCCATTCCTTCACTGCCCGCAAAAAGGCCGAACTCCCGCATCCCCGGCGTATCGACAAACATGGCGCCCTGCTCAAGGACGATGAGCTGGCGCCGCACCGTGGTGTGCCGTCCTTCCCCGGAATCACTGACTCGTGCCGTTTTCAGGGTTTCCTGGCCGGTGAGCCGGTTGATCAGCGTTGATTTGCCGACCCCTGATGATCCAAGAAGGCAGTATGTTTTTCCAGGGCCCATCAGCTCTCTGATCTGCTCCAGACCAGCCCCGGTAACATTGCTGAGGGCAATAATCCGGGTTCCGATTCCGGCGCCACGGATGGCCGCAATCAGGAGTTCCAATGCCTCGGAGCTGACCAGATCGGTCTTGGTCAGGATAAGCACAGATTGCACATGCCCCTCACCGGCCATCACCAGATAGCGTTCCAGCCGCGCCACATTAAAATCAAAATGGCATGATTGAACGATAAAGGCGACATCAATATTGGCGGCGATCATCTGCATCTCGCTGTTCTTGCCGGCGGATTTGCGATGGAGAAAGGACTTTCTCGGCAGCACCGCGTGGATGCTCGCGGAATTTTCAGAGTCGTAACTGACCCGGACCCAGTCGCCGACGCAGGGCATATCCATGGTCGAGCCGGTGGCGTTGAGGAATCGACCTGTGGTTCTGGCCGCGACTTCCCCCTCTTCATTGCGGATCACGTACCAGCCGCGATCAACCGCCGTTACCCGGGCCCATCGCTGCCCAGGCGAACAGACTGCACCCGCCAGATCGTGAAACCAGGGGCCCCATCCCAGCTCGCTCAATTCCATGGGCGCGATTTCCAGCCTGCTCTCGCAATGGGCATGGAGGTTTTCATCGGGTGAAGGTCTTCTCCCATCATGTCGGCCCCTGACCATCCGCGCCGGGCAGGATGATGCGCACCTTTTCCACCAGATGATCGGGGAAGTAGCTCTCTTTTGACTGGCGGAGGCCGGGGATTCCCAGATCCTGCTCCCGGTTGATGTGGGAAAAGTCGGCGAGACTCTTCTCGGCAAACCATTGGTTGATCAGCTGACCCAGGCCCTGAAACCGGGACATGGCCTTCTCAAAATGGCAGACCGCGGTGCTGGCATTGAGCGCCTCGCCGATGGTGAAGGCCTCGATGGTGCCATCAATGCGGATGGCGCCGCCGATCAGTCCAAATTCCTGGAAGTGGAGCAGGGTCTCCTCGATGGCCTGATACTCGCCGCACAAGCCTGGTTCTGCCATACAGTCCCGCTCGGTGCACCATCGGTCCTGCATGGCCAGACACTGGGGAACCAGCTCCGAGGTGATCCGTTCGTAGGTGCAGGAATAGGCGGCCAGGCACTGATGGATATGATTTCTTTTTTTGGTAAAATTTCGGCCCGCAAGGGTAGCCAGAGCCTCACGGCGATAAACATAATCGGCGTTGTCGCGATCCTCAACAACCCTCGCTCCGGACGGCAGTTGGGACTCATCGAGGTCCGCCCTGGGAAAGCGTTCCGCCCCGCTTATCTCAGCCTGGTATTGGCAGAGGACATCCGCCAGAGACACCGGCCCCACCGGTTTGCCCAGAAGAACCCGGCCCGTCTTGGTCTCGGCAAAAATGATCAGTGATTCCCTGAAGATGTCAATCAGGATGGGACGGGTCCGGCGCCAGGCGTAGAGATTGGTGAAGGTCAGCTCCGAGGTCTGGGGCGGGAAGCGGCGCAGATAGTCGTTCACCAGGGGGCGGTCATCGAGGGCAAGGGGGTGCAAGGTCATGGGGTTCCTGTGATGTTGGGGCAGGCAATGGGAGATGGTTTTCAGGGTCTCCGGTCAGTGACCGGAGACCTGTAATTCCATTTCTAAATCAAGCGTTCACTTCGTCGAATGCGCTGCGTCGCTCCTCACCGTTCGTATTGTACTGCCTCGTCGCGACTCGCTTTTCTTCTCGTGCACATCTTGATTTAGAAATGGAATAAATGGGACTCACCGGCGGGATTGGGCCAGTTGCTCCAGCTTCTGGCGGAGCTGGGGCTCGGGCGGCGCGCCCACCAGCTGATCAATGAGCTGGCCATGGTCGAAAAAGAGCAGGGTGGGCACGCCCCGGATCTGGTAATGGTTGGCCGTGCCGGGATGGAGGGTGGTGTTGAGGATGCCGATCTGAACCCGGCCCAGATATTCCCGGTTCAACCGGAAAACCAGGGGGGCCAGGGCCTTGCAAGGGCCGCATGAGGGCGAGTAGCAGTCCACCATCACCGGCAGGGTGGCGCCTTTGATAAAGTTCTGGAAATCGTTGTCGGTGAGTTCCACGGGCTGGGCGCTGCCGCGAAGATCCAGGGGCACCCCGCATTTTCCACATTTCGGGTGCAGATGCTGACGGTCGGCGGGAATCCGGTTCTTGGCCGGGCAGGACGGGCAGGGTACGATAAAGGTATTCATGGTCTCTTCCTCTGGATTTGGATGTACTCAGGGTGAAGCCGATTAACCGATCAAGGCTTCCATCAGCAGCCGAGGGGTCTCCTCCGCCGGGGCGGATATATGGGTGATGGGGGTCTCGGAGCGTTCCGCGTCCCGGATGGCCTGTGAATCGGCAAAAAAGGCCATGGGCACAACTCCCAGGCCCTCGATTAAAAAGGCCCGATCCTTCTCATCCCGGATCAGATTGCCGATAAAATCAATCTTTGGAATTCTCACATCCTCGGCCAGCTTTTTGATCTTGAGGGCGGTCCGGATGGAGGAACGGGAGGGGATGACGACAATCAGGAGCTGATCGACGCCGGCGATGGTGCCGCGCCCGAGGTGCTCAACGCCCGCCTCCATGTCGAGGAGGACAATCTGCTCCGGCGACAGCAGAAGCTTGGTCAGCATCCGGCGCAGGACGTTGTTTTCCGGGCAGGCGCAACCCTTGTCTCCGGTCTGGATGGCGCCCAGCACCATAAGCCTGACCCCCTCATGGCTGATCATGAATTCCTGAAGGATATCATTGACCTGGGGGTTCATATTGTAAAAGGGAGAGCCCTCCACCTTGCCGGAACGTTCCACCAGCAGCTTGCTCATCTCGGCAATGGGCCGGATCGCCGCCACATCGGTGACTCCCAGGGTCTCCGCCATATGCGGGCTGGGATCGGCATCAATAATCAAAACATCCTTACCGGCTTTTTTAAATTCATTGCCAAGCAAGGCCATGATCGTGGTCTTGCCCACCCCGCCCTTTCCGCTGATCGCGATCTTCATTCCGTCTCCATTGCATGCGTTAATATGCACGATCCCCTTGATTCGTTTGACCGTGTTCAGTAGAGTCCTGGGCGGCACAGTTGGTTCACTTCCCGGCTGCCGTCCCATCATAATAATCAGCACCGAGGGGCAATGCCCTTCTTTTTTATCCGATTTTCATATATTCTGTTTCAGGCGGGAATGGCCGCCGCCAGAAACGTCCGCTGCCCACCCCATTGAATGCCACTCTCCGGGTGGATACTGGTACAAAAATACAACCGACTCGTCGCCCCCATGCTTGCACTCTATAACCTTATCCAGATAATCGGGCTGATCATCGCCCTGCCCCTGCTCCTGGTCTTTGTCCTGATGACACCCCGATACCGCCATCGCGTCTGGCGGCGGCTGGGCTTCGGCCTGGACGAGCTGATCCGGAAGAACAGGCCGGACGGGCGGCAGACCATCTGGGTCCATGCCCTGTCGGTGGGCGAGGTGACCTCGGCCCTGCCCCTGATCTGCGGTATTCGCGAGAGGTTCCCGGAGATTTTCATTGTCTTTTCCGCCACCACCACCTCCGGATCCAGGGTCGCGGAACAGCTCATGGCCCCCCGCGCCGACCTGGTGGTTCCCTTCCCCCTCGACATCCTGCCGGTGACATCGGCCTTTATCCGCCGCATCAGACCCGATCTTTTTATCCTGGTGGAGACCGATTTCTGGCCCAACTTCCTGACCTGCCTCCAGCGCCGCCACATTCCTTCGATGCTCGTCAACGGCCGGATTTCCCGCCGATCCATGGCCTCCTACCGCCGCTTCTCCTTTTTCTTCCTGCCCCTGTTCCAAAGCTTCCGCCACCTCTCCATGCAGACCGAGGGCGACCGGCGCAACATGATCGACCTCGGGGTTCCGGCGGAACGGGTGCACACCCTGGGAAACCTCAAATTCGACACCCCCGGCATCAGCGGCAATACTGCCTCGCAATCCCTTCCCATGACCCTGCCGGATCACAGCCTGCTGCTCGTCGCCGGTTCCACCCACAAGGGGGAAGAGGAGATCATCCTCCAGGTCTTTGCCCGGCTGCGGACGAGCTTTCCCCAGCTCTATCTGATCATCGCCCCCCGTGACATCGGCAGAGCCAGAGAGATTCAAGGGCTGGCTGCGGCCCGGGGGATCAGCTCCGCCCGTCGTTCCGAGAAGATCAGCGAGGCTTGTGGGCTCCTCGTTCTGGACACCATCGGCGAACTTGCGGGCTGCTATCGTTTTGCCGACATCGCCTTTGTCGGCGGCAGCCTGGTGGACCTGGGCGGCCATAATCCCATTGAACCGGCGGTGATGGAGACCCCGGTGCTCTTTGGCCCGCACATGGAGGATTTTGCCGAGATCAGCGCCGAGCTTCTGGCCGACGGCGGCGCGCTCCGGGTCGAGGATGGAGAGGCCCTCTTTCAGGCGACCCACACCTGGCTCGCCGACTCCCGGCTCCGTGAACAGGCAGGACATGCCGCCCTGGCCTGTGTGAAAATGCAGCAGGGGGTCATTGACCGCCATCTCCAGCTTATCCAGACGCTCCTCTCCGCGCCCTGAAGTGGCTGAAGTGAGATTCCCGTGATCACCAGACTCGCCCGGCTTCTCTCCAATCATCTTCTGCTTGCGGCCACCTTCTCCCTTGCCATGGGTATTTTCGGCGCCCTCGCCTGCCAGCCCCTGGGCTGCACCCCCGGCCCCTTTCTTTTGCTGTCCCTGCTCTTCGCCACCTCCGCCCTCTACGCGCACCGACGCCGACACGCACAGGCCGCCATCCTCCTTCTGCTTTCCTTTCTCTTCAGCACAGGACTTGCCCATGGCCTGCTGGCAATGCGGGCGCCGACGGATTCCAGCCATGTTTTCCATCTGATCAGGGAAGAACAGGAGGCGGTGCTGATCTGCACCCTGGAGCAGCTCCCCGGATATAACGGCAAATACAGCACCCTGCTGGTGGATGTCCATTCCCTGCGGATGAAAGAGGATGCCGGATTTATTGCCGCCCGCGGGCTGGTTCAGCTGAAACTCAAGGACCCCTGGCCCAGGTACTTGATGCCCGGTGACCAGCTTGCCGTCCGGGCCCGCCTGAGCCCGCCCTCCACCTTTCAGAATCCGGGCGGATTTGATTATCCGACCTATCTCGCCCGCCAGGATATCTGGATTACCGGCTGGATCGGCTCGCCCCTTTTTATCCAGCAGATCGAAAATGAGCCCACTCTCCTGCACCGACTGCGCTTCCTGCCCGAGGGTCTTCGCACCCGGATCAGCACCTTTATTGACCAGAAGGTTGACCCTGAAATCGCCAGTGTCTATAAGGCGTTGCTCATCGGCGAGGCCTCGGGCATCAGCGAGGAAATCCTGGAGGCCTTCAAGGGCTCGGGCACCATGCATATCCTCTCCATCTCCGGGGCCCATCTCTCCATCCTCGCCGCCTTTCTCTTCTTCTGCCTCTACTGGCTGCTGCGCCGGTCGGAAAAAATGATCCTTCGTTATCCGGTGAAGAAAATCGCCGCCGCCCTCTGCCTGCCGCCCCTGGCCATCTACTCCCTGCTGGCAGGGGCCGGCACCCCGGTGATCCGCTCCCTGATCATGATCTTTGTCTTTATGATCGCCCTCTGCGCCGACAAGCAGAAGTCGCTTTTCATCCCCCTGGCCCTGGCCGCGCTTCTCATCCTTGTCTGGGAACCCGCCAGTCTTTTCACTGCCTCCTTTCAACTCTCCTTTATGGCGGTGGCCTCCATGGCCATGGCGGCCCCGCTTCTTGCCGCCATCACCGGGGCAGAGACCACCACGGAAGGGAGAACCGCCAGAATCGGACGGCTGCTGTTTCGCTATCTCCTGGCCGGCTTCACCGTTTCCATGGCCGTCACCGTTGGCACCGCCCCCCTGCTCCTCTTTTATTTCAACCGCCTCTCGCTGATCGGGCCCGCGGCCAACCTGCTCATTGAAGGCCTGATCTGTTTCTGGAGCCTGCCCCTGGGATTTCTCGCCTGCCCCCTCATCTTTATTGCCCCGCCCGCCGCCGACCTGCTCCTGCAACTCGGCGGCTATGGGCTGACCCTGTCACTGAGGCTGGCCGCCTTTTTCAATGGGCTCCCCTTTTCCACCCTCTGGCTGCCGACGCCGCCGCCAGTGCTGATGGTTCTCTATTACGCGGCCATCCTGCTCTTTCTCTGGTCCCTGTCTGCCCTTCGCGGCGCGGATGCCAGGCCTCTTATAGCCAAGACCGCCATGGCCGGGGGCGGTGGCCTCTGGCTGCTGAGTCTTTTCTTCATCTTCATGCCCCCGGCGGAGCTTTTCAAAGACTCCATCCCGGCCAGCGAGATCACCTTCCTCGATGTGGGCCAGGGCAGCTCCACCTTTCTCCAACTGCCCACCGGCAAACGACTGCTTATCGATGGCGGCGGCTCCGAGTCGCCAAGATTTAATGTGGGAGAAGACATCATCGCCCGCTTTCTCTGGCAGCGGGGGATCAAGCGCCTGGACATGATTATGGTCACCCACAGCGACGCCGATCATTACAACGGCATCCCTTTCCTGCTCCACCGCTTCCGCCCCCAAACCCTGTGGGTCAATGACTTCAGCGGCCATGACCCGAACTGGGACGCGATGCTGCAACTGGCCCACCGGCTCCATATCAGCGTCAGGATTCCGCAGTCCGGGGAAACCCTGATCAGGGCCGGCAATGCCGGGATTGTCTCCCTCGGCAACCCCTCGGAGCCATACGGAAATGCGATCAACGACAGCAGCCTGATTCTGCGCTTTGGCGAGGACGGAGGCCATGACTTCTCCTGCCTTTTTGCCGGCGATATCAGCCACAAGGCCGAGGCGCAACTGGTGAACGAGAAAATTCCGCTGCCATCCACCTTCCTCCTCTCGCCCCACCACGGCTCATCCACCTCAAACTCCGAGGCCTTCCTCCAGGCAGTGAACCCGCGCGCCATGATCGTCTCGGCCGGACGCCACCGCTCCGATAAATTCCCCACCCCCGAGGTTCGGCAACGCTGCGCCGCCCTCGGGATCACCATGCTCATCACCGCCGAGCACGGAGCCATCACCATCACCGACAAGGAAATCACATGGCAGGACAGAGATAGGGACTGGTGAAATGACATTCAATATCTTAGCCATTGCTTTCTTCCTTGAAAGGGTTAAGTTACGCCCTTGCAATCATCCAATACTTCCCATTCCTTGCAGTCGAAGCAATCGCATCTTCATCCCCGCAAACTGGTCCCCTGTTCCACGGAATCATCAAAAGAGGGTTCTTCCGGATTAAGCGTACTGGGATCAAAAAATTGAGTGGAAAATAGAATGGGACACGAACCCGTCGGGCAGCTTTGAGCCAATATTCTCTCACGTTTCCATCTTCAAGCTAAAATGGCATTATGGACAAATCAATCCCTGGCCTCTGACCACCATAAAAAGTTTGGCCGGAACGTCTCCACCCCCCATCAACCAGGAGGAACATCCCTTGATCATCAATTACGTGCATAGATTTGAAAAATTTATCAACTATATCCTGCTGTTTTTACTGGCCATCGTCACCCTCCTTGCCACCGTCCACGTTATCTGGGTCATGGGCAAGGCCGTGATCACTCCACCCTTCTTTCTCCTGGAGACGTACGAGTTGATGGAGATTCTCGGGATGATTCTGCTGGTGATGATCGGCATCGAGCTGCTGCACTCCGTCACCACCTATCTTACCCAGCGGGCTTTTCATCTGGAGATCGTTATCTCGGTGGCCATGATCGCCATAACCCGCAAAATTATCACCCTGGACCCCAAGGAATTATCGGCAGGAACCCTATTAGGCATCGCCGCCATGGTTTTTGCCCTGGCCGGCAGCTACTTCCTGATCCGGTTCAGCCATCGGAAAAAAGTAAATACGAATATAATTGAAACGTCAACGCTGGATAAATAATCACACCCCCGCAAAGATGGTGCTGACGCCGATGCTGGGCGCGAAAGGAATCACTTATTCGGCTTTGCGCTCAATGGGGCAGGACGCTGGAGAGTTCCGAACAGGTGCAGTGATATGATCCGCTTCCTCCTGGTTTACCTGACCGTCTATTCCCTCGCCCATGGCTATGTCTTCCACAAGCTCGTGAAGGCCTTTGCCCCCGGGAAAATAGCCCTCATCGGCAGCGTCCTGTTTATGGCAGTCATGCTGGCGGCACCCATTCTTGTTCGAATCGCCGAGCAGAAGGGGTTTGAAACCGGGGCCAGGATCCTGTCCTATGCCGGATTTAGCTGGATGGGCCTGCTCTTTCTTGTGGTGATCCTGATGGGCGCGGTGGATATCATCGGCTGGACACTGGGACAGGCTGAAGCAGTGGCCCTGTTCCAGCCTGCCCGGGACTGGATAACACCCCGGCAGGGGATAGTCATTCAGATGCTTCTGGTTCTGGCCATCTACGGCTACGGACTGTTTGAAGCAAACGATATTCGCCTGGAACGGGTGGAAATCGTCAGCCCCAAAATTCCTGCCTCCCCCGGCAGAATCCGCATTGTCCAGATATCGGATGTGCATCTCGGACTCATTGTCCGGGAGGGCCGCCTCAAGCGCATTCTTGCCAAAGTTGAAGAAGCTCATCCTGATATCCTGGTGTCCACCGGCGATCTGGTGGACGGCCAGCTCAACCATATCACCAGAGAGGCCACCCTGCTGGCCGGGATCACCCCGCCTCTGGGCAAGTTTGCCGTCACCGGTAACCATGAGTTTTATGCCGGCCTGCAGAATTCCCTGGATTTAACCAGCCAATCGGGGTTCACCATGCTCCGCCAGCAGGGGATAGGTGTGGGCGGGGTCACCCTTGTCGGAGTGGATGACCACGCCCTCAGTGGCCGGGGCACTCAGACTGGTCAATCCAGGGAACGTGACATTCTTCTTGCCCAGCCCGCCGACAGCTTCACGGTCCTGCTCAAGCATCGCCCTGATATTGACCCGGGAAGTCTCGGCCATTTTGATCTCCAGCTTTCCGGCCATACCCACAAGGGCCAGATCTTCCCCTTCAACCTGCTCACCTGGCTCTCTTTTCCCTATAAAGCCGGCCATCTCACCAGGCTGGATGGCGGCCTTCTCTATGTCAGCTGCGGCTCCGGAACCTGGGGACCGCCCATCCGCATTCTCGCCCCGCCGGAAGTCACCATCATCGACCTGATCCATGGTGATTCAAAATGATTTCAGATCGGCTGCAACCCTGGCAAGAAAAGGACATGGTTTTATCTGATTGCCTCAATTCACCTTGAGGAGATCAACCCTTCCTGATACATAGGCCTATAGAATGGATACTGCCGTTACGACGCCCAAACCACCCACCCTTCCCCCCCCATATTTTA
>JACDZF010000338.1 GCA_013426795.1 Desulfocapsa sp. | reverse complement strand
GGCCAGCATTCATGGTAAGTACTGCATCAACTTTGGATGCTGAATAGTTACAAATCCAGATGTCTCCTGTCAATCAAGTCAGGGTGCGGATATCATTTAGGATTGACACGAGCTTGCGTTGAAAACGGGACGATATGATCGGTAGCTGCCTTGCTGGCAACATAACACCACTCTTGTTTTTCCATATCAATATCTGCCCAGAGTGCTTGTCTCAGTTCGCCAGGACGGACAAGATAACTTTAAGCGCAGGCAACAACAAATGTTCCCTGGAAGTCATCCAGCATCCTGCGCAGCGGCCCAATTTTCTTGGGGTCGGTAGAGAGGCCCCGCCATGGACTTTTCCTCCCCATTCCTTACCAATGATTTTACCCAAGCAAAAAGCCCGCTATCCTGAACAGGAAGCGGGCTCGACGTATGTTGATGGAGTATCTGAAACTACTTTTTGGTGGGCGCAGTAGGACTCGAACCTACGACCGACCGGTTATGAGCCGGTGGCTCTACCAGCTGAGCTATACGCCCATATTGATAAAAAACTTTCAAATATAAGAGGAGAGCGCTGCTTTTGTCAACGAAAAAAAATCTGCGCTGGAAGCAGGTAGAATACTCTGTGATAAATCGGACCGTTTCCTGGCTGCAAAACGGGAAAAACTCTTTGTCGCGAGGGGTTCCTTCCTGGTTTTTTGGACGGAAAAATAAGGATCAAAGGGATTGACGGAGCCCGGCGGCTAATTTATTCTTTACGGCTGACTCTCTCCTGGAGTAAAGATGAAGATGATCAGATTCTACAGGGAAGAAGTCGGGAACTTATTGGTGCCTTGCTGCCCGGCCATCAGCAATGGCCGGGCAGCAAGTAGCCCGGATATTTTGTATTTCAATGGCTTGTAACCTTAATTTTACCTCAACGGCAAAAATCAATGGCAGAGATAAAAAGTACCATGGATATGGTGATGGAGCGGGCCGCCCGGATGGCCGCCCGGTCGACGGACATGGCTGATTCCGAGGAATCAGAGCGCACCGGCATGCGGCTGGCCGCCGAGTATATCAGTCTTTCTCTGGACGAACTTGGTCAGGTCCTGGCCGGGCAGCCGCCCGCCGAACAAATGGCGGTACGCAGGGGGATGGCCCGGGCCCTGCTGCGCAACATTGTTCTGCCTCGCGACGAGATGCTGATGACCACCAGCCTTCGAGCCATGCAGGGGCTGCTCGAGATGGAGCGTGCGGCCGGGGATATCGTTGCCATCTGTGCCGAGCTGAAACAGATTCTTGAGCAGTACAATCAGCATAAAGAGCAGATCAGAAAGCAGCTTGAGGACGCCGTACGCGCCCAGCTGGAGCAGAAGCTTGGCGCCCAGGGGGCAGCCCCGGTGAGCAGAATGGCCATGGATCCGGCGCTGCATCCCATGTTTCAGAAGGAGTGGACCCGAATGAAGGGTGACTTGAACCGGCAGTACAACCAGGCCCTGGATGAACGCAAAGCGCTGTTGCAGGAAAGATTTTAGAGACCGTTGCCCTGCAAGCAAGGTCTTTTTCTTGCTTGCAGGGCCTACGGACTCTTATGCCGCGTCCATACAACAGCTATCAGTTCAGCTGGTGTATGGCGCGGCGTCCGGCAATCTCGATCTGACTCAGGCAGGATCCACGAGGCTGATATAAACCAAAGCAAGGTCTTTTTCTTGGGCTCCTCGCT
>JACDZF010000337.1 GCA_013426795.1 Desulfocapsa sp. | reverse complement strand
CAAATTGCTTGCGGGCGTGGAACCGGACACGTAATGGCAACTTTAAAGGGCTGGACTGCGCACGAACGCCGACACCCAGCGGTTTCGGCCCGATCACCCCGCGTCAGCGCGCGCCTTCCGGCCCCAACCGGCCGTTCCCCAGCCACTCAAACGCCATAGACAGGGTATCACGCCTGACTTAGACTTCGGTGATGCCCCCCGTCCAACCGCGCGTTCAACACGGCGCCCGAACGGTCGGCGGCGGCGGCCTGCTTCGTGCTTTGACTCGAGCGTCTGGGTTGCTGCGGGTGTTGCGGCCGGGCGCCGGTTAACGCTATACGTTAGGCATCTTGCCTAGAAATAGTCCGTACACTCGTCCAACTCTATAGTGAGGTTATCATGCCGAAATTCTTCGTACTAGCATCTACGTTTAGTGTTTTTTTGGTCTATGGAGATATTGCACTGGCACAACAAAAAGGCACATATGAAAATACTACTTGTGAGTTTGGTGGTCGAGTCGGTGGCGTGGTTTTCAAGAACGAAAGTGCATATCCGATAAACGTCAAATTATGGCATCCGGATAATAATAAGATTTACACCACCAAGAAAGTGGCAGGGAACACGTCAGTGAATTTCGGAATTAACGTTGGCGACGACTGGGGGATTCAATTGGGCTCATCGAAAATTAAGTGTATTGGGGCTACAGCAACGTGGGCTAAAGATATTTTCTCTGTAAGTAGTGCTAGTTTTTATTGACAATAGGGCCGTAGAATGGGGTAAGGCAACGAACCCCAACATGCCCAAGTCCTGGCCTCGTGCGGAATACCATCAAGAAAGGCAAGGAAAAGGGGTCAGTACCCTTTTCCGATGAATCCAACAAAGAGTAATGTCAGAATCGGTCTCCGCGCGATGGACCAAACCGACTACTTCAAGCGGCGGGTGCTGCGCGAGCGGCCCTATATTGAACTCGCCTGGTGCGAGCAGGCAGTATTGGCACCCGAGGCAATCGAGGTGCAACCTGACGGAAGCATTCGCCATTGGCTCTATGTCGATGCACTTGGCAAACATCTTCGTGTTGTTACCTTGGCCGATGGCAAGACCTTGCACAATGCCTTTCCAGATCGAACCTACCAGCGTGAGCGATCATGACCTTTGAATACTTTCCTGATACCGATACACTTTATATCGCGTTCCGTTCAGGCCCTGGCGCCGACGCCGCGGAGGTCGCCCCGGATGTAATCTTTGATTATGATGCTCGGGGTAACGTGATCGGCCTTACCGTAGAGCATGCAAGCGAACGTGCGGACCTCAGTTCGTTCTCAGTGTCGCGGATTCCGCCGCTCGCAGCATAACTCAGCGAGTAGAGGGAAAAGGACCAGGCTCAATTGCGAATTCAAGAAATGCCTAACGGGCGGCCAAAGAGCGAGCGCGCGCCATAAGAGTAATAGGGGATAAGAGTAATAGGGGACAGACCCTGAGGTATCCCCAGAATATATATTTATAAAACAAACGGTTGCTGGCGTCTCGCGAGCCTTGGAATTGAGCATGCATGGGGCTATATGGCTACCCGGTAAGCAACCAAACCCACCAGGAACCGCCCCATGCATGCGATCACCATTTTACGCCAATGCCTGAACCCGTTGCTAACGCACATCCATGCGCGCCGCCTGGCGACGCTGTTCGAGGCGGTCGCCTCGTGCATCGCCGGA
>JACDZF010000336.1 GCA_013426795.1 Desulfocapsa sp. | reverse complement strand
AATTTTCAGAGGAGGATGAATCATGTCCATAGGCGCAATTTTACTCATCGTTTTAATATTGGCACTGTTGGGAGTTATTCCAATCTGGCCCCATAGCCGATCATGGGGATACGGGCCAAGTGGCGGGGTCGGGCTGTTCGTGCTGATCCTCGTGATTTTGCTAGTCATGGGACGCGTATAAACACAAAGTGAACAGGGACATCGGCGTTGCCGTGGCCCTGTTCGACAAAAAATCATTTTTTTAAGGAGAGTACCCATCATGAAAACACCACAGGATGATTCAAAAACATTGAGACAGGAAATGCAGGAAATCATGAACCAGGCCCATGCCCTTGTTGATGCAACCTCGGGAGAGCTTGACGACCGCATCAAATCCGCGAGAGCAGCCCTGGTGGAGCGGCTGAATTTATCCCAGGGCAGCATCAGCAGGATGGAGACGCAGATTCTCGACAAGGTCCAGGCTGCCGATGAATTCGTTCATGTAAAGCCATACTATGCCATCGGCGGAACCTTTGTGGGGGGACTGCTCCTGGGATGGTTCATGTCCAGGAAATAGCCTGGCCGGATTGCCGCTGATCTCCACGTTCCGGTAACGGAGATGGAGAGATCAGCAGGATTTCTGGCTGGTTCGCTGCTTCACAACTGACTGGCTGTTATTTTTTATAATTTTTTCAAAGGAGAACACAATGAAGAAAGTATTCCTCATCACCGCACTGGTTGCAGGTTTAGGCATTTTTGGATCACAGCAGGTGTCTGCCTATTGGGGGATGGGTGGAGGGGCCGGCATGGGGGCTGGAGGCCCCATGGGAGAGCCTTGCTCCACCCAATTAGATGCTGCCACGAAGGCCAAGGTGGACAAGTTTTACGCTGATACCAAGGACCTGCGCAGGCAGATAGTCATGAAAGTCGCGGAGGAACATGCCGTTCTGTCTTCTGTGAATCCCGACCCTGCCAAAGCCGCCATTCTGGCAGGTGAGATCTTTGACCTGAGAGGGACCATGCAGACCAAAGCCGATGCGGCTGGTGTTACCGGCATGATTCGCTGTGGCGATTGTGATGGACCGGGGCGGAACATGGGGCCCCATGGTGGCGCTGGGCAGATGATCAGGAAAGACCGGGTCGGCAAGACTGGCAGCCCAGCCGCCGTGCCGGTGGCACCAGCCCCTGTTGATGCCAAATAACAGGTGTCATCCCATGGCCCTGGGAGTCTGCTCCAGACATTGATGGCAGCGGCAGGCTCCAGGCCGTCTCACCACTCCCATGACGAAGAATGGTTTGTCTGCCACGGGCGGGAGAAACCATTCTTCGCAGCGCAAGGAAACAATCATGGCGACCAACGAATCCTCCAGGCATGAATTAGCGGAGCAATTGAGACAGGTCCAGGCAAAACTGGCCGAATTTGATGGCCCGGGCGCAAGTCCTGCCATCTTCGATGATCTTAATCATCGCTGGTCCGGTGAACCACCACGAACCACCACAATAAAACCAGGGGAGGTCAACGACGCCATTTGGAATCTTCTCCGCTTCTGTTGACCATATCGTGCGGCCCGGTATTTCTTCCCTCCTCCGTCCATTCATCCATTCCAATCCATTCAAAAAGGAGCTCCACCATGAAACCACGAATTGATTACAGAGAAAAGATAGAAACCGAGCTTGAGCTGATAGAGGACAGATTGGCTGAATTTAAGGCCCA
>JACDZF010000049.1 GCA_013426795.1 Desulfocapsa sp. | reverse complement strand
GTCAGAGAAAATTTAAATCTTTCTTTGACATACGACAACGCATAGTCCTGCGTTGGATTTTTTTGTAGTTTACTTTTTTTCTGGCCTCTTTTATTATGGTTCTTTCCAGTTTTTCAATAAAGCCTCGCAGCGTCCGGTGAAATCAGCGATCAGGAGTCTTGCCCATATGCGCTATTGGATTGGTGTCGCCTCAAAAGAGCATGTAAACCTTGGGGTTGCCGGCGGGTTCAGCCAGCTTTGCCACGGTAAGGCACAGCCCCTCAAACGTATGTCCGTGGGTGACTGGCTCATTTACTATTCACCAAAAGAGCAATTTGAAGGGGCAGCTCCTTGCCAGAAATTTACCGCTATTGGTGAGGTTATTGGCTCGGAAGTCTACCCCTTTGAGATGTTCCCTGGATTTGTGCCGCACAGGCGAGATATTCGGTTTCTCGAAGCTCGGGATACGCCCATTCGCCCCTTGCTCGATGGCCTCTCCTTTATCAAGGACAAAAGCAAATGGGGCTATGCCTTCAGGTTTGGGCACATCGAAATTCCTCGACAGGACTTTGAACTTATCGCAACCAAGATGCTGGGCTACGTCCCCGCGCAATAACCGGGAAGGAGAATAATCATGTGGCAAGGGCACTATGAAACAACCACCGATGTTTCAACGGAGAAGCTGTTCCGGGCCATTACCGACATCAATAACTGGAGCAGGTGGGACGACGGGCTGGAATTTACAAAACTGGAAGGGGGCGCAACCCCGGGCGCATGCTTTACCCTTAAGCCAAAAGGTGGCCCCAAGGTCAAGATGACGATTGATGAAATTCAGCCGTATCGCCTGGTTGACACCGCGCATCTATTCCTGGCAAAAATGCGCACCTCCCATGAATATGTCCAGTCCGGCAATCAAACCACCATCCGCTTCACCGTTGAGGTCTGGGGGCTGCTTGGCTTTTTCTGGCGCAAGGTCGTTGGTGAAAATCAGATCAAGGAAGCTGCAACCCAAACAGCAGCATTGGTCAGCTACGCACGCACAAACTTCTAGTATCACGGTCAAAAAGCGGGACACGGCAAACGCTGGTCGCCCCTTACCTCTCCGTCAGATCTCATTTAGGAAATCACCATGCTGATCACTTCATTATCGCCTTGCATTATCACAACCAAAGTCATGGAATCTCGCGATTTCTATGTCAAGCACTTTACCGCGAAGGTCACATTCGACTGTGGCTGGTATGTCAATCTCGAATTTGGAAAGGGCGCCTCCTTGCAGTTTATGGCGCCTCAGCCAGATCAACCGGCGTGCAATCCTGCCGGGCTGACCTACAACTTCCAAGTCTCCGACATTGACGCTGAGTACGCAGTACTTGTCTCGTCAGGGCTGATTGCCATCATGCCCCTCGAAGACCATCCCTGGGGAGATCGCGGCTTTGCCGTTCAAGACCCCAATGGCGTTGTCCTCTACATCTACGCTGATCGGGAACCCAGCCCCGAATTCAAACAGTACTTCAAGGCCTGAACCATCATGACCTCTGACCGCGTCTTAAGATTTCTCGAAGAGGTCCGTTTCGTTGGAGAAGATCGTTTCAACCTTGTGCAATCATTGCGAGAAGATGTGCTCGGCCTGAACAACTCGATTTCCGAAAAGCTTCAATACGGAGGGATCTTGTTCGCTGTCGGCAACAAAGCCTTCTGCGGTATTTTTTCTTACTCGAGGCATGTTTCCCTTGAGTTCGGAGAAGGCGCTTTGCTCCCCGACAAGTACAAGGTTCTTGAGGGTGAAGGAAAGTTCCGCCGTCACATCAAGCTCTTGTCACAAGAAGACATCGCTGCCAAGCATGTCCGGGAATATCTTACGCTGGCATTCAACGCAGCCGTTCAACCATGAGCCCCAATAAAAAACGCCGGAATAAAAGTGAAACCTTATTCCGGCGCGTTCACGACTGGCATTGCTTCGCAGGGCGAAGATTCTGTCCATCGCCTATGCTCTCCCACGGTTCCTGGCGACCTGCTGTGGCGATCAAGGGGAAAATTTGATGCGCCCACACCAGACACAAAGAATATTCTTTATCAGAGAAGAACCCTACGGCAAGCTGACGCCACCAACACAATGACGGGGAAAAGCTGATACAGCCCTCAGATCAAGTTTCTCATGGAAGAGAAAAATAAATCAGAAAGTGTTAATTTTATCCCGAAGAATTCCTGATGGCTTAAAGGTAATGACCCTGCGGGCGTCTAAAGTCAGTTCGTCACCAGTTTGAGGATTACGGCCTCGTCGTGAGTTTTTGTCCTTTACATTAAACTTCCCAAACCCACTGAGCAAGAGATCTGAGCCCTCAATCAGGGTCTTTTTAGAGATGCGGAGGAAGGCCTCCACCGATTCCGTAGCCTGGGTTTTACTGAGTGTCGTATGAGTTTTGTAAACGTGTTGCACTAATTCTGCCTTTGTAAGTGTCATGGTGCTCTCCATAAGAATAATTGGAACAGAGTGTCTGCCTGAAAAAATCTACGAATAAATGAAAAGTTTTTCTACCTTGCAAGCTTTTAATGTTAATTTCCTCCCACAACAGATGCCATGGAAAAAATCGGCAGATACATGGCGACAACGATACCGCCTATCATGCCCCCCAGGAAAACCATCATGAATGGTTCAATCATTGAGGTCAGGTTACTCACCGCTTGATCAACCTCTTCGTCATAAAAATCAGCAATTTTTGCCAACATTGAATCCAGGGCGCCAACAGATTCTCCCACATTAATCATCTGAACCACCATGTTTGGAAAAACTCCACTTTCCTCAAGGGGCTCAGCAATGGGTCGTCCTTCGCTGATACTTTCTGCAACTCTAATAACAGCCGCCTCAATGACTTTATTCCCGGAAGTTTTGGCGACAACCTGGAGCGCGTCAAGGATTGGAACACCACTCTGGAGCATGGTGCTGAGGGTTCTGGTAAACTTGGCCACGGCCACTTTTCTGATGAGGGGGCCAATAACTGGGGCACGTAACAGCATTGCATCAATTCTGTAGCGTCCTTTGTCGGTGTTATAGATTTTTTTAATACCATAAACCATGGCAAATATTCCCATGACAAGGTAGATAAAATAAGACTTTATAAATTTACTCAACTGTACGACCGCCTGAGTGGGAATTGGAAGCGCAGTTCCCATGCTTGAAAACATTTCCTCAAATACAGGAATAACAAAAATTAGTATGACTCCCAGAATCAGGAAAGAGATGGCAAGACAAATGGCAGGATAGGTCATTGCCCCTTTAATCTTTTTGGCCAGAGCCATTGATTTTTCCTTGAAACTTGCCAAACGTCCAAGAATGGTGTCCAGAATACCGCCTGTTTCACCAGCCTCAATCATATTTGCAAAGAGGTTGTCGAAAACCGTTGGGTGCTTACGCATGGCATCGGCAATGGTCGTTCCTGTCTCCACATCTCTCTTGATAGCGGTAAGAACGGTTCTAAAGGTTTTGTTTTCTTGCTGTTTCGCCAGAATTTCCAGGCTCTGAATAAGAGGTAAGCCAGCATCGATCATAGTGGAAAGTTGTCTGGTAAAGATTACAAGATCCTTACCTGTTACTTTAGGTTTGAAAAAAGCAATATTTTCGAAAAGATCCTTCGGTTTTTTTTTAATGACAATGTTTTGAATTCGCAGACGCTTGACATGCGCTAAGGCAGCAGCCTGATCAGGAGATTCCACCTCACCTTTGCGCTTGACTCCTTGTGCATTTACCCCTTTCCACACATAAACCGGCATGACTTGTCCCCCCCCAATTCGTTTTGGGTAAATCTATGTTTTTTAGATGAATATATCGGCTGTGTTGAATAAACCAGCCTGAGGCAGGATACAATTGTTATTTTGACAGAACAGAATTTTAGAATCTGCTGCTGAGTATACTGTTGTTTATTCTATCTTAAGAACTTACTGAACACAAGGATGGAGCGTTCCCGAAATGTTATTTTCAATTTTTTCAGATGGGAAATAATGTTTGCTGAAGCGGGGTGTCTTTTTTTACTGGCTCCGCAACCGTTACCACAAGGGATTTTTGGCCATATCAAATTGTGAGTGATGGCGAGGCACTGGAAGGGCTTATTGGCCTTGATGAAAGGTCAACGTCGTCATCCTCCCCTGCCTACGGAGCTGTGACGCAGGATAAATCTCTGGAGGATGGGCCTGCTGGATACTCACTCAGCCTGGAAAGATCATACACGATAACTCAGGGCGTATTGCTTGCTTCCAATAAATGACTTTTTTGCTTGAGAAAAACCAAACATTTTGTTATTAGTGTTCGGTTGATTTATGGAACAATGTTTCAACATGAGTGAAACTTAAATGATTTTTTTCTAAGAAATATAAAACGATATAAAGTTGTTGAAATGAGGAGAGTATAATGGGGAAACAGATTGTAAAAAGTTATAATGAAAGAAATTTCAAAAATGTCATTGAAAAATGTTCAGGATGCGAACGGATTGTTGAAGAAAATGGCGCTCAATTCTGTAAGACTTTTATGCAGCCGGAGGCCAAATGGCATCTGGGGATTTGTAATTTTGCAACGCATGCCAAGCCTGAAATTACTGTCGTCACCATCCGTGTTAATCCTTTGAAGGCTGCCAAGCGCGCCTCGGCCAAAGGAAAGAAATAATATTCCCTTTATTTCTTTAAAAAAAAGCTCTTGTTCATGAATGAACAAGAGCTTTTTTTTTTGTCATTTTTTTACAATGGCCAGGATTACTTGATAGCTTGAACAACCAATGATGCAAAATCAATAAATCTTTGAGGCACTACACCCATAATTACAATAATAAAGACTAATAAAAGGGATGTGGCATTTGTGAAAACACCGTTGGTAATGGAAGCAGTATTCTCTGGATCGCTGCAAAAAGTTATCCGAACCACTGAGAGATAATAGAAAATAGCGATTGCCGTATTGATGGCAGCGAGAATAACCAGAAGGAGATAACCTTGCTTAAGGGCTCCTGCAAGCAGCATGAATTTACCCATAAAGCCAACAAAAGGTGGAATCCCGGCAAGGGCAAAAAGCGCTATCGCCATCGTTACCGCTAATAAGGGAGCACGTTTGTGCAATCCGCTTAAATCACTAATCTGTACGTTTTCTCCATTTTTAGAGATAGAACAGATAACCAGAAAACAGGCTAAATTCATCACGACATAGCCTATGATATAGTATATGGAGTTGGCATACCCGCTGAGCTGGAACGTCAAGAGACCCAGGAGAACAAAACCAGCATGGGCAATGCCTGAGAACCCAAGCATACGTTTAAGGTCAGTCTGAACAAGAGCCGACAGGTTGCCATAAAACATGGAGAGGACGGCGCAGACCATGAATATCGTTACTATGTTCTGTCCTTCACCAGTCACCATGCTGACAAGTCTGATGAGTAATGCCACGGCTGCAAGTTTAGGAACAGAGGCAATAAAGGCGGTGGTTTCATTGGAGGCACCTTCGTAAACATCGGGCACCCAAAAATGAAATGGAAAAAGAGCCAGCTTGTAGAAAAAGCCTGCAAGGACCATCATGATGGCAATAATTGCAGCCGGTTGAGTGTACATCTGGGAGAGTTTCACCATGACCACATCAAGGTGGGTGGATCCCGTTAAGCCAAACATATAACTCATACCAAAGAGCATAAAGCCCGTTGCTGTTACACCAAAAAGCAAATATTTGATGCCAGCTTCCATTTGGAAACGGTATCTTCCACTTTCGCCACGCATGGGGACCATGATATAGACCGCAAACGACGAGAGTTCCAGGGCTATAAAGATGGCAAGAAGTTCAACGCTGGAAACCAGCATCATGAGTCCAAGAACGCTCACGAACATGAAAAGGTAGTATTCGGAGTGAACTGTATTTTTTATACTCTTCAGCTTTTGCCCAAGGATAAGCACGACAAGAAAGGATGCCGCTATCAAGGTCTTAAAAACCTGCGAGTATAAGTCAACCTTGTAAGAATTAAAAAAAAGAATCCCTTTCTCATTCAAGCTTACGAGAGTTGCTGCAAGGACTGCTGATCCAAGACAGATGGCAATGGTTTGTATTTTATTGGAGTCAGGCTTACCAAGACTGACCAGAAAAATGATCAAACTTGCTCCAAGCAGTATTAACTCAGGTAGAAATTGCATATCTGATACCTTTAGTTATTGATAAAGATTCGATTAATGAAAAAATAATTCTGCCGCAGCAACGGCTTGACCTTGATGTGCATGGAACTGATCAAGAAGATTGACGACACTGGCATGCATCAGCTTGATAAATGGCTGGGGGCCAAGCCCAATCCAGAAAACAAAAAAGAGAAACGGGGTCAATGTTGCTATTTCACGTGCATTTATATCACTTAACCAGGACTGGTCTGGATTGTCCGTCCCTCCCCAGACAATTTTCTGCAGCATTCGCAACATATAGGCTGCCGCCAGTACTGCTCCGGGGATGGCAGCCAACGCGAGGATAGTATTGTATTTAAAGGCCCCGGCAAGGATGAGAAACTCGCCGACAAAACTGTTCGTTCCAGGAAAGCCAAAGGATGAAAGGGAGAAAAAGGTAAGAAAGGTCACATAGATCGGCATGTATTTGCCAACCCCAGTGGCTGAACGAAGTTCCCGACTGTGCGTTCTTTCGTAAATCATTCCCACGCAGAGAAACAGGGCGCCCGTGGTAACTCCGTGATTAATCATCTGCAGAATAGCACCTTCAACGCCCTCAATGTTCATAACAAATATTCCAAGGGTGACAAAGCCCATATGGCCGACTGAGGAGTAAGCAATCAGCTTTTTCATATCATTTTGAGCAAGGGCGGTAAATCCTCCGTAAATAATACCGGCAATGGATAACCAGAGCACATAGGGCATGAATATGGTCGTGGCCTCAGGAGTAATGGGCAAGGCGAAACGAAGGAAGCCGTAGGTCCCCATTTTCAATAACACGGATGCCAGAATCACAGAACCGGCCGTGGGGGCTTCGACGTGAGCTGCAGGAAGCCATGTGTGAAACGGAAACATTGGAACTTTGATGGCAAACGCCAGGAAAAAAGCGAGGAAGATATATATCTGGGCAGTCAGCGAGTACCCCTTCCACATCATCTCCGGGATAAAAAAGGAGTAATTATTTGTCTTGTAAAGCCAAATAATTCCAACAAGGAGCATGATGGAGCCAGCCAGGGTGTAGAGAAAAAACTTGATGGAAGCATAAATTTTTCTTGGGCCACCCCAGATACCGATGAGCAGGTACATGGGAATGAGCATGGCCTCCCAAAGGATATAAAACAGCACAAAATCAAGGGCTACAAAGACACCCAGCATCGATGTTTCCATGATCAGCAGGCAGATCATGAATGTTTGCACCCGTGTTTTAATGTAACTCCACGATGCCAGCACACAGAGAGGCATAATAAGGGTGGTGAGCATCACGAGCAGGATGGAAATTCCATCAACTCCTATTACATATTGAATGTTCAGGGATTTGACCCAGCTGCACTGTTGGACGAATTGGAACTTAGAAGAGTTCGTGTCAAAGTTTGTGAGGAGGGGAATGGAGAGTATTGCCGTAAGTGTCGTGACCCCAAGTGCCCAGTACCGCGCAAAAATTTCATTCTGGACAAAGAGGAGGAGGAGCGCTCCTGCCAGGGGCAAAAAAATGAGAGTACTCAGAATGTAAGGATAATCTGAATTAAAAAGTAGTTGATCCATTCCTGGTGGTCCTCAAAATCAGGGGTTTATAGCCAGACGAAAGCTACAAGAATAACAGCTACAAAGGTAACCGTATAATATATTGTCTGCTGAATCTGACCGCGCTGGAGAACCAGGCTGACACGTCGACCGATGGAACGTACACAATGGGCCGATCCATCAACAAGACCGTCAATTCCATTCCAGTCAAACCATGACAAGAAGCGAGCTAGAATCATAAGCAGCACAAGGCCGACGGAACGATAAAGGTGACCGATTGCGGTGTCGATGGGTGCGATAATTTTTTTGACAATCAGGAAAAAGAACTGGCTTCCGCGCCGCCATACAATGTCACAATCAACATTGATTCCGCGCATTTCGGGAGGATAAATGCCGGTAATCATGAGTATCGTAAATGCCAGTGCCGAAAAGAAGAGCAACTGTAACATCAAGACAACATGACTTGCTGAATACGGAACATAGGCCGCTGCTGCTTCAGGATAGGGCAATATTGAATAGAGCGTCTGGGGAAAGACACCAAGAAAAATACATAAGAAGGCCGCCAGCCCCATTGCTATAAGCATGTTAAGAGGGGCTTCCTTCGTTCGGATCCCGGAGTCATGGGCAAAAAAAGCAAAATATGGGATCTTGATACCGGAGTGATGAAATACGCCAGCTGAAGCAAAGATTAAAACCAGCCAGATTATGGCAAGATGTTGCGCCCCACAGGCTGAAATAATCATCGCCTTACTGATAAAGCCGCTTGTCAGAGGAAATCCCGATATTGACGCGGCCCCAATGATACAAAAAATAGTGGTAAGGGGCATGGACTTATGCAGCCCGCCAAGATCCGTGCCGTTTATCTTGCCGGTCCGATACAACACCGCACCCATACTCATGAACAAAAGAGCCTTATAGAGAATGTGGGCAAAGGCATGGGCCGCCGTGCCGTTAATGGAAAGTTCAGTCCCTATGCCCACCCCCACCATCATAAAGCCTACTTGATTGATGAGGCTGTATGAAAGAACTTTGCGAAGATCATTTTCAATGACTGCGTAAAAAATTGGAAAGGCAGCCATTATACCTCCTAAAACAATCAATTCAGGAGTGCCGGGGAATGATCTCGCAAGGACGTAGACTGCTGTCTTCGTGGTAAAGGCGCTGAGTACCACAGTGCCTGTAACAGATGCCTCCGGGTAGGCATCAGGGAGCCACGCATGGAAAAAGGGCCACGCGCAATTGACACCGAATCCAAGAAAGATGAGGGTATGAGCCATTCCATGCAAGCCGAGAAAACCAAATTCAATGGAGCCCGTTTGGTGATATTTCAGGACAATGCCTGCAAGAAGCAACAGGCCACCGGCAATATGAATTAAAGCGTATCGAAAGGCAGCTTTTCTGGCAGACTCAGTATTTCTCGCAAGAATAAGGCAGGTAGAACCGATGGTCATGACTTCCCAGAATATAAAAAGGGTCACGAGATCACCGGCAAAAACAACGCCAAGGGCTGCGCCGGCGTAAATAAAGGCCGCCCAGTACTCCATCGCCCGCCGTATATGCAGGGCATATATAACGGCAAGAAAGGTGATGATATGAAAAATATAGCCCCAAACTTTACTCAGTCGATCTATATGTCCAAAAATCAAATCAAACTGGAGAAAGGGAACAACCCAGAAGGTCCCCTCTGGCATGGTCATGACATTGAAAAAACCCAGCACCGGCAGGAGCAGCATAAAGGCCGCTCTGAGTCGAGTTGGAAGCAGAGGGATGCAGAATGCTCCACCAATAAAGAGTAGAGCCGGTGGGAAATTACTCATAATAATTCTCCTCTCTTTTGAGCAAGGGCCGCAAAATATATTTAGCTCCGAGGACTAATCCAACACACCCGACAAATCCAAAAATGGAAAAGAAGCCAAACCAGTTCTCCCAGGGAAAATCAGCGTGATGATGAATCTTCCCGTCAGCCAGAAAAAGAAGGAAGCATATTGAATATAAAGTAATACGAATGCACTTTATGTTTCGTGGTTTCTCAAAGAATGATTTTTCCATTAATTACACCTGCTCTTTCTGTATTCTTTATGGCAGCATTGCCTGTGCCAAGCTGATAAATAAGGAAGGGTTGAAGAACAAATACATCGTAAGGCTTGCAGTGACCATAATCGGAACGACCATTGCCCATGGCGCTTCCGCCCTTTCGCTTGTTTCCCCGGCGGGCAATTTCTTGAAGAAGGCGGCATAAATCGGGGGAATAAAGTATCCGGCGTTCAGGATAGTGCTAAAGAGTAAAAAACCTACAATGAGCATTTGGTTGGCGTCCAGGGCCCCCTGCAGGAGGTACCACTTGGAAATAAATCCGGCAAAAAGAGGCATGCCGATCATGCTGAAAGCTCCAATGGTAAAAGCACCCATGGTGAAGGGCATTTTTTTTCCGAGCCCATCCAGTTGACTGATATCCGTTTTGTGACTGGCAATAAAAATAGCCCCTGCGCACCAGAATAGTGTGATTTTAGCGAAGGCGTGATTCGCAATGTGAATGACGCCACCCGTTACGCCATTATTACTCAACAGAAAAACACCTACCAAAATATAGGAGAGCTGACTTATTGTTGAGTAGGCTAATCGTTCCTTAAGATTATCCTTGGTTAAGGCAATGATGGAGGCAAGTGTTATCGTCGTTATGACGATGCATACCCCGACAACATCAAGATGGAATTTATGCAGCATATCGGTGCCGAACACATAGAGCATCACCCGGCTTGTGCAAAATACACCAACCTTCACAACTGCCACCGCATGAAGCAGGGCCGATACAGGCGTTGGAGCAACCATGGCACCTGGAAGCCAATGGTGAAATGGCATTACGCCATTTTTTGCCAAGCCGAAGAGACAAAAGAGGAAAAGGAGCAGAACAAGATTCTTGTCAATATTCTCCGGCAGGATTCCACTGCTGGTGTTGTGGGCGAAATCGAGATTTCCTACCAGTACAAAGATGAGAATCATGGCCGGTAAAAAAAGTAATTTGGCCGTTGTGGTCAAATAAATAATATATTTTCGACCACCATTGTATCCCTTCTCGTCCTGATTGTGGGCAACAAGGGGATAGGTACAGATTGAAACAATTTCGTAGAAGAGATACATGGTAAAAACGTTGTCAGAGAATGCCACACCTATGGCCCCAAAGATGGCCAGGGCAAAGCATGCATTAAAGCGGGTCTGGGCGTGCTCATTGTGGGCTCTCATGTAGCCCATGGAGTAGAAGACAGCGATGGTCCAGAGGGAGGATGCCACCAGAGCAAAGATCATTGACATCGCATCAGCCCGGAGGGTGACAGACAAACCGGGCAGGATATCGAACATATGAAAAACCAGGGTGTTCCCCGAAAGTACTGTCGGGATCATCGACGCGACCAGTAAAAACAGGACGATGGAGGTCACGGATGAGACCCCTTCCCGGAAATTTTCATCTTTGCCGTAAAGCAAGACACCGATAGTGCCCATAAGGGGGACAAGAAGGGTGATAAGGAGTTTAGCGGAACTGATCGTTGTTGTATCCATAACAGATATTCCTTCTCCTATCCTTGAAGTTCGACCAGATCTTCCGTGTCGATTGATTTGTAGTTGCGATACACGGCAAGAACAATGCTCAGTCCTATGGCTGCCTCAGCAGCAGCTATGGCCATGATGAAAAGGGTAAATATTTGACCAACGGTGGGGTCCGGGGCGGTAAAGCGGTTAAAGGCCATAAAATTAATGGAGGCAGCTGCCAGTATTAACTCTGCGGAAATCAGCATCCCGATGAGTGTCCTGCGGGTTACGAGGCCATAGACACCCATGCCGAAGAGCAACGCGGCCAGATAGAGAAAGGTATTGAGATTGTTATATAATGAAAGTGTGGACATTATTTGCTTCTCCCGGCGCGGGCCAGTACCAGCGCTCCAATGATGGCAATCAGAAGGACTATTGAAATGAGTTCAAAGACCATTGAATATTGAGTCAGAAGCTGGATACCAATTTCCTTGGCTGTCCCCTGATTGACCTTGGCAAGGATGGGAAATTTGGTGTTTAAGGCCATAACGATCAAACCGAAGGTGACGATGCCGGCAGTTATAAACCCCAAGGGGCCGGAGAGAGGCCCGGCTGGTCCATTTTTTTTACTTTCTTCCGGGGCAGCAAGCATGATCGCAAAGGCGATGGTAATGCACACGGCGCCGACGTAGATCAACATCTGCATCATTGCGACAAAGGGAGAATTGAGGAAGTAATAGAGGGAAGCGACCCCGACAAAACATACCATGAGTCCGGCAACGGCCCGCACCAGGCGTTCTGCGCAACAGGCAATGAGTCCACCAATGAGTGTTACGGCCATCATGACGAGAAATATGAGACCGGTCAGACCATCGGCGGTGAACAGTCCGGGAGCTTCTGTTATGGGCATGGAAGGGTTCATACGTTTCTCTCCTCCAATCGCTTCAGAAGATTAAAGTGAAAATCCTCCTTGTTTCTTGATGCGAGATTATACTCCTTAGAAAATTCGATGGCGCCAAAATTGCAATTTTCAACACACTGGCCACACAGGGAACATTTCGTGAAATCGAGATCGTACTTGCTTAACACCTTTTTCTTCTTCACCTTGCCGTCAACTTCGGTTTCCACTGAAATTGAGCCCAGGGAAATACAACCGGAAGGACAAGCCCGTTCACACATCCCGCAGACAACACATTTCGGCTTTCCCTCCTCATCCGCGATAAGCTCGATGTGCCCCCGAAATCGAGCCGACATCTTGATGGTCTGATAGGGATATTGGACGGTCACGACTGGTTTGAAAAATTCTCGAAAGGTGATGCCCATCCCAATCAGCAGACTTTTACTGCCATTCAATATATCGCTGAAATAACCACCCATTTTAGAATACCTTCAGTAATCCGGCTGTTAACAGCAGGTTGAACAGAGAAAGGGGAATAAGAATTTTCCACGAAAGATTCAGCAGTCCGTAAATGGTCGTTCGAGGAAAAGTCCATCGAATCCAGATGAATGTCGCGATCAGGAGGTAAATTTTCAGGAGGAACCACCAGACACCGGGAAACAGGCCGAAGGGGCAATCCCAGCCACCAAGGAAGAGAATGGTCGTCAGACTGGCGCCAATGACGATATTGGCGTATTCTCCCATAAAAAAAAGACCAAACCCCATACTTCCGTACTCAGTATGAAATCCGGCCACAAGCTCACTCTCGGCCTCGCCAAGATCAAAGGGGGCTCGATTGGTCTCCGCCAGTGAGCAGATAAAAAACAGGATAAAGGAGAGGGGCATGAGCGGACTGTGAAGGGAGGGAAAGATGTTCCAGTTCCAGAATCCCCCGGTCTGGGCGGCGGTTATTGTCTTGAGATCCATGGAGCCCGTGATCATGACCACGGTGATGGCGGTGATCAGCATCGGGATTTCATAGGAGACATTCTGGGAAACCGCCCTGACCGAGGCCATGACTGAGTATTTGTTGCGGGAACCCCAACCGGCAAAAAGGACGGCCAAGGCGCCCATGGAGGCAAAGGCGAAGATCATCAGGAGGCCGATATCCATGTTATGGGCAACGATGGTATCACTGAAAGGGATGGTAACGAAACTTAAGATCGCAGGCGCCATGGCCAGAACCGGAGCAACCATAAAGAGGATTTTATCAGCGCCCCCTGGAATCATGATCTGTTTTGTCATCAGTTTGATGCCATCGAGGGGGGGCTGCAGGAGTCCAAAAGGTCCATTGATATTTGGCCCCGGACGTCGCTGTATGCGGGCAGCTCCTCTCCGCTCGGCCCAGACCAGATAAGCGGCATTGAGTGCGGCAAAGCCAATGGCGATCACCACAGCAACCAGGACATTTAAGACTGTTAAACTCATTCCACTTCTCCCCTTACTTCATTTTTCCATGCAAACGGAACTCTTGCCGGTTGCATTTTTGTAAAAAATGAAATTACCTGTCAATTTCTGGAATAACGAGATCAAGGCTTCCCATGAACGCAAGGGCATCCATGATCATCATTCCTTCACACGCCTCATCAAAGAGATGCATATTGGAATATGTTGGCGAGCGCAGCTTCAACCGATAGGCGTTTTTATCACCATCACTGACAATCCTGATTCCAAAGCTGCCACGTGCCGTTTCAACGGCCTGGTAAAAATCTCCCACCGGGAGCTTGATATTTTTTGGCTTCTTTTCAGCCATGATCGGCCCGCCGGGCAATTTTGCCAGTCCCTGCTCGATGATTCGGAGAGACTGTTCCATCTCATCCATTCTGACTTTGTAACGAGCCATGGAGTCGCCTTCGTGATAGACCGGAATATCAAAGTCAAATTCTGGATACACGGAATAGGGCTCGTTTTTACGGACATCAAAGTTGATGCCCGATCCTCGCGCAACCGCACCGGTCGCCCCGTATTTACGACACATTTCCGCAGAAATGGGGCCCATTCCTTCCAATCGTTTTTGAAAGATGATATTTCCGGTCACTAATGCGGCATATTTTTTCAGTGATTTGCGCATGCGGGGAATAAAACGTTTCGCCGCCTCAATAAAGTCGTCATCAACATCGTTGTAGAGGCCGCCAAAGCGGTAGTAGCAATAGGTCAGCCTTGCTCCGGTTACGGCCTCCAGCATATCGAGAATATACTCACGATCCTCAAGTGCATACATGAGAGGGCTGAACCCCCCAAGATCCATGACATAGCACCCGAACCAGAAGAGATGTGAAGCCAGGCGATTGAGTTCAACGGTGATGGCCCGAATATACTCAGCCCGTTCCGGCACTTCGATCCCGGCCGCCCGCTCAATGACCAGGACATGACCATGGGTGTACCCGAGAGCGCCAAGATAATCCAGGCGGCTGAGGTTGGGAAGATACTGGGCATAGGTTCTGTTTTCGCCCATCTTCTCGTGCATGCGGTGAACATAGCCCAGGACGGTTTCGGCCTTGACGATATACTCACCATCCATTTCCATTTTGACCCGGAGGACACCATGGGTGGCTGGATGCTGGGGGCCTACATTGAGGATGAATGTTTCACCCGGTTGGAGTTGAATTGGAGCGCTCATGCCTTAAAATCCTTTAAGAGTGGATGAAAATCTGCATCTTCAGGAAGGAGCAGGGGGATGAGATGGGGATGTCCCGCGAATTTGATGCCGAAAAAATCGTGGGTTTCCCGTTCATGCCAGTTTGCTCCGGCGTATATCGATGTAATTGTGGGAACGACAGGCAGATCACGAGGAACTCGGATACGGATGACCACGCGGCAAACGTCAAAATCATAACGGGAAAAGTCATAAATGACCTCCAGTTGATTTTCCTTGATCCAGTCAACACCGGTGATGCTTTCAATAAAAAAACCAGCCTGATCAATGATTTGAACGGCAGCCAGGAGTTGCTCTGCATCGACCAGGGCATCAAGATGGTATCCATGCGCGTTGTAGTCACGGGTGATAACGCCGTTGCCTCTGGGGGCTCCCGCTTCAACTTCAACTGCCGGGGCAGATTCGGCAAACAGGGATTGCAGCGCCTCTCTGGTTGTTTCTAGTATCATGTCCTGTGGCTCCAAAGGAGTAAAAACTAACTTTCGAAATAAAATATCTGATCCGTTCTAGTCAGGATAAATAAAATTATACCGTCTCGGGATTTTTCCATCGCTTCCAGCCCGAGACCTTGTGCTCAAGCTCAATAATTCCCTGAAGCAGGGCCTCTGGTCGGGGAGGACATCCAGGAACATAAATATCAACCGGCAAAAACTGATCTGCACCCAGAACAATGCCATATTGGCCTTCGAAGGCAAAGGGGCCACCAGAGATGGCACAATTCCCAAGGGCCATAACCCATTTTGGTTCAGACATCTGATCGTAGAGGGTTTTGATGCCAGGCTGCATTTTTTTAGAGATGGTTCCGGCAACAATCATCAGGTCGGCCTGTCGCGCTGAAGGACGAAAAACTTCCGCTCCAAAGCGTGACATGTCAAATCTCGCGCATCCCGTCGCCATCATTTCAATGGCGCAGCACGCCAATCCAAAGGTAAGGGGCCATAAGGAGTTGGATCTGCCGATATTAATCAGTTTGTCGGCAATGGCAAAGTGAACTAAGGGTGAAGATACCGGTTCTACCGGTGAAGGTATGTTCTGCGTTCCCACTTGAATACTCCCTTGATCCATGCATAGACGATTGCGAGTGATAAAATTCCAACAAAGATAACAATTTCAACAAAATCTCTATAGACAAACATCTCATTGTTGTAGGCAAGGGCGACGGGAAACAGAAAAAGGACATCGACGTCAAAGGCGAGGAAAATAAGGGTGTACAGAAAAAAGACGACCCCATAACGGACCCAGCTGTCTCCGATGGGGACCATGCCGCATTCAATGAATTGCGTGTTTCTGTTTTCAAACTGACGGGTGCCGCGTGGCATCAGGATATAGACGATGGCGAGGGGGCCAAAGGCGAAGGCGAGGCCGCCTAAGGTAAAGACCGTGATCCAAAGGACATTGTCACGATAAAGAAAGTCTGTGAATTGGAGTTCCATAGATAAACTTCCTCAGCAGATTGATTGAAAACTATCAAAATTATTGTATAGAAAAATTCTTATAATGAAGCGTGATATGTTTGTCAATTGAATAATTATTCATTTTGTGCCTACTCGCTCTTAAGGGTGGGGCCAGTGAGTAGGAACTTCTGGAGCATCTGGGCCGGGCATTTTTCTCCTTCGGGGAAACTCCCTGAGATTTTCAGGGCCGCGGGAGGCAATGGGAGTGTGGCCCCCATCCATTTTCGACTGCTTCCTGTGCAGTGACAAAAAGATAAATGATTTCAATCTCTTCTATGCTTCTTTTTTTCGTTTATGGGTTGACACCATCGTGTTCCGATCTCGGCCATTCCTTATGTTCATAACTCCAGGGGGGCCTGCCCGCCAGGCTGGAGAAACCAGGCATAACCCACCATAGAGACAGGGCGCCTCGGGAATCACGGGTGGGGTCAGTGGAAGATGCGGAATGGGCCGGATTTGATAAAAAATCCGGCCCATTCGTTGATCTGATCCGAGTGGACCATGAGGGCGTCCCTGGGTTGCAGTCAATCCAAGGCGTTCGTTGGGGAGAAGGTGCTAGATTTCAATATCTTTTTGAATTGATTCCAGGACTTTTGGCCCAATTCCTTTTACCTCGAGCAACCCTTCCTTGGTTTTAAAATTGCCGTGTTTGGTGCGATATTCAATGATGGCAGCTGCCTTTGAGGCCCCGATTCCGGGCAATGCCTCCAGTGCAGCCTGGTCAGCCTTGTTGATATTCACGGCAGCCCAGGCGGCATTGACGAAAAAAAACAGGGCAAACACAAATAGTACTGTTTTTTTAAACATGACAATCTCCTTGTGGTGGGTTTTCTCATTACGAGAAGTGTGCTCCCTGTTTCATCCGCCATGAACCATGGCCCTTGAACAAGGAACGTTGATACAAAGGCCTGCCGGCAAGCTCTGCCGGTGGGATCACAACATTTGCCAATTATCGGAATAGGAGGGAAATTTAGAATCCTGAGCCGCTCACGGTGCAAGGACAGGAGACCACCGAGGGACCACGAACAGAGTTCACACCACCCCCCACCAGGTGGGAATGCAAGGATCTGGCGCTTGAAAGGGGATTCAACGGCTTTGCCGCTGGTGCATCACTCAGGAAATCATATCAGATGAAAATTTCAAAGTAAAATTTTTTGTTGAATACCCTCAATTTTTCAGTGTCTGTGGAAAAACATCTCTTCCAGGCAAT
>JACDZF010000335.1 GCA_013426795.1 Desulfocapsa sp. | reverse complement strand
GCCAGTGCCACCAGGATTAAAGATATCGCCCAGTTAGGTGGTGTACGGGAGAATCAACTCATTGGATACGGACTGGTGACCGGCCTTGCGGGAACAGGCGATGATCTGCAAAAGGTCCTTTTCACCCGTCAGGCCCTGTATAATATGATGGTTCGTCAGGGAATCACGGTCAATCCCGCCGATTTTGCTAAAATCAAGGCGAAAAATGTTGCCGCTGTCATGGTGACGGCCTCCCTTCCTCCCTTTGGCAAGGCTGGCTCCGCCATTGATATTGAGGTGGCCTCCATTGGTGACGCCAAAAGTCTGGGCGGCGGCAATCTCCTGTTGACCGCCCTGAAAGGCCCGGACGGCAAGGTCTACGCGGTGGCTCAGGGCCCCTTGACCGTGGGCGCCTTTGCCTTTGGCGGCAAGGCTTCCAAGGTCCAGAAAAATCATCCCACCGTTGGTCGTGTTGCCAATGGAGCCATTATCGAGCAGGCCGTACCGGTGGCCCTTGGCCACGATGGCGAACTCTCGTACCGGCTGCGGATGTCGGACTTTTCCACCGCCTCCAATATGAGCAGCGCCATCAATTCCACTTTTGGCAAGGGAACGGCCATCCCCATCGATTCAACCACGGTCAACGTGGTTGTTCCCGATGAATTCAAGGAGCAGCCCGTAACCTTTATCTCCAGAATTGAGTCCCTCGAGCTCAAGGTCGAAAACAGTGCCAGGGTGGTGATCAACGAGCGCACCGGCACCATCGTCATGGGTCAGGATGTGCGACTTTCAACGGTGGCGGTCTCCCACGGCAATCTTTCCATCGTCATCAAGGAATCGGCCAATGTGTTTCAACCCAATCCCCTGTCCCCCGGCCAGACCGTTGTCGTCCCTCAAACCACCCTCCTGGTCACCGAAGATCAAGGTGAAATCATAGTGGTCAAGGAAGGAGTTGATATCTGCGCTGTGGCTGATGCCCTCAATGCCATCGGCGCCTCCCCGCGCGACCTGATTGCCATCTTCCAGGCGATCAAGGCTGCCGGGGCGATGCAGGGTGAACTTGTTGTCCTCTAGTTTTCAGGCCCTCAACCCCAAAGGATAACCGATGAACTTGTCGAATTTACAGGGAGTACCCGGAACTGCCACCACCAATACCCCCAAATCCAGCAACAAGGATCTGCAATCACTGCGCCAGTCCTGCCGGGATTTCGAGGCCATCTATGTCCAGGAGATGCACAAGGCGATGCGTAAAACCGTTCCTGACGGCGGTCTTTTTGAAAAAGATATGGCCGACGGGCTCTACCGGGAAATGCTCGACATGGAAATGGCCAAGACCAGTGCTGCCGGCAAAGGCAACGGGATTGGAGAGGCCATGTATCAGCAGTTGAAAGGAAAAATCGGTCCGCACAAATAACTCTTCCCCCCGCCACTCCAATTCTTCAGTCCTTTGTTATCCGTCCATTGTCAGAAAGGTGCCGTAATACAATAAGCAGAAGGGCGCTGCTTTTGTCCTCGCCTCTGGATAAGGGTCCACGCCGCGCTGGGAAACAGCTGAAAAATTGCTGTTTTCCAGGACGCGGCATAAGGTGCCGTAATAAAATAAGCGGAAGGGCACCGCTTTTGTCCTCCCCTCTGGATAAGGGGTGACGCCGCGCTGGGAAACAGCTGAAAAATTGCTGTTTTCCTGGACGCGGCATAAGGTGCCGTAATAAAATAAGCGGAAGGGCGCCGCTT
>JACDZF010000048.1 GCA_013426795.1 Desulfocapsa sp. | reverse complement strand
TGTACAGTATAGTCTTGACTTCTTTCAATATATACTTTGGACAAAACTGATTTTGCACACAGTATTCATATTCTCTCGTCAACCCCGGCACCGCATTCATAGACCCATGAAAAAAAGCACCTCCACTCCGCCCCATCGTCTCAGACCTTCATCCTCCTTCTTTCGTCCCTGTTCACGTTGACCCATCATGTCCGATGATCGATTCGGCACCATTGCCATTCAACCTGATCCGGCCACTCCCCGAAAACGGCCCCAGGCTCGGCAGAGACGGCCAAAACCGGGGCAACGCCCCCAGTCCGGCAAGCCGCTGCGGGATGGGCAAAGGATACAACCATGGGGGATCGCAGTCGCCATTGCCCTCCTTCTGCTCCTTATCTATGGCGCCGGCGGCTTCCTCTTCGGGCCCGCCCTGGTCACCGGCCATCTCTCTGGCGCCCTCCAGGAGAGAAGCAATATGGGGCTGAGGGCCGGCAAGGCCCGCTTTAACCCCTTTACCCTGGGTCTTGAGCTCAGCGATGTCACCAGCGTGTTTTCCGGAGAGGGCGGCCAGGCCGGTCAGGCCGGCCAATCCTCGCCTGCCCCGGCCCCCCTGGTCCGGATTGCCCATCTTGCCATGGATCTCAAGTTCAGTTCCCTGCTGGGCCAGGACCTTTCCTGCACCCGCCTGGATCTGCGGGGCGTCACCGTCTCCCTCATCCGTCATCCCGATGGATCCTACAACCTGCCCGCCCCCGTCCAGAACCCCGGCACCGAAGCCCCCGCTGCCCTGCCCTTCTCACTCAACAATATCCGGATCAGCGACAGCACCATTCTCTTTGACGACCGTCTGGCCGGAAAAAAACACCGGGTGGAAGAGATCAAGCTGGATCTTCCTTCCCTCTCCAACTCCGCCGTTGCCGCCGGGGAACAGATCCGTCCCCACTTTTCCGCCATCATCAACGGCAGCCCGGTGGAACTCAGCGGCGAGGCCGCCATGACCGGAAAGGCCGAAGGAAGTGGGCTTGCCACCAGCCTTGCCTTCCATATCAACAATCTCGACCTGCCCCTCTACTTTGCCTATCTTCCCCGATCTCTGCCCTTCACCCTCAGCAGCGGCAAGGGAAACGGCTCCCTTACAATCTCCTTTATTCCAGACCGGCAAACCGGCAGTCGCCCCGGCGGCCGCCTGACCATTGATTTTGATCTTGCCACCAGCGGCATCGAACTGACCAACCGGGAAAAGACCCTGACCATGAATGCCCCGGCCATGGAGATCAATGGCAGCCTGCAAGCCCTGGAAGGCGGCCTGCTCCTGCGCGCTGTGCACATTCTGGAGCCTCAATTCTCTGCCGTTCCGGCCCGGTTCACCAGGGATCTCGCCGCACTCTGGAGCAAGGCCGCTGACGACACCGGTTCATCCAGCCCATCCCGGCCGCTCGCGGTGCAGACCCTCTCCATCGACAACGGAACCCTGCAACTCGTGACGGAACAGGATCAGCAGCAATCCCCCGCCTCCGCCCCCTGGACATCCATTCAGCTTGCCCTCACAAATTTTTCCAGCAACGGCGATCAGAACGGGGAACAGGGCACGTTTTCCGCCAGCGGCACCCAGCAGAAGACCGGTGCGGCGCTGAGCTGGCAGGGGACATTGAACGACCGCGGAATTCCAGCGGGGACCCTGCGCTTGCAGGCCTTTTCCGCCGGGACCATCTTCGGCCTGATGGGGCTGGTGGATACCAGCGCTGATGCCGCCGGCCTTGCCGACTTCTCCGGCCACCTCAGCTTTGAGCCCGGCCCCGATCCCAAGAACCCCGGACGAATCACCGTGAGCGATGCCGCCATCACGGCCCAGGACCTGATCCTCCATGACCACAAGCAGCCCTGGCTCAGCGCCGGAACCGTGCAGATCAAAGGTGCCGGACGCAGGGGCGAGGACCTCGATCTGGGCACCATCTCCCTGGCCGGGGCTGCCCTGACCCTGCGCCAGGATCAGCTCCCGCCGCTTTTCTCCCGTTTCGCGGACAGCTCCGGGCCGCCGCTGGTGCAAGGTCTTGATTTTTCCGGCAGCGCCACCCTGCTGCCGGCCAGGGACAAGGCCGCGCCCCTGCACCTCAGGGAGCTGCGCATAAAGGCGAGCGAGCTTGGGCGCAAGGGCAACGGCCAGAAGAATTTTGAATGCAGCACCATTCTCGGTGAGTCAGGGACGCTCCGGGCCGAGGGCCTGGTTGCCCTCCATCCTGCGCGGGCCCAGCTCTCCCTGACCCTTGCCGCCATCAATGCCGAGCATCTCAGCCCCTGGCTCCCGGACGCGCCCCTGTTTCGCCATGGCCGCGCCATCATCCATGGTCAGGGGACCTACCGCTATCCCGAATCAAGCTTCAGCGGCAGCCTCCAACTCGGCTCAGTCCTCTTTCGAAGGGACGAGGCAGGTCCCGGCCTCAGTGCCCTCAAGGCGGAGCTGACCAACATCAGTATCAAGTCCAGACCACTGCGCCTGGGCATGGACGAGCTGGTCCTGGACACCCCCCTCTGCACCTGGCAAAAACAGGCGGACGGCCCTGGCCCCGGCTCACAGATCGGCAGTTTTCTTCGGGATCTGCTGGCCCCGGTCCCGGCCCATGCAAACGCCAGCAATTCCCCGGAGAAGCAGGAGGAGGGCGGCAATCAGGAAATTTTGCGCATCAAAAAAATCAGCTTTGAACAGGGCACGGTCACCCTCAACGACCACTCCCTCCACCCGCCCTGGTCACCCGCCATCACCGATCTTAAGGGCAGCATCAGCACTTCCCCGGAACAGAATCAAGGCAGCACCTATGACCTGTCCGGACTGCTGGAGACGGCGCCCTTCACCCTGTCCGGGAGCACGGACTTTCGCAGCCCGGAGGAAATCAGCACCAGGCTGGAGATCACCGGCCTGCCCCTGAGCGCCCTGACGCCCCAGATCGAGCCCCTCCTGGACATCAATCCCGGGGCCGGCAGCGTCACGCTCCTGTTCACCCGTCAGCGGCACAAGGGGGAAGAACAGGGCGAGGCCGGTTTTCTTTTCACCGGCCTCCAACCCGCCTCCGCGCGCTCCGTCGCCGCCCTCCCCCTGGCCCTGCTCAGCGATGAAAAGGACCAGATAAAACTCATCGTCCCCCTGCCCGACAGCAGCTCCCAGTCCCTGCTGGACCTGGCCCTTGCCGCCTTCCAGACCCTGATCATCAAGGCCGATATCTCCCCGCTTCTGCTCACCGGCCCGGAATTTATCGACCTGGAGCACAGCCGGCAGATCCTTTTTCCGCCCGGCCAAAGCACCCTGGCCACTGACACCGACAAAGACAATCCGGACCATCCCGAAACCAGAGAGTCGCACAGCAAGGCCAGCGGAGAAAAAATCCTGCGCCGGTTTGCCGACCTGCTCACCCGGCATCCACGGCTGGGCCTGCTCCTCACCGGCATGGCCGACCCCGTCCGGGACCGGGCCGCCATCCAGAATGAGCTTGAGCAAAAGGAAAAGAGCCGAACCGCTCAGAAAAATGAGCAGAGGCTCCAGGAATGGCAGAAAAAACAGAAACAGAAGCAGCAGGACCTTGCCGGCAAGCCTCCCCAGATCCCGGCGCAGGGAAGGATTATCGAAGAAAATCTGGGCCCTCGGGATGCCCCGCCCGCCATCCTCGCGGCCGAACCGGTACACGTCCCTGACTCCATGCTCCACGATCTGGCCCAGGAACGGGCCCTGCAGATCTATGACTTTCTGACAGGCAATCTGGGGATTGCCTCGAAACGGGTCACCATCAAGGAAAAAACCATCCTCGGCAATTCCGAGATTGCGGGGAATCAGGTTCGTATCGGTTTGCAGCCGCTTGCACCATGACCACCATGCCTTTTCACATCTCCTTCACCACATTCCTGGAGTGGATGGGTCTGCTCTCGGCAGGAACCTTTCTGGTCAGCCTGCTGCTCATTCCCTTCCTTGTCTCCAGGGCTTCTGCCACCTATTTTCTGATCCATGACAAAATTGTCGAACAGCGGCACCGGCGGCATCCAGCCATCGCCCTGATGATCAAGATTATCAGAAACGGCCTCGGGAGCTTCCTCTGTCTTGCCGGATTCATCATGCTCTTTCTCCCCGGCCAGGGGCTGCTCACCATCCTTATCGGGATTTCCCTCCTCGATATTCCCGGTCGCCAGAAAATGTTGAACCTGCTCATCCATCGCCCGGCTATCCAGCATGGCCTGAACTGGATCCGACGAAAGGCCAAGCGCCCGCCCTTTCAATTTCCGGAAAAATAAAAAGGCCTGGGAAACAAATTTCCCCTTCCATGGGCGGCGAGGTCCATTGGAGTGATCACGCTCCCATGCAAGGACTCGGGGAGACATTGAAAACTGAGCTTGTTTTTCATCAACCTTGCCGGTCTCGACAGCAATCGCATAAAAATTCCACAATACCGCAAATTCTTCTCCAACCACCTGAGAATACAAAAATAAAATCGACTCCATGTCTCCACCAGTCATTGCGCGTAATTGAACCCGAAGCAAAAAAAAGGCTGACCGATTTGTCCTCTCTTGACGACCGACCTCAAACTAAGTACGCTTTTTTATAACAAACTCCAGAGGGCACCTGCCTGCCTTGTCTTGTGCTCTTCTTGCTCAGGCAGAGACGATGAGGATGGAGCTAAACTGCAAATCACCCCGGAGGTCATATGAAGAATCCAATGGGACTCCTCCTTTTCACCTTGCTTCTGCTCCTCTTTTTGGGATCAGCTCCAGCATCCGGTCGAGATCTGAAGGAGATACAATCAGCGGGCGTACTCAGACATCTCGGAATACCCTATGCCAATTTTGTTACCGGCAGTGACGACGGGATGGATGTTGAAATTATTCAAGGTTTTGCCAGGCACCTTGGTGTGCGGTACAAGTATGTCCCGGCAGACTGGTCAACCGTTGTCGAGGATCTGATCGGCAAAAAAATAACAATGGTCAACGGTCATCCCGTTCTGGGAGAAGACAGACCAATTCAAGGTGATCTTATTGCCAACGGCTTCACCCTGCTCCCCTGGCGGGAAGAGGTCATTGACTTCTCTGAACCGACCTTCCCGAGCAGAATATGGCTGATAGCCCGGGCAGACTCACCCCTCCAGCCAATTCACCCTTCCAATAATGAGGCCACTGATGTCAAAAACACCAGGGCCCTGATGAACAACAGAAAGGTGCTGACGCTGCCCAAGACATGCCTTGACCCCGGTCTTTACAACCTGGAAGCCGACGGGGCCACGGTCATCATCTATAATGGCAACCTCAATGAAATAGGCCCTTACCTGATCAATTCCGATTCCGAAATGTCAATCCTGGATGTCCCCGATGCGCTCATTGCACTGGAAAAATGGCCGGGCAAGATCAAGATTCTGGGCCCCATTTCCCAAAATCAGCTCATGGGAGTTGGATTCCCCAAAAATGCACCAAACCTGCGCAATGAGTTCAATGCGTATTTCCTTGAAATAGTAAAAAACGGCACTTATGAAGGTCTCATCAAAAAATATTATCCCAACGTATCATACTATTTCCCTGATTTTTTTCATAAAATTGAATCCAGATATAATCGAAATGATCACTGATTACGCCTGAGTTCAAAGTATGGGCTCAAGCCATGGAACTTCATTCTCCTGGGCATTTTTTTCTGGAGCTTGAATCAAATGTTCCACTTGCAATTTGAATCCGCGAAGTCAAAAAGGGGCCCCGCATGAGTCAAATAAAAGCAACCACATATCTCGTTTTAACCCTCTTTTTTTGCTGCGTGTTCTCCACGGGGGGGACCACAACTCCAGCCCATGGCCGCGATCTTGACGAGATCAAAAAAGAAGGTGTTCTCCGTCATATCGGCGTTCCTTACGGGAGTTTTGTCACCGGCAGTGGCGACGGAATGGATATGGAGCTGGTCCAACTCTTCGCCGAACATATCGGAGTGAATTACGAGTATGTGAAAAGTTCATGGGAAACTGTCATATCAGATCTTGTTGGCCGTAAGGTCAAGATCAGGGAGAACAACGTCGAGCTTCTGGAAAGTACCCCAGTTCGAGGTGACATCGTTGCCAATGGCTTTACCATTCTTCCCTGGCGGGAGAAAGTAGTGAATTTCTCAACCCCAACCTTCCCCACCCAGATTGTCCTTGTCGCCGAGGCAGGCTCAAAAATTGAACCGATCAAACCTTCAAACAACATGAACAAGGATATAGCCGATACCAAGAAACTGACTCGTGGCAAAATCTGTCTGGGTGTGAAAAACACCTGTCTCGATCCAGATCTTTATAACCTGTCGGAAGAAGGAGCAATAACCAGGAACTTCGTCGGCGCTCTGGATGATCTCTCAGCAGCGGTGGTCAAAGGTGAATCCGAGTTGGCCGTCCTGGAAATGCCCGATGCCATGCTGGCCCTGAAAAAAAACCCCGGAAAACTCAAAATTATCGGGCCGCTTTCTCCCGTCCAGAAGATGGGAGCAGGTTTTGCCAAAGATTCGCCTGAACTGCTGGCCGCGTTCAATGCCTTTCTTGAACAGTGTAAAATGAATGGGATCTACCTTCAGATAGTGACAAAATATTATCCTTCAGCGCCAAGTTATTATCCAGCCTTCTTTGAATAAAACGGGCAGATCCCTCCAATGAAGATCATCAACACATTCAACAGACCGGCAATGCTCCAGTTTCAGAAAAACTGGAGCATTGCCGGTCTGTTGGTCACTCTCCTGTTTGTGGGGTATCTTGTTTTTATCGTTGTGAACAGCTATCGCACCCAGGTTCGACTCCAGGATTCACTCATTGAGCAGTTGCGCCAGGATGTTTCAAAACATGTCAATACCATTGAACATTTTCTGGATGAACGGAAAAATGATTTATATTATCTGGCCGATGCTCGCGAGATTGCCGTTTACTTCGAGAACAAGGCGTTGGGGATGTCCATGGAATACGGACTGGGAACCAGCCTGATTGATATTTCCACATACTTCAAATATTTTGTCACAAACAGAAAAATAAGCGGCGACGAGATCTTCACCGCCATCGCCCTTTATGATGCCAATGGCGATATTCTGGCAAATACCGGGGAATTGATCAGGAAAAAGGACTTCCGTAAGGTCCCAAATATAAAAAACGAGGTCTCACTGAACACCGTAAGTGATAGCGACACAACAATAGTGGAAATCGATCTGCCCATTTTTTTTAAGAAATCCTATGCCGGTCACCTGGTCGCAACCCTTTCCAACACCACGCTGTATAAGCACTATGTCACAAAATCGTCGGTTGGAGATCAGAGGGTCTATTTCCTTGACAGAAACAGTGATCTTATCGGCATCAAGGACAAGACTCCCTTAACGGAAACCCTGGCATCTCTGCTGCAATCATCATCTTTACAGAATCCGACATTCCACCACTTTAGAGTGGACAATCCAGAAGGCACGTCCCATAACGTTGCCCTACGCCTTCCCATAGCGGATACCTCCTTATCGCTCACCGCAATTATCCCGGCAAGGGAGGTCGAGGGATTCAGCTCCCCGTGGCGCATTCCTTCTGCCCTCGCGCTGCTGTCGTTCTGTGTGGCCTGTGGTTCCCTGTATATCTTCCGAGCCAACACCAAGAACCTTCTGCTGAGAACGCGGCTTGTGGAGGCAGAAGCGGCCAATTACGCGAAGTCGCGGTTCCTTGCAAATATGAGCCACGAAATCAGGACTCCCCTGAACGGCATCATCGGCATGAGTGAACTGATGAGCCACGCGGCCTTATCTCCACGTCATCAAAAATATGCGACCGCCATCTATAATTCCGGGCAGATGTTGATGGAGATTATTAATGATATCCTTGATCTCTCCAAGATAGAGGCTGGCCGAACCGATTTGGAAATGGTGCAGTTTCAAACCCGCCAAGTGGTTCAATCATCCCTTGACCTCGTCACTACCCGGATCAAACAGAAAGGGCTTTCCTTGATATCCCACATCGGCCAGGATGTCCCCTCAACCCTTGTCGGCGATGCCTCCCGATTCAACCAGATACTGAACAATCTGCTTTCCAACGCGGTGAAGTTCACCAGCAAGGGCAGCATTTCCGTATCACTCATGATCAGGGAACGGGCGCATGACTCGATCATTCTCCGTTGTGAGGTAAAAGATACCGGTATCGGCATAGCCAAGGAAAATCTGCCCGATGTCTTCACCCGCTTCACCCAGGCCGATGTTTCGACAACCCGCAAATACGGAGGATCCGGATTGGGCCTTGCCATTGCCAAACAACTTGCCGAGCTGATGGGAGGGACGATGGGAGTGGAAAGTCACCTGGGCAAGGGATCCACGTTCTGGTTCACTGTGCGTCTGGGCATCTGCCAATCCGAGTTGCCGGAAGAGGCATCTGAGAAAGCACTGCAACTCCAGCCCGTTATCCCCAAGCAGTTCAGCTGGGCCCACATTCTGCTTGTGGAGGATAACAGTATTAATCAGGAATTGTGTCTGGAAATGCTCAGTAAATTTGGCTGCAAGGTGACCATGGTGGGATCGGGCAGAGATGCCCTGTCAGCGATGGCTCAATACAAATACGATATGGTCCTGCTCGATTGCCAGATGCCGGAAATGGACGGATACGAGGTGGCACGGATTATCCGGCAGCAGGAACAGCAGCAATCCACCCGAAACCCGGCCATGGACCATCCGAAAGCAAAGATTGTCGCGCTTACCGCCAACGCCCTTCTGGGTGACCGGGAAAAATGCCTGAATGCCGGCATGGACGATTACCTTGCCAAACCCTTCAGCTTGAGTCAACTGCATCAAATTTTACTCGCCTGGCTTGGTATGAACAGACAGGCGACTCACCCAGACATTACCCTGCAAGCGGAAGCGCCCCGTCCTTCACCATCGGTTAAAAACAATTCCGAGATTATCAACAGAGAATATATCGACGCCATCATCGAACGCCAGCATTCCGGGAATCCGCACCTGCTTGAAAAGACTATCGATACCTACATCGAGAGCTTTGCAGATCTGCACAATTTTATGCGACAAGCCCTGGAGCAAGGCGATATCCACCGGATCCCCGACCTTGCGTATGGTCTCAAGTCAGGCAGCGCCAATCTCGGGGCAACCGCATTGGTCGAACTATGCACTCAACTAGAAGAGCTTGCCCGGAACAACTCCACCGGGAAGGCCGTCGAGGTCCTAGCACTCATTGAGAGGGGGTTTATCAAGGTGCGCGACGAACTTATCCGTCTCAAGCGTGAGAATTGTCAGCGAGGGGCGCAACTCTCAACAATTTTTTCTAACCCCGATGAACGGATAAGTGCCTTTCGTAGTTCATTCTCTTGAAAAAAAACAAGAAAATGAGCTGTAGTAAGTCACTAACGCGGGCAACAAGCCCGCAACCCAGATTTTTCAAAATATTCATGAACACTCCAATCGACTGCAAAGTCTTTGCTGTTCTATGATTGCAAGATAGAATAAATTTTTTCTTGTTTTTTTTGACAGACTTTCAGGAGTAAGGCACTAACCCTGATAAACGGGATAAGTGCCTTTAGCAGATTATTTTCTTGCAAAAAAAACAAGAAAATAATCTGTAAGGCACTAAAAAAGATGCTGGTGTCCACAGAAAGGGCACGTCTACCTGCCCGCGCTCAGCGAATAGCGGATAACCCTGTTCGGGCAGGAATCGACGCAGCTCCCGCAAAGCACGCAGTCGATGTTCTCCATCCCGCCGCGGGCCACCATGGCCTGGACGTTTATGCTCATGGGGCACACCGAGGTGCAGGTTCCGCACTGGGTGCAGGCCGGTGGGTGGGAGATCAGCCGCAGCGACGGCCAGGCAAACAGGTTCCGTACCGAGCGTCCGGCAATCATAAACGGAGCCATCCAGCACAGGGCATGGCAGCCGCCCCTCCGCCCGAGCAGCATCGCCACGCCGAAAAAGAGGAGAACAACGATGAAATAGACGGCATAGGCGGCAATGACGGGACGATGGGCGTCGCCCGCCACCGAGATGCCGGCAACGGTGCCATAGAGCGGGTCAAAAGAGGTGTATCCACCCGCCCGCGCCACAGCCAAGAGCACGAGACCCATCCACGGCACCCAGATAAACCACTTCACCAGACCCGCCCGCCGGCCAACCCGCCGCCCGTTCACCGGCACAAGGGGCTCCTGTAATCCCGCCGCCGGGCACATCCAGCCGCACCAGAGACGACCAACGACAAGGGAGCTTACAAACATCGAGGCGAAGACGATGAGGCTGCCGTTGACGATGCCCTGGAAGGCGCTCTCGACGATGAGGTAGGGCGAGAAGTAGTTCATCGTCACCGGAAAGGCGATGAACGACAGGAGGATCAGGATTCTACGGATGGCCTGACGGCGGAGGGGTGGTCTGTCCATGGAGTTTTCTTGCGGTTTTCGCCTCTTGAACGCTTCAACGAAGCGGCGCGCTTTAATGAGCCTGGTTGATGAACCTGATCGCAGTCTTTTTCTTGAATTTCACTGCCGCCGCCTTATGTGCCTCTGCAATAAGAGGGAATATGGCCTCGAAACGCTCCCGGCTGGGGTTGAGCAGCTGCGCCCAGCCCATCCAGGCATAAATGGGGTGGGGCATCAACACATTCAACAGGGTAAAGTCGCAGGCTATGTCCACGACACCACCCCTGGCGGGGCGGGCTGGTCTGGGGCCGAAGAGACGCAGGTAGGTCTTTGGAGTCAGCCCCATTGCCAGCCTGAAAACACCTTCACGGTCAAGATTGGAGGCCCTGTCATTTTCGCCATCGTGATTTTTGATGGTGCAAAAATAAACTCCGTGCGGAAGTACCTCGCCGGGATTGTAAAACAGGGACAACTCACCCCAGCGTGTTTTCGGATACAACCCGTCCAGCCTCTTGCATATTTCATCAATGATTTCTTCTGGATGCATGGAGCTACTCCTGATTTTGAACGATCACGCTCATTACCGTCAGGCCCGAAGGGCAATGACCATGGCGCTGCCGCGCCGTATCCGCGCACTCGAAAACACCCAATCCATTCACCTTACCGCCTGTTCGCAGATGGCCAGAAACGAATGCACGTCAAGACTGGCCTCCCCCACAAATATCCCGGCAAGCTCGGGGATCAGCAGATACTCTTTGACATGGGCGGGGTCCAGGGAGCCGCCATACACCACCGGCAGGCCGGGCCGGATACGAAGGATGGAGCGCGCCGTCTCTGCGGCCCGGGCCGGCGGTTCGGGGCTTCTGGTCATGGTGGCGTCCACCGGACCGTAGGCAATGATCATCTCCTTGCTGTCAATGTCGCTGATGGCCTGGAGCTGGGATACGGCATAGGGCTGATCGACGCAGATGATGGGCGTCAATCCCGTATCCACCGCCTCGCGCGCCTTATTCGCCACGTCCTGCGAGGTCTCGTGAAAATAGTTCCGTCGTTCCGCATGGCCGATTATGACAAAGTCGGCCATACCTTTCACCATATCCGCCGCCACCGCGCCGGTATAGGAGCCTTTGGGAAAGGGGGAGATATCCTGGGCGGCCAGGGAAAAACCGGCAAGCCCCAGCTCCCGGACCTGGCGCGCGAGCCCGGGAAGACAGAGAAAGGATGGCGCGAGAATGATCTCCAGGCCTGGCAGCGGACGGTAACGCCCGGCAAATTCAGTCAGCCAGATCCTTGCCTCGTCCTCGTCCTTATGACACTTCCAGTTTCCGATCACATATTTTTTCATTTCCAGCTCTTTTGCCCCTTGTTTTCCCGAAACCATTCCCTGACCACTCCCTTGCCTAGCCACCGCTAGCCTGAATGGCCTCCATCCCTGCCGGCAATCCCTTCCAGGATCCTGGCCCGGATCAGCTCTTCCGAAAGTCCCTCGATAATGACCAGTTTGCGGCGTGACTGCCGGCCTCGATGGAGGATCACCTGCTGCCGGGGAATCTTGAAAAAAGAAGAAAAAAAGACCACCAGCGCCTTGTTGGCGGCGTCGTCCACGGGCGGGGAGGTGAGGGCCAGCTTGACGGCCTGATCATGAATGCAGATCAAACCGGTACGGGAGGCCCGGGGCTGGACATGGACGGCAAGCAGGGTCCTGCCATCCGGCAGACACGAGAGAAAGGCCATGATTCTCAGGGAAGCTGGAAAGTAAGGGGCGCCACTCAGCCGACGGCCCCCCGGCCATCAGATCCTCCTGGCATCTCCGTCGTCATTCTCAGAGTCCTCACCGTCAAAGACCGACAGCAGCTCGGATTCCCCCGCCGGTGAAGAGCCAGCCGCCCCGTCTGGTCCCCCGCCATCGGGGGCGAAGCCGCCATCTTCAGGGGCAAGGCTTCCATCTTCGAGGATCTGCCTCTTCCGGAACAGATCATCGCTGTCCTGCCAGGGACTGCGCTCCTCCTGCTCGTCGGGAAAGATATCCAGATTCTGCAGGTACGATTCCAGGGTGGCGCGCAGGATCCGGCGCGCCTCCTCCCGTTTCTCCCGCAAGGCCCTGATCTCCCCGGGCAGCCGCGCAAGTTCAAGGTTCGCCGCCTCGCGGATGGCCTCGATCTCGGCCTTTGCCGCCTCAATGAGGGCACTGGCCTCCTGCTGACTCTTCTGCTTCATCGAATCACAAAACTGCTGGGCCACCGCCAGCGTGGATCGGAAATCCACCTCGTCCTTTTTGGCCTCGCGCTGCATTTCTTCCATCCGGGCCATGGTATGCCCCAGGGCCTCCTTCTCGGCCCTTTCCCGCAGTGTCGCCTCCTCCGCCTTGTGCAGCGTCGCTTCCAGGGCAGTCATGGCCCCGGCCTGCTCCTGTTTATCCCGTTCAAGGCTGATGATCTTGTGGCGCAAGCTCTCAGCCTCATTGGCCAGCACCGCAAACTTCTGTTCGGTGAGCAGGCCCGACTGGCGCAAATCCTCCACCATTTTCAGGGCCTCGGCGCCACCGGCCTCAATGGCAGCCTTCTGCTGCTCCACTTCCGTCCGCTGCTCATGCAGGACCTGCAGATCCTCCACCAGAAGCCGGCAGCGTTCCTGCAACTCAAAAAATTCCTCGGCCAGCTCATCCAGATAGGCCTTCACCTCAAGGGGATCATAGCCTCTGAATTTAACCTGAAATTCCTGATCTTTAATAATCTGTGGCGTGGTCATCATACTCTTCCCCTCTCGCGTGGCAAACGATTAACGGTTCCATCAAACACCCTCTCTCCATCAACATCCAGGCCCACTTTTTTTTCCATCAGCCGAAGGCCATGGCCATCTGCTTGAGCGTCTTGACCAGAAAACTCTGCAAAAACATGATCACCAGGATCAGAATCATGGGCGAAAAATCAATCCCGCCCATATTGAAGGGGATCATTTTGCGAATGCGGCTCAACAGCGGCTCCGTGACCTCATACAAAAACCGGACAACGGGATTGTAGGGGTCGGCATTCACCCAGGAGATCACGGCCCTGCCGATGATAATCCACATATAGACGGAAAACAGAAAATCAAGCAACTGGGCAATGGCCATCATGAAATTATTCACCACAAACATATCATTTTCTCCTTCTGAAATACCGTAATAAAATACTCATTTTTTCCTCTCTTTCGACGCGGTCTGGTAACAGAAAAGAGCATTCGCCCCCTTATGTCCGCAAAATTCCAGATAGCAAAACCGGGAATTCCTCAGCGTAGAATTCCTGATTCGTCATTGATCTTTGCTTCACGCCACCTTGCTGCCCGCCGCCACCTCAGCGCTGACCGTGGTCAGCACCAGCCGTTTTTTCCCATCCACCACCGTGCTCGCGGCAAGGACCATACCCTCCGATTGCACCCCCATCAACTCCACCGGTTCGAGGTTGGCGACGATGAGGAGCAGGCGTCCCACCATCTCCTCCGGGGTGTAATACTGGGCAATGCCGGCGACAATGGTTCGCTCCTCGGGGGCCTTGACCGTCAATTTTAACAGGCGGTCTGACTTAACGATCCGCTCCGCCGCCACCACCTCGGCCACCCGCAGATCAACCTGCTGAAACTGGGCAAAATCAATGACACCGACCTCCGCGTCTGTCCCCTTGACCTTTTTTTTCCCCTGGGCAGGGGCTGCCTGCCTCGCGCAATCAGCGCCGCCAGGGGTGACAGCGACCTGCCCTTGCACCGGGGTCTCGACTCGGGGAAAGAGGGACTCTGTTTTGTGCAGCTTCGTACCCGCCCTGCTCAGTCCCCATCGGGCCCCTTGCGGGAAGTTGCTGATCCTCGGGTCATCATCTTCCAGCCCCAGTCCGGCGGCCATCCTGGCACTGGTCCGGGGCATCACCGGGCGCAGCACCAGGGTCAGCAGGCGCAGGCATTCCACCAGGTTATAGAGCACCGCCGACAGCCGCGCCTCCTGGGCGGGATCCTTGGCCAGGGTCCAGGGTTCGGTGCCAACAATGTACTTGTTGGCATGGCTGATCAGCTCCCAGACGCCCTGCAAGGCCCGATGAAACTGGAAGCGCGCCATTTCCTCGTGATACCCGGACAGCATCTGCAACGCCGTTCGGGTCAGGGCCTTATCAATGTCCAAGGCGATGCCCGGAGCCGGAACCAGACCTGAGCTATATTTCTCCAGCATGGCCAGGGAGCGGCTGAACAGATTGCCCAGATCATTGGCCAGATCAGAGTTGTTGCGGGTCACAATGGCGGTGGGGGTAAAGGAGGCGTCAAGGCCGAAGGACATCTCCCGCAGGAGGAAATAGCGCACCGTATCGACCCCGTATTCCGCCGCCAGTGCCCCCGGCCGCACCACGTTGCCGATGCTTTTTGACATCTTCACATCCCCCACATTCCAGAATCCATGCACATGCAGGCGCTGGTAGAGGGGAAGGCCCATGGCCAGGAGCATGGTCGGCCAGTAGATGGCGTGGGGTTTGAGGATATCCTTGGCAATCACATGTTCCGCCGCGCCCCAGTATTTTGCAAAGGACGGGCCGTCGGGATAGCCGATTCCGGTGAGATAGTTGATCAGGGCGTCAAACCAGACGTAGGTGACAAAGCGGGAATCAAATGGCAGCGGAATCCCCCAGGTCAGCCTGGCGGTGGGCCGTGAGATACAGAGATCCTCCAGGGGTTCACTCAAGGAAGAGAGGACTTCATTGCGGTACCGCTCGGGGCTGATGAAATCGGCATGGGCATGGATATGATCAATCAAGGCCTGCTGATAGCGGGACATGCGGAAGAAATAATTCTGTTCGGTGATCTGCTCCGGCGGCCGCTGGTGATCGGGACAGTTCCCGCCCACCAGCTCCTTTTCGGTGAGAAAACGCTCGCAGCCCTTGCAGTACAATCCCGAATATTCACCGAAATAGATATCCCCCTGATCGTACACCTGCTGCAAGACCCGCTGCACGGTCTGGATATGAACGGCGTCGGTGGTGCGGATAAAGGTATCGGGGGCGATATCAAACAGCGGCCAGCTCTTTTTATAGAGGGCGCTGATCCGATCAACATATTCCGGGGGTGATACCTGCTCCCTGGCCGCGGCCTCGGCAATCTTGTCACCATGCTCATCGGTTCCCGTCTGAAAACGCACATCCTCGCCGCACAATCGGCGAAACCGGCTGTAGGTGTCGGCGACGATGGTGGTGTAGGCATGTCCCAGGTGGGGCTCGGCATTCACATAATAGATGGGGGTCGTTATATAGGTCGTCATCACTTCTTTTCCTTCCTGCCGCTCTCTTCCACTTTGACCAGTTCACAGTTTTGCCACTGCTCTCTCGTCAACACCTGCCCCTCCCCTTTGTGATCACTGACCTGGAGGGTCTGCTGCAAAGGATTCTGCCGTTTCACCAGGAAGATCTCCTCACCAATCTTGATCCGTTTTCCGGGTTTGGGCATCCCCTTGCGTTCGCGCCGGTAGGTGGAGTATTCATAGGTCAGACAACAAAGCAGACGATTGCAGACCCCTGATATCTTGGTGGGGTTGAGGGGCAGATCCTGCTCCTTGGCCATTTTGATGGACACCGAATCAAACTCCTCCATAAAGACGGAACAGCATAACTCGCGGCCGCAGGCACCCAGGCCGCCGAGCATCCTGGTCTCATGGCGGACTCCCATCTGCCGCATCTCCACCCGGGTATGAAACTCCAGCACCAGATCCTTGACCAGATCCCGGAAATCAATGCGATTATTGGCAGTGAAATAGAGAACAATCTTGCTGCCGTTAAAATACCGCTCCGCCCGGGTCAGCCGCATGGCCAATTTGTGCCGTTCAATCAACACCTTGCAGGCCTGGAAGGCCGTTTTCTCCCAGGCATCAATATTGGCATAGCGGCCCGCCTCCTCCTGGTTGGCCCGTCTGGTGAGGGTGTGCGGGGCCCGGCGGACCTTTTCACATCCCGGGCAGGAAGGGGCCCGGCTCACCACCCTTGCCGGCTCCGCGCCATGATCGGTCTTCACCATCACCACCTCGCGGGCCTTCAGATCCGGGATATCCGAAGATGCCGTGACCTCCTGGCCATTCTTGCGAAAACAGACGCGATAGAAGAAAACCTGCTCTTCTTCGCCCTGGGCCTCTTCGTCTCTCTTGTCGTCCTGAGCTTGTACCATGAATATATGGGGGTAAATGTTGAGTTCTGAGTAAGGATATCGGACACAGAATCGATCACCAGACAGCCCGGCAATCTTCTCTCTTTGTTCTTCTGATTTGTCTCTGCCGGTTATTGCTGCAATTGAAAAAGCAGCACCTCGCAGACGAGAGTCCGGTTGCAGTTTCGACCAACTTCTTTTTCGGCCTGGTCTATGGCCTCCAGTTTATCAAAAAGCTGGCGGGAATTCCAGCACTTCCCATTGATTTCCGGCAAATCCCCATCCCCCTCGTCCCGCTCCCGCCCGGCCTGAGCGGGAAATCCGGCCACCAGCAGATCGCGCAACCAGATCCGCAACAGACCAAAGAGAGGCAACAAATCCTCCTTCAGGGCCGCCATGGTTTCCGCCGCCTGGAGGAGCAGGCCCACATCACGGCTCCCGTCTTTGCTGGGATCGGAGACAAGGGCCAGCACCTGCCGCCAGATGGCGATCATCTCGCCGCGATCCAGGATCAGGGCCTGACCGGGACAGCCCTCGGAGAGCCGGGCCAGGAGTCGGGCGGTTTCCCCTTCCAGCTCCGGATTCACCCGCGTCAGCACCTGCACCGTCTCGTCGTGCCGCAGGCTGAAAAAGGGGATCATCTGACAGCGGGAGCTGATCGTGGTCAGGATTTCACGGGAGGCGGAGGCAGTCAGGATAAGCAGATTCTTGTCCGGCGGCTCTTCCAGGGTCTTGAGCAGACAATTGGCCGCCTCCTGACGCATGGTATGGATGTCCTCAATGAGCACCACCCGCGATGGCGACTCATAGGGCGGGTAGGACAGGGCCTGGATCATCTGGCGGATCCGGTCAATCTTGATGGTCCCCTTGTCCGGGCTGATCACCATGAAATCGGGATGATTCCCCGAGCTGTACTTCAGGCAGGAGGAACAGCGACCGCAGGGCAGGGACGCCAAAGTGTCGCTCGCTCCAGGGATGGAAGAAGAGCGACCGCAGGGCAGGGATGCCAAAGTGTCGCTCGCTCCAGGGATGGAAGAAGAGCGACCGCAGGGCAGGGATG
>JACDZF010000334.1 GCA_013426795.1 Desulfocapsa sp. | reverse complement strand
TCAGGTTCCGGCACGAAATCTGCCGACCCTTTCTTGGTCACCTTCTCGACAAATGTGATGATAGCTTTTTTCGATCCGGTGTCGTTCCAGGAAGGCAAACGGTCAACGGTCTGACAAACGGCCGCCGTGCAAGTAAGTGCCAAGACGAGCGCGGCTGCAATGAAGATTTGTGTGCATGTAGTTTTCAATTTTGTGCGTGTAGTTTTCAATGGTGTATCCTCCCTTCAGGATGCTCTGAGATTGGCCTGCCACAGGTGAACGCATCTGTTACAGATCAACCCGCTTGCCCAATCTGGTGATTACTGGAAGAGTTCGTGACTGGACTTGATTTCCAATAATCTTTTTGTCAAGATCGTATTATATTCCCCGTTGGCAACCTGATAATGTGCTTTTTCATTACCGGTAGCCGCATTGAGTACCAAGCCAATCGGCGACAATTTTCCCGGCGATATGTTTCTTTTCAGAATTCAAGGCGCGAATATCTCCTTCAGCCGTCGCGCAGTTGACTGGCTTCGCTATATCCCTTTGAGCTTGCTTGGAGATTGGAGAACATGCTGCCATGAGTAAAATCATACCGACGACGAGAGTTGTTTTTTAATTTTTCTATTTAAGCGTGACGCGGCACGCATGTGATGGTCCTGCCGAATTACCTGAACTTTATTTGGGGAACATGAACTGCACCTGGGCGCGAATCTGCCAATCTGGACCATCATCGGGGGTAACGACGTTATAATAAGCACCCAATTGCGTGTTGACCGGCAGCTTGCCGAGGTGAAAGATTTTGCCGACCCCACCACCCAGCGGAACTGTCCATTGATTACCACTATCGGCCTTCCAATCGACGGTGGAGATGGGGGCACTGGTAAGATAGAAGCCACCTTCGAAGTTGTAATTGATGAAGGGCTGGATCAGGCCGTTATTGTAGGAGCCGCCCTGGTTGTCGCCGGAAAGTGACCATATGTTGTTAGCAAGGACACCATAAACCCAGGGGGAGCCCTTTTCAAGATGCAGCACAACCGCCGAGGGGCCAAGACCCCAGTTCTTGTTGCCGAGAACCTCGTCGTTATTGGTGGGGGCCTGCACTACCGGCCCGACACCCCAGATCCACTTGCCGGGACTGGCCTGAGAAAGAAAGGCTGTGAAGACCGTATCCCCAATGCCGTTGGTCCGGTCATCGAAAGGGGCCGGTTGCGAGATCACCGGCACGATGGTGCGAGTGATGATGTTCCAGTCGCTGTTGACCGAAATCGGAACCACCGGTTGGATGTTCAGTATGTTCTGTGTGCGCTCCTTGGATCCGACGTTCAGATTGGTGTTGTTCTGGAACGGCACGCTTATCAGGTTACCAACCGGATTCTGCGCCAGCTTGGCCAGTTCTTGGGCGCTCATTTCGGCAAACACAGGCGCCGCTGCGAGTAATACGGCCACAGAAAAGGCGGTAAGCTGCCATTGAGGCTTGAAAATGTTTCTCATAGATTTTAAAAAGGCCCTCGATTTCCTGTCGCACTGCGATCCTGTTTGGGATTGCCTCACCATGAATAGACTATTCTCAATGGCCAACCCCCAGCGTCATTTCGGTGCCAACCTCAATTGCCGCTGACAGGATGAGCAAATTATTCATCGTCGTGTTCTTTTTCAGGTCCATTATCGGTGCGATCTTGGGTTAATTTCAGGAAACCAGCCCCACCCACGCTTCGACGGGTGGGGCTGGTTGCTTGCCTTCGTTCTCG
>JACDZF010000047.1 GCA_013426795.1 Desulfocapsa sp. | reverse complement strand
ATATATGTCGGAGTAGTATTAATTTAGACTGAAAACAAGAAAGTCACTGGGTTGCACAGCTGAATCACTTTGGTAATAAAAAACAGACGTCCACCCCCTTGAGCTGTTCCCCTGCCAGAATGTTCGCAGGACACAATCCAGAACTTTTTTTATTTTCAGCACGATGCGGAAGGTTACATCCTTATAGTTCCCAAGCTGCTGAAGGATTTTACTCCAGGTCTTTTCGTTACGATTTCGCAAATCCATCTCATATGAAGCTTACGAATGGAGCTCATATGATGTTTTTTTTTATGCAATGGGCCTCCTTTTCGTGATTCTGAACCGTTCACGTTAAAAGGAGGCTTTTTTATATAAGTGCCCTCCAGCAAAGCTGGAACACGATTAGCCACACAATCCACTCATTTATTTTTCCAAGGACATTCAATCAATGACTACAGACCTTGAGTTTGTTCCCTTCGTGTTAACGGGAAAACAAAAAAAATTTCTCAAAGGACTCGGGCATAGCCTTACACCTGTAATCTGCATCGGAAAGGAAGGAATGACAGACAATGTCCTTAAGGCCACTCAACAGGAACTTTTCGCCAGAGAGCTTATCAAAGTCAAAATTGGAAGCAACAGCACTCTCAGTAAAAATGAAGCAGCTGAAATAATGCCACGGTTTACAGAAAGTACCCTTGTTCAACTTATCGGCAAGACTCTGCTTCTTTACAAGGAGAATCCAGAGATGGAAAAAGGGCAGCGCATCGCCCTGCCCCGCTCATAGCCCCTCATCGCGATCTTCACAATTGGGAGAGATCTGCGACGTCCTTATTTCCCCACAAATATCAGCTCAGAGGCCACATTCTGGGCCGCGACTCTGAGTTGCAGCATGCTGCCACCCCCTACGACACCTCTTGCTGCCGTCATTGCCAGATTCGGATGATTATTGGTGGTACTGAGATGGGCAAGAACCACATGGTGCAATTGATCATGGATAAGCGTTTGTAAAAAGACTGCGGCGTCATCATTGGACAGATGACCATGGTCGGAGCGTACACGCTGCTGCAGAGCAGGTGAGTAGGGTCCTTCCTTCAACATCTGAAGATCATGGTTAAATTCCAGAATTAAACCGTTACAGCCCATCAGCCTTTGTTGCACAAGACCTGAGATTTTTCCAGTATCGGTACAGCAGGCAAGGGTCGTTTTTCCGTCATGAATACAGAAACCCACCGGATCAGCGGCGTCATGGGAGATTGCGAAGGAACGAATCTGCAGTTCCTGGAACTGAATTCTCCCTCCCGTTTCAAATTCTGAATGTTGAAAAAGATGTCCAAGGAGATTTTCTCCAGCCTTCATCGTTTTATAATTACTGTACACAGGAATTTGACAACGTCTTGAAAGCACACCGACACCATGGATATGATCGTGATGTTCATGGGTAACAAAAATAGCATCGAGATCTTCAATGCGGCGGCCTATTGAGTGGAGCCTGGCTCCGATCTCCTTGCCGGAAAATCCAGCATCGACCAGAATCGCGGTGCTTCCCGACTCGATATAGATGCTATTCCCGCGGCTGCCACTCCCAAGAACTGAAAAAAACATCCCTATTTCCCAGTGTGGCCAAATCCGCCACTACCGCGCATGGTGGCATCAAGTTTTTCCACAATCTCTAATTTCGTTCGCACCACCGGCGCCAAAACAAGTTGGGCAATTCGATCCCCGCGATTAATGAGAAAGGGCGCTTTCCCAAGATTAATCAAGGCAATGTGAACCTCTCCCCGATAGTCTGCGTCAATGGTTCCGGGACTGTTGATCACCGTCACACCATGCTTGATCGCCAAACCACTCCGAGGTCGTACCTGCAATTCATATCCGACCGGAATAGCGACCGCAAAGCCTGTGGGAAGCAATACCATCTGACCGGGGTTCAACAACAGAGGTTCTTTGACCGCGGCAGAGACATCCAGACCAGAGGCCTGCGCTGAATAATACCGAGGCAATTCAAGATCATCACTTTGAGCAGGATCTATCCAGCTCAACCTTAAAACCACATTTTCCACTTCCTTCTCCCTGTGCCGTACCTATTTTCTCCAATGGACATTTTCCATCAGCCCTGTTTCTTTAATCCACGCTGCATGGAGATTATCGTTGTATATCAATGACAATAAAAAAGGTCGTTCCATAGAGAAACGACCTTTTTTAACCCCACGAATATCAATAGAAAATGATCTACATTAAGGCCTTTCGACTGAGGCGAATACGTCCCCGGTTGTCAACCTCCAGAACCTTCACTTCTATCACATCACCTTCATTGACCACATCCGTTACCTTTTCAACACGCTTAACATCGAGTTCGGATATATGAACCAGGCCATCTGTTCCCGGCATGATTTCAACAAATGCGCCAAAATCCTTGATGGTCTTGACAATCCCCTTGTAAACGGCTCCCACCTCTACCTCGGCAGTGATCTGTTTCACTCGTTCCACCAGGGCATTGGCATTTTCACTATTATTACAGAACATCTTCACCATGCCGGAGTCATCAACCTCAATTTTGGCGTCGTACTCAGCAGAAAGTTCTTTAATGATTTTCCCACCGGGCCCGATAATATCGCGAATTTTGTCCGGGTTAATCTTGTGCGTGTAATATTTGGGGGCGTGGTCAGACACATTGGCTCGAGACTTGGAGATACTTTTCGCCATTTCCCCGAGAATGTGGATTCGTCCTTCCTTGGCCTGAGCCAGGGCCTTCCCCATTATATCACGATCTACACCATCAATCTTGATGTCCATCTGCAGGGAGGTTACACCATCCTCAGTGCCGACAACCTTGAAATCCATATCCCCAAGATGATCTTCATCACCCAGAATATCAGAAAGGATGATAACCTTGCCACCCTCCTTGATAAGTCCCATGGCAATCCCGGAGACAGGTTTTTTAAGGGGAATTCCTGCATCCATCATGGCCATACTGCCACCGCACACGGTGGCCATGGACGAGGAGCCGTTTGATTCCAGAACCTCTGAAACCACCCGGATAGAGTAAGGGAATTCTTCCTCCGTGGGAAGCACCGCACTCAATCCGCGCATGGCCAGTGTCCCGTGACCGATATCCCGTCGCGAAGGCCCGCGCATTCCCCTCGCCTCACCCACTGAATAGGGAGGAAAGTTGTAGTGCAGCATAAAACGATTGGATTGCTCTCCTTCCAGGGTCTCAACCCGCTGCTGATCGCGCTCGCTTCCCAGGGTGGCTGTTACCAGGGCCTGGGTCTCACCACGGGTAAAAAGGGCCGATCCGTGGGTTCTGGGAAGATATGAAGCTTCGCAGCTGATAGCCCGGACCTCGTTGAAGGCCCGCCCGCCAATCCTCACACCATCTTCAACGATCTTGGCGCGCATTGCTTTCTTTTTGTACATGGATAACAAATTGCTGATCTCTTTGCCCCGCGTACCATCTTCATTTAACTCGCTAACCACTTTGGCTTTCAATTGGTCATAAAACTGACCTCGGTCCATCTTGTCAGCGATGGCAATAACCGCCTGAATTCCCTCTTCGGCAAAACTCTTCACCTTTGCCATCAGAACTTCATCAATCACCGGCGGCTGAACGATTCGCTTAACACGACCATTTGACGAGCGGAGCTGATCCTGAAGGTCGAGGAGGGGCTGAATCTGTTCATGGGCAAAAAAGATCGCGGCCAGCACTTCCTCTTCACTCAGGGCGTCAGCCTTTCCCTCCACCATCACCACGGCTTTTCGACTACATGCAACGATAATGTCGAGGCGGGAGCTCTTCAGCTCGTTCCGGGTGGGATTTAAGATATACTTCCCTTCCACATACCCGACCCGGGCTCCGGCTATGGGGCCATCAAAAGGAATATCTGACAGGGTCAGAGCGCAGGAAGCGCCTATGAGAGCAAGCACATCGGGATCATTCTGCTGATCAGCAGACAGAACCGTGGCAATGACTTGAGTTTCGGAACAGTATCCTTCGGGAAAGAGAGGTCGCAGCGGGCGGTCAATAATCCGACAGGTGAGGACTTCCTGTTCACTGGGACGACCGATCTCTCTCCGAAAATAATTTCCAGGAATCCGGCCCACTGCCGCCATCTTCTCCTGATATTCAATGGTCAATGGCAAAAAACCAAGTTCAGGCTTATTTTCTTTGTCGGCCACGGCTGTCACCAGCACCATGGTTTCACCACACTGGACCACGACAGATCCGGACGCCTGTTTTGCCAGCTTGCCGGTTTCAATGGTGAGGGTCTTGCCACCGATCTCAATTTCTACTTTCTTAACCATACCTTATACCTTCTCCATCTGTGCGAACACAGCCACTTTTTTTGGGTACGCACAGCGCACCCTGCATCCTGGATTTCAACAAAAATACCCTGTGTACTCCAAACACGCATACAAAAAAGCGCGCACTTGTAATGCCAAAAACCTGGAATTAAAAAAGATCACGGGATGTTCCATACCTTGCTCACCCCTGCCATCCTTATTCTGTTATTTTCGTATGCCAAGCTCACCAATAACAGCTTTATACTTATTGACATCTTTGCGTTTCAGATAATCAAGAAGGCTCCGTCGCTGACCAACCAACTTCAATAATCCCTGGCGGGAATGATGGTCTTTGCTGTGAGTTTTGAAGTGCTCGGTAAGATATTTGATCCGGTCAGATAGAAGGGCGATCTGGACCTCTGATGAACCTGTATCGGTGGGATGAACCTTGAATTTCTCTATAATTTCATGTTTCTTTACTGCTGACTGTGCCAAAATGGGGCCTCCTCTTTCTTTATCTAAAGACTTTTTTCTTTCATTAAGGGCTTTTTTCCCTTCCAGGTGAAATATTTCAAAAAACAAAAATATTCCTCTCTACTCTCCTCACGACAATTTCTTGGTGGATCGTTTATTACAACAGATTGCGCAAATCGTCAACAGATAGAGCCTTTGCCAATAAGCGCTGACGTGCGTCGGGCAATAAAAGTTCACCACCAGGGACAGAGTTGTGAAGGGTGAAGCATCCGCTTCGCACCCTTCGCAACTGGACCAGGTGAGCGCCGCACCCAAGGGATCGTCCAATATCATGGGCCAGACTCCGTATATACGTTCCCTTACTGCAAACAATGCGCACCGAAAGCTGGGCGTCGTCTGCGGAAAGATCGTGGCCATTATCCGATCTTTCCAGAGTTTCAATAAATACCGGACGAGGCTCCTTCACGATGCTGATACCTTGGCGGGCATAGTGATAAAGCGGTTTTCCCTGATGCTTCAGTGCCGAATAAATGGGCGGGATCTGAAGCTGTGCCCCGCGAAATGTGACGAGACATTTTTCAATCTCCTCCGCCTTCAAGTCACCAACGGGGCTGCGCTGAACTATGGCTCCCTCATGATCAAAGGTATCGGTTTCAATACCAAGACAGAGGGTTGCCAAATACTCTTTCTGCCCATCCATCATCTTTGAAATCAGGCGCGTAGCCGGCCGGCCCGCACAGATAATCAGCAAGCCGGTGGCAAAAGGATCAAGGGTTCCCGCATGCCCGACTTTTTTTAACCCAAGGGCTCTCTTAACGGCACTGACCATCTTAAAAGAGGTGGGGCCAGCGGGTTTATCGATGACAAAAATCGCCGCCTCAAAAGGATCTTCCATACTTCCCGATTCCCTGGCCAATCCAAGATGACTGGAACTGAGGTCTGCCTTCACCCCAAAGCCTTCTTCAGGGCTTGTAACAACTCTTCCTGGACTTCCGGCACTTTCTTGTCACTCAGACGAAAACCAGCCGCATTGCGATGCCCACCACCACCGAACTCCGCGGCGACTTCAGCGACATCACATTCGCCTTTGGCGCGCAGGCTGACCGTCACCCCGCCGTCTGGTGTTTCTTTCAAAAAAACAGCAACCTTGACCGCGCGCAGTGCCCGGGGATAATTAATAAACCCCTCTGCGTCTTCACGTATTGCCCCGCAGTCAGCAAGCATCTGATTTGTTACCGTGATAAAGGCCAACTGATCCCCTTCGAAGAGTTGCAATGTTGCCAGCACCTGCTCCATGAGACGTAGTCGCTGCAAAGTAAAGTTGTCGTACACGTAGCCGGCAACCTCTTCGGGACGAACCCCGCTTCGAACCAGTTCAGCAGCTATCTGCAAGGTTCGGGGTGTGGTATTTTCATAGCGGAACGATCCGGTATCCGTGGAAATAGCCACGTAGAGATTATACGCGGCAGTGTATGAAGGTTCGACACCCAACTCCATGGCCAACTCATACACCATCTCGCCCGTGGAAGAACGAAGGGAATCAAGCCAGCGATAATCGCCAAAGTGACGATGACCGCGATGGTGGTCAATCACCAGAAAGGGATGCAGACTCAACAGCTCCCTTTTTTCTCGTCCCAGTCGATCACAATCACCACAATCCATTGAAATAGCAGCTATATTCCCATTGGCTTCCGTAACAAAGGCCTGCAAGGCGACGAGATCTGTCTGGCCGAGATGACAGCTGGGGAGAAATTCAAAAAGATGCGACACCGGCTCTTCCAGGTAGCGAAACACCTTTTTCCCCATGCATTCAAGGATATCGGCCAAGGCAAACAACGATCCCAGGGCATCTCCATCGGGATGGAGGTGGGTCATAAGCACAAAGTTATCAACGGACCGAATAATTCTGCTGATCTCTTCAGGAACCACTTTCATCTTGTCCCTCCCTTTCCCTGGCAATCTCCTGAAGCAGCCTTTCTATCTCTCCCACCTTCTCCATCTGGTGATCATAGACAAAATGAAGCTCCGGCGTGTAGCGCATATTCAACACCCTGGCAAGGGCGCTCCGCATAAATCCTTTGGCCCTCTGCAATCCCTCTTCTGCATCCGCCTGTCTCTTCGTGTCTCCGGGAACCGTAAAAAAAACCCGCGCATATTGCAGATCATCGGCCAACTCCACCCGGGAAACAGCAACTTCAGCGAGTTTCGGGTCCTCCACCTTGAGCAGCAGGAGCATGGAAAGTTCATTCCGGATGGCTTCAGCCACCCGTACCGAGCGTTTTGTCTCTGCCCTTGCCCCCAGGCCGATGGATTTTAATGTCTCTTTAGGATTGCGCATGATACCTACGAAAAGCCTTATCGGGATTGTGATGATCGCGCCAGGGCAGCCATATGATCCAGGAACCAGGCTGCCTTTCCGACACAGATCTAACTTTCCAGGCTTGCCTCCACTTCATTGAGGACAAAGGCCTCGAGCGTATCACCCTCTAAGAGATCATTAAAATTATCGATCCCGATGCCACATTCATAGCCGGCGAGGACCTCTTTGACATCGTCCTTGATCCTTCGCAGCGACCCGATCTTTCCGGTAAACATCACCACCCCGGCGCGAATAACCCGCACCGAGGATTTCCGGGTAATCTTTCCATCCGTGACCTGACATCCGGCAATGGTCCCAACCTTGGGAACATGAAAGAGCTGCCGCACCTCCGCGTTTCCAATAACTTCCTCGACAAAGGTGGGTTCCAGCATCCCCACCATGGCCTTCCTGATATCATCCAGGGCGTGATAGATAACGTCATAAGAGCGAACATCCACATGCTCCCGGACACTCAGCTCCTTCACCTTGGTGGTCGGCCGGACATTAAAACCGATGATAATGGCATCAGAGGCAGAGGCCAGCAGAATATCCGATTCGGTAATGGTTCCCGTTCCTTCGTGCAGAATACGCACCTTCACCGTATCGGTGGAAAGTTTCTCGGCGGCGGAACAGAAGGCCTCAAGGGTTCCCTGCACATCCGCACGCAGGACAACCCGTAACTCCTGAATCTCGGTTTCGCTGATCTTCTCGAACAACCTGTCGAGAGACACCTTGGAACCGGCGGCAAGTTCAAGTTCACGGGCCCTCAGAATACGGGCCTGACTTACACTTCTGGCCATCTTTTCGTCGGTGACCACGATAAACTCATCACCGGCCTGGGGAACCCCGGTCAGCCCCTGCACCTCCACGGGAATGGCAGGCCCTGCCGACTCCACCGGTTTATTCTTGTCATTTATCAGGGCGCGAACCTTGCCGCTATATTGACCCACCACAAAATAATCGCCTGTCCTCAATGTTCCTTCCTGGACCAGGATGGTGGCCACCGGGCCCCGCCCCTTGTCAAGCTTGGCTTCAACCACCCGTCCCCTCGCCTTTCTGGTGGCATCAGCCTTCAGCTCGAGGATTTCTGCCTGGAGCTGAATGCTCTCCAAAAGGGTGTCTATTCCGATATGTTTTTTGGCCGAGGTCTCGCAGTACATGGTCTGTCCGCCCCACTCTTCCGGTGCAAGGCCAAAATCAGACAACTCACGCTTGACCCGATCCGGGTCGGCATTGTCCTTGTCGATTTTGTTCACCGCCACCAGTATGGGAACCCCCGCCGCCTGCGCGTGCCGGATTGCTTCACGGGTCTGATCCATGACCCCGTCATCGGCGGCAACCACCAGCACCACCAGGTCGGTGATCTGAGCCCCGCGGGATCGCATCTCGGTGAAGGCCGCATGCCCGGGGGTATCGACAAAGGTCACATCGCCGGCGCTGGAGGTCACATGATACGCGCCAATGTGCTGGGTGATCCCGCCTGCCTCGCCGTCAGCCACATCCGTCTTTCTGATGGCGTCAAGGATCGAGGTCTTGCCATGATCAACATGCCCCATAACCGTCACCACAGGCGAACGGGGCAGCAGTTCACCACCGCCCTCCAGTTCATTGAGCTGCTGCACTCCAATCTCTTCGGTGATCCCCTGTTCTACCTCATACCCGAAATCGGCCCCGATCAGGGTCGCAGTATCAACATCAAGGGCCTGATTGAGGGTGGCCATCACCCCGAATCCCATCAGCTTGGCAATGATCTCGTTGGACTTGACGCCCATCCGGTGCGCAAGGTCGGCCACACTGATGGTCTCCATAACCTTTATCCGCTTCTTGATTGCCTTCATCTCAACAGCGGGTTGGATCACCTTGCGCTCAACCCGCCCGCGGGATCTTTTTCCCCGCTTGCCGGACACACTGCTGAACTCGTCACCGAAGCGGGTAACCTGAACCTTTCCCCTTCCCTTCTGGCCGAACTTGTCCGCCTTCCAGGCACCCCCCTTCTTCTGGTCAGCATCATCGGTTTCACCATCGCGTTTCCCTTTCTTCTTGCCCTTACTTGCATCGGTGACAGGTGCCACGATGGCAGCAGGCTTGGAGGGCGGGGATGAGGGACGAGTTGTCCCTCCGGCAGCTGGCCGTTCCGCTGACCGCTCAGTCCTTTTCCGAGGTTTTTCTACAGCCTGGGTTTTTTCCTCCACCGGCATCACAATACTTCCGACGACACGGGCCAGGCCTTTCCGGACCGCCTGGTCACGGTCTTCCGGCACCGCCTGTTTTTTCTCTGCCCTGAAAGGAACCGATCTCACTTCCTGGCGCAGTTCTTTATTCTGTTCCTTAAAATCCACCACCACTGGAGCGACAGGTTCTCGCGGACCTTCTTCTTCCCCTTCCGGGGCAGCTTTCATATCTTCCTGAGGCTCCTGAGAACGCTGAGTCTCTGGTTCAACATGCGGCTGTTCGGACACAGCAACGGCAACAGTTTTTTCCGGCACCGTCTCGGCCTCGACCGCGACCTCGGCCACTGCCTCAGCCACCGGCTCAATGACTGGACGACGCCGGATTACCGTGGTCCGCCGAGGTGGGGCTGCGGGCTCTTCTGCGACGACCTTCTTGCGGGCAGGTTCAACCTTCAAATTCTGCAACACTGTCTTCCGGATTTTCTCGGCTATGTCGTCTTCAACTGTTGAACTGGGTCCCTTGATATCATACCCGTTTTCCAGTAGTTTCTCGGTCAGCATTTTGCTGCTCATGCCGGCCTCTTTTGCCAACTCATAAATCCTTACCTTACTCATTCCTTACTCCCGTCTATCCTTGCTCCAGCGCTTTTCATCTCTTTCATCTCTTTCAACTCTTCAAGGCCAAAGAAACATTTTTTACCTTCAGGGCTTTTTCCCATCTCTTGTGCTGGCTCAAAAAAACCGCCAGACATTTCCCGTTCTGACAACAATAAGCCCCTCTCCCCGTTTTATTCTGACGTAAATCCGGAACCGGACGGTCATTCTCCAGAACAAAACGATTGAATGTTTTTTTTACAGCCTTTGTTCTGCAAACACAACAGGTGCGCACAGGTTCGGCACAGGACTTATTCCTGCGAACCAGGCTCATCACGTTCTTCACTCACCGGAGCTTCAGACGCATCCAGTGGCGCTGTTTCTGCCGCTTCAGTTTCCTCTGCAAGGACATCAACTGCCTGTTCTTCCATCACGGGCTCCGGGCCAACCTTTTTTCTCTCAATGGGAGCATCCGGGTCCAGTCCCAGGCTTTTCCTTGCCGCCTGAATAAGATACACCGCCTGTTCCTCACCAATGGCCCGCAATACCGTCAAGTCCTCAATGGCCGCCTCTGCGAGAATGGCCGTTGACAGAATATTTCTGGAAAACAGCTGATCGGCCAGGGCCTCTTCAATGCCACTTAACGCCAGCAGGGACTGATAGCCGGGATCTTCGAGATTTGCGTAGCGCTGCTCGCTTTTCACATCAATACGCCAGCCAAGAAGTTTGGCGGCAAGCCGGACATTCTGACCTTGACGGCCAATGGCCAGGGACAACTGATCATTGGGGACAATCACGAGCAGCGATTTCGCCTCTTCATCCACCATTACCATGCTGACCTGGGCTGGAGCCAGGGCGTTATAGGCGTATTTTGCCGGATCAGGACTCCAGGGCACGATATCCACCCGTTCCCCCTGCAACTCCTGCACCACATTCTGTACCCGCGACCCCTTCATCCCCACACAGGCACCCACCGGATCGACGTCAGACTCCGTGGAACTGACCGCGATCTTGGCCCGAAACCCCGGATCACGGCTCACTCCCATAATCTTGACAATCCCTTCAGCGATCTCTGGAACTTCCAGCTCAAAGAGTTTGGCCAGAAAGGCGTCGTGGGTTCTGGAGAGCAACAGCTGGGCGTCCTTAGTCCCCCTTCTGACATCCACCAGATAGGCCCTGACCCGATCGCCCTGCTTGAAGGATCTTTTCGGTATCTGCTGATCCTTGGGGAGTATGGCATCGGTCCGACCGAGATTGACGATCATGTTGCCCCGCTCAAAACGCTGGACAATGCCGCTGACCACCTCGCCGATGCGATCCTGAAACATATCGAAAATGACATCACGCTCGGCATCCTTCATCTTGTGGATGATCACCTGCTTTGCTGACTGGGCGGCAATTCTGCCAAGATCGGCAATATTATCCATTTTCTCGCCAAGCTCGTCATCCAGCTGGACATCGGGATCAAGCAACTGGGCAGCGGCAAAATCAATCTCCGTCTGTTCGTCCATGACCTCTTCAACAACCGTGCGAAACTGGAAGACCTCGACCTCACCATACTCTTCATTATAGCGAACCTCAATTTCACGTCTGCTGCCCAGTTTTTTTCTGGCAGCCGATTGCACGGCCTCTTCTATGGCCTCAATCAGCAACTTTCTGTCAAACCCTCGATCTCTACTGATCTGGTCAATTATACGCTTTAAATCAGATAGCATTCTTCTTCCCCATCGTTATGACATATAAACTTGTTTGCAATGGAACAAGTTCAAACAGCAAGGGCCACCCCCATGGGTACCCCACATTTTTATTCAAAAACCATCCATACCCGGCATGACCCCATATTTGGCCACACCCTTTCCTGACACCGCCCTATAACGACAACCGGGCCTTCCGAATCTGATTCCAGGCAACCTGACAGCGTTCCCCCTCCTCCAGATCAAGCTCCATGGTCTCACCTTCAACCTGGTGGAGAATCCCGATCAGGATCCGCTGGCCGACAACATCTTCCCGCAGCTTGACCTTGACTTTCTTGCCGATATTCCGTTGACAATCATCGAGGTTGCGGAGCACCCGTTCAAGTCCAGGGGAGGACACCTCTAAATGATAGGCCTGGGCAATGAGATCCTCCACATCAAGGTAATCGCTCACCTCACGACTGACCCGGCCACAAGTATCAAGGGTGACCCCTTCCTTGCCGTCAATAAACAGGCGCAGCACCCAGCCATGCCCCTCAAGACGAAACTGGACTTCCACCAGTTCCAGTCCCATGGACGGCAACAAGGTCTCCGCAAACGCCTGGACCTTTGCAACAACAGGCTCACTCATTTCCGCATTTTTACACAAAAGAAATCATGAAAAAAGAGCACCATCACAACACTGGCACGGAGCAAAAACTCCTTTATGGTGCCCTGAATATCCGAGCAAAAAACAGTATCTTACTGGAACTACTTGGTTATTTCACATTCAACTGAAATGGAAATAAAAAAAGTGGGCAAGCCCACTTTTAACGCCACCTGCATCATGCACGATACAAATGATATAACCCGGGAACAACCACCGCACAATCCAGCCACCTACCCCTGGAATGCCTGGAGCGGGCAACGAGATTCGAACTCGCGACCCCAAGCTTGGGAAGCTTGTGCTCTACCAACTGAGCTACACCCGCCCATACCCTGATACAACGTTCCATATAAAACATAGAAAGAACCTCTTGTCAAGATAGATGAAGAAAGACTGCATCGTGCCACCCATTCAAACTCGAAACACCATTCAGGCCAAGCATCACCCAGACCGTCAACACGAATAAAATTGACAAACACGGTACAGCCATATAGAAGAGGAACTATTTTCATCCATTTTTTCCACCAACCTTGTTCTTTTGTGTGTCGGTATCCCCATGGCACGACCACGGCACAATCTCCAGGTTGGTCTGAAATGAACAGGCTCAATTTTCAAGAACGGTTCCCCTTCCTCAAGGGCGAACCGTTTCTCCTCCATGACCTTGACGCAACAGGAAACAATGCCCGACAAATCACTTATTATTGCAGAAAAACCCAGTGTGGCGGCGGATCTGGTTCGCGCCCTGCCAGGCAAGTTTGAAAAAAGCAAGACCCATTATGAAAGTGACCGGTACATTGTCTCCTATGCCATCGGCCATCTGGTCTCCATCGAATTTCCAGAAGAGATTGACCCCAAATACAAGGCCTGGAAGCTGGAAAACCTGCCCATCCTGCCCGATGAATTTCCCCTCAAAGGTCTGGACGGCACCAAAACCCAGCTCAACGCCCTGCAGCAGCTCATCCGCCGCAAGGATGTCGTGGAACTTATCAATGCCTGTGATGCCGGCCGGGAAGGGGAGCTGATCTTCAAATACATCCTGCGCTACGTCTGGAATCAGTCCGTGGCCAAAAAAAGCTGCAAGCGCCTGTGGCTGCAATCCATGACCAAGGAGGCCATCAAGGAGGCCTTTGCCCATCTTCGCGAAAACAGCGAGATGCTGCCCCTGGAAGACGCGGCCCTGTGCCGCTCCGAATCGGACTGGCTGATCGGGATCAACGCCACCCGGGCTCTCACCGGTTTCAATTCGCGCAAGGGCGGGTTTTTCCTCACCCCCTGCGGACGGGTGCAGACCCCCACCCTTTCCCTCATCGTCAAGCGGGAACGGGCCCGGCTGGGGTTTCTGCCCCGCACCTACTTCAACCTGCTCGCCACCTTCAGCGTCAACAAAGGGTCCTATGTCGGCAAATGGATCGACCCCAAATTCACCAGAGACGACAAAGACAGCCATGCCAAGGCCGACCGGATATGGGATGAAGAGCAGGCCAATCACATCCAGGCCCGATGCAGCGGTCAACCGGCTGATGTCGAGGAGACCAGTAAAAAGACCAGCGAGCGCTCCCCCCAGCTTTATGATCTTACCTCTCTCCAGCGTGAGGCCAATAACCGCTTTGGCTTCTCCGCCAAAAATACCCTGGGATTGGCCCAAGCCCTGTACGAGCGACACAAGGTGCTGACCTATCCCCGAACGGACAGCCGCCACCTCCCCGAGGATTACCTGAAAATCGTCAAGGAGACGGTGGCTGCCCAGGGTGGCTGGGACTTCGGCAAATATGCGGCCATGGCCCTGGAGAAGAAATACATCAAGTCAGAGAAGCTGATCTTTAACAATGCCAAGATCTCCGACCATCACGCCATCATCCCCACCACCATCCTGCCTAGGAACCTCACCGAGCCTGAGTTGAAGATCTATACCATGGTTGTGCAGCGTTTTCTTGCCGTTTTTTTTCCGCCGGCCCGATATCTGAACACCCGCCGCCTCTCAACGGTGGCCGCTGAAACCTTCCTCACCGAAGGCAAGATCCTCACAGATCCAGGCTGGAAGGCCATCTATGGCAATGAAGTGCTCCCGGAAGGTGATCCGGGTTCAGGTGCCAACGCGGCACTCGCCGCCATCCCCAAGGGGGCCGCAGTCACCTGCAGCGCAATCAGCAAGGAGAGGTGGGAGACAAAACCCCCGGCCCGGTTTAACGAGGCCACCCTGCTCTCGGCCATGGAAAATTCCGACAAACTGGTGGAGGATGACGAGCTGGCTGAGGCGATGAAGGAGCGGGGACTGGGCACACCGGCCACCCGGGCGGCCATCATCGAAAAGCTGCTCAAGGAGAAATATCTGGTCCGGGAGGGCAAGGAGCTTGCTCCCACCGGCAAGGCCTTCGAACTGCTTGCCCTCCTTGAAGCGATGAATATTGAACTCCTCGCCTCCCCTGAGATGACCGGGGAATGGGAGCACAAACTCAATCAGATTCTCCATGGCAAGTTTACCCGGCAGCAGTTCATGGCCGAGATCCGGGAGACAACGGCACGTATCATCTCCCAGGTCCGCAATTTTGAGCAGACCGAGGTCAAGCTCGAGGCCCCCTTCAGTCCGGTGGGCGATGTCCGTTTTTATGTCAGCCCCACCGCCTTTGTCTCGGAAGATGGCAAGATATCCCTGCGCAAGATCATGGGCGGCCGGATGATGAGTGAGGCTGAGATTGTGGAGCTGCTTCAGGGAAAAACCATCGGCCCCTTCAATGATTTCCGGAGCAAGCAGGGCAAACCCTTCACCGCCTCCCTCAGGTTGCAGGAGAAGAAGATCGAGTTTCTGTTCACCGACAGCACCGACAACCTTGATACCGAGGCCATCAGGGCCACTCCCGTTCTTGGCAGCTCACCGGTGGATGGAACCCCGGTGCATGCCACACCCGTTGCCTACATGTCCTCGTCGGCAATGGAAGGAGACAAGAAAAACGGCCTCCAGATCGGCAGGATTATTCTCAATAAAGTCATAGAGCCCCGGCATATCCAACAGCTTCTCAGCGAAGGCAGAACCGAGTTGATCTCGGGCTTTATCTCCAAGAAAAAACGTCCCTTTGACGCATTTCTTCTCCTGGACAAAAAAGGAAAGATCAGCTTTGAATTTCCACCACGAATAAAAAAAGAAAAAAAGGTATAATACATATCCAGATTCTGACCCGGACCAAATGAAGAGACCGATACCGGTCAGGGCTCAACCCAACAATACTGGCTCTTATCAAAGAATCCTCCGTAGAGGCACACCATTTATGCAACGACTGAAGACTGAGTATCAAGACAAGACCGGACTGGAACTGGCACAGATTTGCGCCCAGGCAGCCATTGACGCCAAGGCCGAAGAGCTGGTCATCCTTGACGTGAAAGGGATTTCCTCATTTACCGATTATTTTGTGATCATGAACGGCAGATCCACCCGCCATGTGCAGGGTCTGGCGGAGGCCATTGGCAAGGAGATGCATGCAAAACGGGCAAATGTAGCCAACGCCGAGGGACTTGAGGAGGGCATGTGGGTTCTTCTTGACTTTGATGACGTAGTCGTTCATATTTTCTACCATGAACAGAGGAAGTTTTACGATCTGGAAAGTCTCTGGCACGACGCCAGACCAGTACGTATTGAGAACCTGTGATCCTCTTCAGGGCACCATTAAAAACTCAACCAGGAAGAACATTTGTGCACAGGTCGGGGCGAATAAAGATCTTACCGCAGGCACAGAACCACCCCCTGCCATTTTTTATAAGCCCAGCACAGAGGCAGCACAACAGATACCCCGGAAAGATTTCCTAACCCCGATGAACGGGATAGGTGCCTTTCGTCGATTCTATTCTTGCAAAAAAACAAGAATAGAATCTGTAAGGCACTCAAAGCAACAACAACCCATCCCCACGGGAAGTTCCTTCCCGAACACAAACCATTATGCAATACATAAGCACCCGGGGCGGCATCAGCCCCATTTCATTTACCGAGGCGGTGATGATGGGCCTGGCGGAAGACGGCGGCCTGCTGCTGCCCCGCACCATCCCCCGTATCGGCAGTGAGACCTTTGCCTCCTGGCAGGGACTTTCCTATCCCGAACTGGCCTTTGAGGTCATGTCACGCTTCATTGATGACATCCCCAACAGTGACCTGCGCGAGCTGATCAATCGTTCCTACGCCACCTTTGATCATCCGGAGGTCACCCCCCTCATCCACCACGGCAATCTCCATATCCTTGAACTGTTTCATGGGCCGACCTTTGCCTTCAAGGATGTGGCTCTGCAATTCCTGGGGAATCTCTTTGAGTATCTGCTCAAGAAAAACGACACGGTCATGAACATCATCGGCGCCACCTCGGGGGATACCGGCAGCGCTGCCATCTATGGAGTTCGGGGCAAGGAGAAGATCAACATCTTTATTCTCCATCCGCACCAGCGGGTCAGCCCCATCCAGGAACTGCAGATGACCACGGTCACCGATGCCAATGTGTTCAATATCGCCATCGGGGGCACCTTTGACGACGGGCAGGCCATTGTCAAGGCCATCTTCAACGATATCGACTTCAAAAAACAGTACAGCCTGGGGGCGATCAACTCCATCAACTGGGCGCGGATCCTGGCCCAGGTGGTCTATTACATCCACAGCTGTCTGCACATCCAAAGGCACGAGCATGACAAGGCCATGGATTTTGCGGTGCCCACCGGCAATTTCGGCGACATCTTCGCCGGATACATCGCCAAGCGGATGCTGCCCGAAGGCACCATTCGCAAGCTGCTGCTGGCAAGCAACACCAATGACATCCTCACCCGCCTTGTCGCCCGCGGCGATTACTCCCTGGGCACGGTGGTGGCCACCTCCAGTCCCTCCATGGATATCCAGGCCGCCTCCAACTTCGAGCGCTATCTCTATTACCTCCTCGATGAAAATCCGACACGGACCCAAGAGGCCATGAACCAGTTTGCGGAAACGGGCAGGCTTGATCTGGCAAGCTCATGCGATCAGATCAAGCGCGACTTTATCGCCACCTCCGCCTCCGAATACGAGGTTCTTTCCACCATCCAGGCCTTCTACAAAAAACACGGCTATATCCTTGATCCTCACACCGCGGTGGGAGTGCATGCCGCCCTTATCCACCAGCGGGAAGGGATTCCCGTCGTCTGCCTGTCCACCGCCCATCCGGCAAAATTCGGCGAAACCGTGGAAAAGGCCATCGGCATTCCTCCCCGGATGCCGCCTGCCCTGGCGGCCCTTGCCGGCAAACAGATTCGCTGCGAACTGATGGAGGCGGACCGCAAACTCATTCAGGACTTTATCCGCCGACACGGACTGCAGGGCTGATCACGTCAATAAAAAAGGCAGGCTGGAATGGGTGAACCATTCCAGCCTGCCTGGTATCCGCTTAAAACCCTTGATCGTTA
>JACDZF010000333.1 GCA_013426795.1 Desulfocapsa sp. | reverse complement strand
TGTAATCGGGAGGGCTTTTCCTCAGGTCTCCTATTGACAACGCTACCAAAATTTTCGTGAAATCCTTTAAGTTCAAGCAGTAAGGACGAAACATCGTCTTTACTTATCTCGAGCCTGGGAACGTCGTACAAATAATCTGCTTGGCGGATATCTGGCAACATGAGGAGCCTCCTTTCTGATGTTTTAATCAGAATAGCAGGCAAGTTACGTGAAATCAATTGATAAATTCTCAAATTGCGTTGTAGGGATCCTTGATTATGGTTGGTTTGCCAAAACTATTCTTACCATAAAGGGGAGGGCTTTTTTACTCTTACATCGTCAAGGTCTCTCTTTTTCTACGCTACCAAAAATTTGCAACGACCCTGGAAGATCACTTTGGGGGGATACGGGCTTATTTCGATTTTGATTGCCTATCAACAGGCCCTCTTGAGGGTACCAATAACAAAATTAAGACGATGCAGAGAAAAGCCTATGGTTACAGAGATATGGAATTTTTCAAACTGAAGATAATGGCTCTCCATGAAACCAAGTACGCTTTAGTCGGATGAACCACAAAAAGTATCGGGATGCTTCAGATCAATGGATGGCGCTAAAATTTTCTGCCGCATACGCAGTTATCTCTCGACCTGCAGAAAACAAGGCGTTACTGCATCCGATGCCTTGCGACTGCTCTTCCAGGGAAAGTGGCCAGCATTCATGGTAAGTACTGCATCAACTTTGGATGCTGAATAGTTACATGTGAGCAAGTGGAGCACGAGCGGCGCCCTTAATGTCACCAAGGTTCGACTGGCTTATTACTACAACGGCTTTGACGCATAGAAATGTAATCGGGAGGGCTTTTCCTCAGGTCTCCTATTGACAACGCTACCAAGTCTTTGGTAGCACCTTATCCCCGATCCTAACCGAGGCAACCAGCCGGTGTGTAGAATAGGCTTCGCCTGTGGTTGAATTGCTTGTTTTGGTTTGTCGAATAAACATGGGACGGACAATACCCCAGCCTTCCGGAGAAGTCAACACCTGTCCATAAGATTATGGCACTACAAAGCTGTTTTCAGGAAACGACCCTTGAAATCATTGAGTTTTTTATAAAAAAAATGGTTTTTTAGGGGTAATTTGGGGTGGTTTTGTTAAATAGCGGTTAGCACTTGAGGAACGTGTTGGCCATAAAGTTCCAAAGTCAACAGTGTATCGACTGCTGGCCCGACATGGTTGGCGTAAGGTTACGCCAGACACTCGACACCCCAAAGGCGACGAGGCTGTTCGGGATGAGTTTAAAAAAAACTTCCCGACATCATCGCCGAAAAGTGACGTGGTATGGAAAAAGTGGACACTTTTTTAAGAGTGGATTAAACGAAGTTAAATCCCTACAAGGAGGTGTTCAATGAGCAAGAATCGAAAGGACTATACTCAGGAATTCAAGGATTCAGCAGTCAAGCTGGTTACAGAACAAGGGTACAGAATATCCGAGGCGTCCCGCAATCTCGGTATCAACGTAAGTGTTTTGGGACGTTGGAAGCGGGAATCAGGAGCAGGAAACGAGAGTGTTGCCTCGGTTTCAACTCAACGGAAGGATGCTGTTCAGACAGAACTTGTACGGCTCAGGAAGGAAAATCATCGGTTGCGGCTGGAGCGCGAGATCTTAAAAAAAGCAGCGGCCTTCTTTGCAAGCGAATCGGGGGGCGGTATCAAATGATTGATGCCGTAAAGAAGGCCTATCCAATAGTCCTGTTGTGTGCTGTTT
>JACDZF010000046.1 GCA_013426795.1 Desulfocapsa sp. | reverse complement strand
GTCGAAGGGTGTTCACCCCGAGCTCTGCCCCAGGCCTCCTTATTTTATAAACTTCAGTGCTCCCCTCGTCCCGATGAATCCGGCGGCATCCGGGTATTTTTCATGGTTTTATAGACGGCGGTGACACTGGGCCGGAGCGGGATATGGCGCGCCTCCAGCTGGCCGGTGACAAAGGTAAAGGCCTCATCTTTCACGGATTCCTCCCAATTGCCGGGGGACGAGAGAATAAAGAGCTTATTCTCTCCATGCAGCACCATCGTCCCCTCCCCCGACACCTCAACCCTGGATATTTCATCCCAGCGAATGCCCCATATCCCCAATGATGACCGGTGAATGATGCCCTCACCGTCGATGTCAATGCTGCCGGAACGCAGCACCATATGGGCGCCGAAGAGCGAGGAGACAACGCATCCGCCGGCCAGCCAGTATTGCTGGGACAGGAGCGCTATGATCAGTCCGAGGGCGCAAATCGCCATCCAGCCCCAGCCGATAATTCGGTAGGACCGCATCTCGATATGGAATTTGTCTTTTATCGTGTCCATTTCATCTCTTTCCACATTCTCAAGCTTATGAATTCCACCGGAAAACCAGGGAGAATAGAGGGGGGCTGGTGATAAACCATTGCGGAAATCTCTTACAGGCGATGGCAGGCTTATTTCACCATCAACTGCTCTTCTTTACTCAGCGCCGGCAGTTCCCAGCTGATGGGTGATTTTTTCTGGTCCCGCAAATATGCGTTTGCCATGGAAAAATGCTGATTCCCGAAAAACCCTCGATGGGCGGACAGGGGGGAGGGATGCACCGACTCCAGGACCAGATGGCGACTGGAATCAATGATCGAGCCTTTTTTCTGGGCGTAACTGCCCCAGAGGAAAAACACCAGCCCCGAATGTTCGCTGTTCAGCCTGTGGATAATGGCATCGGTGAAACGCTCCCAGCCCTTTCCCTGGTGCGAGCCCGACCTGTTCCTTTCCACGGTGAGCACACTGTTCAACAGAAGCACACCCTGTTCCGCCCAGCTTCTGAGATATCCATGGCTGGCCGGAGCGATGCCAAGATCTGTCTCGATTTCCTTGAAAATATTATGAAGCGAGGGAGGAATGGCCACCCCCGGCATAACTGAAAAACACAGGCCGTGCGACTGTCCCGGCCCGTGGTACGGGTCCTGGCCGATGATCACAACCTTCACGTCCTCAAAGGGAAGCAGGTTCATGGCTTGAAAGATATTTTTCCCTTCCGGGTAAATGGTCTTGCCGGCCCGTTTCTCCTGGAGCAAAAACTCTCTCAGCTTTTGCATATAGTCCTGGTCAAATTCACCGCCGATCCGACTCTTCCAGGAAGGGCTGAGCTGAACCCGATCTTGCATTTCAGACATTGGTCAAGCCTTCTGTGTGGTTCACTTTCGCCGCCATTCTCCCCTTACTCTCCCTGCTTGCTGCATCAGAGATTATGCATCGTTTGCTTTGTGCCCATCAAAAAGGAAGGGGATTTATAAGGTAAATGAGACAAACTGGTCGAGAAGAGGCAGCTTCCTCACCTCGTACCGCTCGGGCCATGTCCCTTCAGATATTTCGCGCAACTGGGCCATGCCAAAAAATTCGGCAAAATACATCAACGTCCGGTAAAAGTAGGCGTTACGAATGGTTTCCTCTTTGGTTTGATACGAGGTTTCCTCAATCTCACGGAACAGGCTGGGAAAAGCTTGCAAAAAAATGTCTTCATAAAATGACTGCGGCCTGAATGTGCCGCCATATTTCTGCAATAGAAAAAGGGTAAACAAACTGGAGTGCTGGATAAGGGGTATTTCCTGAAATCTGTCTCGATACGACCATCTGAATTTTTGTACACAAGCTATGAAGAGATCGGGATAGACTGCCCCCATCCCATGGGAGGTAATTTTCTTGCGACATTTAGCAGTAAGAACGAATTTCCCTTTGAATTTTCGAACAAGTCCGGCAAGTTGTGCCACCAGCCGCAGGCAATGCATTTCAAAAAAATCCATCTCCGAGCGGATACTGCCAAACCGGGTGTTTTTCGCATATTTCTCCTGCCCCCAGTAAGACAACGCCGCCTCCCGGCAAAAACGCTGGGGAAGGTTGCCCTTCGCCGTCGGTGTTAAGCCCTTTTCTCCGATGGCCTCGGAAAGCAAGGTAAACAGGATAAGCACAGGGGACTCCGATGACGGTTCAAACAGATCGGCAAACTTTACCAGTTCCGGTGAATCAAATGGAACGTTAAGAAGTTTGTTCATCTGAGACGGTGAAAGTCCATGGAACGACCTGAGTGGACTGTCATTTTGTTTTTGTGTCAACTGATTCATCGTCGCGTTAATCTCTTCCAATGAGGAGAACTCCCGACTTCTGAGCACAGCCCTAATCTTGTCCTTGATATCTTGCATGCTCGGCAGGCCAGTCATATCGACCTGTTTGTCGAGGCAACACTTTTTATATTTTATTCCGCTTCCGCACGGACATGGATCATTTCTGCTGATTTTCTTCACGGGACAAGCACCTTTTTGATGTGGCACAATTGCTGCCATTGACCGTTTTGTCGATTAGCAAGCTGGCCCGTGAAATGGGAATAAACGGGCAGATTGCCTTCCTCATGCCATTGACTCCTTTAGTTGTTGAATGCACCAGACCTGCAAGAATTATTTTTTTGTGCAACAAAGATTCACCCTTCAGGGTATATCTGGGTAAAATGGCTGACAAATTCAAGATAACTGGCACCGCCAATGCTTCTTCTTTGAATTGCCCGATACACAGTGGCCAGCACCTTGACCAGCATTTCGGCAGGGACAAGCTGTAATTCTTTAGTGACAGCCTGAAAAAGCAACTGGTTCCTCGGCGCGATGACCAGCTCCGTAAGTGGTTGTTTCTCATCCTTGAAATGATACTGGTCAATCAGTTCTTCCACGATTCGGGTCACAGCCAGGTCGTTGACATTTGCAGCATCAGCCGCCCAAACCATGCAGAGAAGTGTTTCTATATTATTGGCAACTCGTTCAAGCTCCGTGGAATGAGCCATCTCCTCGGTGCTGAAATAGGGCACGCTTCGGTAGTTCCGACCGTGCGAAACAGGACTGATAAAAGAACAGCCTTCGCATTTTTCCTGTTCACGAGTCTCACCGCAGCAGAGGCTGCATATAAAGGTCCCGGTATTCTTACATTTCCTTTTCCCTTTTCGGGAATCACATACTGTGCATTTTGCCATAATGATTCAAGTTTTTCGTTAGAGTTTTGCTACTCTCTCATTGAGGTAGGTATAGAAGCCGAATGAAAGACAGAGCCTGATTGCCTTCGGATTCTCCACTTCGTTTAGGGTTTTCCTGCCCATTCTATATGTCTGTTTATCAAAAAACTACATCCTGCTTGGTGCAATAGCGCCACGAAATGCGCCAATAAAAAAACACAATACTATTTTTTCGCCAATAGAAGCACCAAAGGGTGTATCAAAAGGTATCACCAGCAGCTCCCCGCACTCCCCCTATCCCAGCGGGTAGAGAATCTCCTGGTTAACGCTGTCGCACTCCTTCAGGAGTTCTGCTGAAAGGACCGTTTCCGATGCCGTGAGGGTATCGTCAAGTTGCGATGGATGCGTTGCCCCGACGATGGTGCTGGGCACAAAATCAAAACTGAGCGTCCATGCCGCCGCCAGTGTTGCCGGAGCAAGGCCGTATTTTCTGGCGATGGCGGCATATTTTTGGGCCGCGGCGAGCGAGCGGTCGTTGGCAAACCGCCCGGCTTGCGCCCTCATCCTGTAATCAGGATCGGCCAGATAATCCCCATAGCGAAAACCGTCCCAATGCTTGTCGGGCGTATATTTGCCGCTCAATACGCCGCCGGCCAGGGGCGAATAGGGAAGGAGGCCGACCTGCTCTTTTTTGCAGACGATGGCAATCTCATCGAGGAAGCGCCGATTGAGCATGGAGAAGTTGTTCTGGATGCTCTCAAATCGCTTGAACTGCCGATGGCGGCTGGTCTCCAGGGCCTTGGTCAAGCCGTAGGCGTTCTCGTTCGATGTGCCGATATAGCGCACCTTGCCGCTGCGCACGAGCTGGTCGAGGGCTTCAAGACTTTCTTCAATGGGGACGACGGTATCAGGCCAGTGAACCTGGTACAGATCGATGTAATCGGTCTTGAGTCTGCGCAGGCTCCCTTCGATGGCGGTGGTGATATGAAAGGCATCGATGGCAGTCAGGCCGTGCCGTACCGGCGGCACAAGCCAGCCATTGGCCGCCCCCACGACTTTCGTGGCGAGGATTATTGAATCCCTTGGCTTGTCTGCCAGCCACTCGCCAAAGATCTCTTCCGTGACCCCATAGGTTTCGGCCATGGGAGGAACGGGATAGACTTCCGCCATATCAAAAAAGTTGACCCCGCCGGCATAGGCTTTATCAAGGATTTCAAACGACCTGTTTTTATCGCATTTCTTCCCGAAGGTCATCGTCCCCATACAGATGTTAGAGACTTTCAGGCCGCTTTTTCCGATATAGTCGAATTTCATAGGGATATCAGGGAGTTGATTGGAAATTTACGAAGAGAAATCAAAAAGACACCTTCTTTCAATTAAACACAACCGCTTACCGATTTCTTGAATCAATGCCAGTCATCATTCACAGAAACAAAATTCTTGACTTTTCCCCTCGTTAAGTCAATAGTGGAGGTGGCTCATCTGCCATGTGTAGAAGGAGTAACGAAGCCGTCCCTCGGGGCGGCTTCAGCTTTTTTGGCTATTCATTCGCCAATAGTCATCATATTCCCATAACTCCCACAATCTTACCTATTCCTCAGACTTGCCATTTATTCTGCGACCCCTAAATCATCAGCTATTTCTTGAAATTGCTCCAGCGCGGCCCGGAGGTCTTCGATGATTTCGGCGGCGATGATGCCGGGGTCGGGCAGGTTGTCGGAGTCTTCTAATGATTCATCCTTGAGCCAGAAGATATCGAGGCTGGCCTTGTCGCGGTTGATGATTTCGTCATAGTCGTAGACCCGCCAGCGTCCAGCCTGTGTCTCTGTGGACCAGGTGGGGTTGCGATCCTTACGGTTGGTCGGGTTGTAACATTCGACAAACTCATCGAGATCGGCCCGTTTTAAGGGGTTGGTCTTGAGGGTGAAGTGGAAATTGGTGCGCAGATCATAGATCCAGAGCTTCTTGGTCCAGGGGTTTCCGAGGCCGGTTTTTTGTCGAAGAAGAGGACGTTGGCCTTGACCCACTGGGCATAAAACAGCCCGGTCGGCAGGCGCAACAGGGTGTGGACGTCGCAATCATGCAGGAGCTTGCGGCGCACGGTCTCACCGGCCCCGCCTTCAAACAGCACGTTATCCGGCACCACGATCCCGCAACGGCCATGCTGTTTGAGCAGGGTCTTGACATGCTGGAGGAAATTCAGCTGTTTGTTGGAGGTGGTGGCCCAGAAGTCTTCCCGTTCGACAATATCCGTCTCCTTGGAGGCCTTGCCGTCTTCGCCGACAATGGTGGTGCTGCTCTTCTTGCCGAAAGGGGGATTGGTCAGGACAATATCGAAACGGTCGCCAGGATCGGCAGCCAAGGCATCGCTCACTGTCAATGGCAGTTTGCCGTCGCTTGCGCCGATGCCGTGCAGCATAAGGTTCATGGCACAAAGGCGGGCCGTGCTCTGGACCAGCTCCCAGCCGGAAAAGGTGACGTCCTTGAGGGCGTGCTTCTCCTCCTTGGTCATATTAGGATTGCCCGCTATGATATGGTCATGGGCGGCCAGCAGAAAGCCACCGGTGCCGCAGGTAGGATCGCTGATTTTCTCGCCCGGTTTCGGTCGGATGACATCGATCATGGCCCGGATCAGCGGGCGAGTGGTAAAATACTGACCGGCCCCGGACTTGGTATCCTGGGCATTCTTTTCCAGCAAGCCCTCGTAGGCATCGCCCTTGACATCGGCACTCATCACCGACCAGTTTTCCTTGCCAATCAGATCGACCAGCAACCGCCGCAGTTTGGCCGGGTCCTGAAACTTATTCTGGGATTTATTGAAGATCAGGCCGAGCAGGCCCTTTTCCTTACCCAATTGATCCAGGAGATGGCGGTAATGATCAAACAGCTCATCGCCATCCTTCTTGATCAAGCTGGGCCAGTCGTACCCAGCCGGTACCGCGCTCGGCTTGTTATAAGGGGCCTTGGTCCGCTCATCCGACATTTTGAGAAACAGGAGATACGTCAACTGCTCGACGTAATCTCCATAACTCATGCCGTCGTCACGCAGGACGTTGCAGTAGTTCCATAGTTTTTGAACGATATTGGCTGAGGTCATCTTAGACCTTATCCCAGCCGGCAACGGCATTTCTCATTTCTTCCTGAAAAGCCGGACGCTTTTTATTGTCCAGTTTCACTTGCCCAGCGAATTTTAACCACTGCTCAGGCACATTCATGATATCAACATACATGTGGCGGACTTTCTTCATAACCATGGCCTTCCCGGCATATTCCTTGCGGGTGAGACTGCGGTTCAGGTTGCCAAGCCCAGACTGATAATAGCCCAGAATCTTCTCCGGAAAACGCTCTTCCAGTTTGGCCGCCACCTGCAATTTATACACGTCACTATAGGAATCATAGGGATACCCTGCCTTGAGAAGAGTGGCCAGCGCATTATCATACTCCTTCCGATGCATGCGGATTTTAAGCTGTTCATTACCCCATGTCTGGGTAAGTTTTTTCAGGACATCATCTTCATAGGAAACCCATTCTTCCTTGGTGCAAATATTCATAAACGCCTGATATTTTTCAAGAGTCAAATGATCAACCGTCTGTTCAAACTGCAACTTGAGATATCCCTGCCGGTCCCCGCTTTCCAGGGCCCGATCCGACAGAAATTGACGCAACTCATCCAGCCGCCCATTCCCTTTCGCAAGCCCTTTATTTGCCGTTAGCAGCGCCTTTTCCCGTTCTCCCTGTTCCCAGTAAAAGGTAGCCAGGTCGTTATAATCAGCCCCAACATCCATTTTGAGAGCCCGTAATGCCAGATACTTTTCATGGTCGCCGATTTTACGGTAAATCCGCCGGGCATGATCAATGGGCCACTCGCTCCCCATTTTCTCAAAGGCCCCGGCCAGTTGGCAAAGGTCATCATCCGTATAACAACAGGCGAAGGCGACATCGTACAGGTCATCATCCAGACCGGCATTGGAACTTTGGATATAGGGTAGCACCTCATTCAACAGTTCTGTACGATACTCCGGGGGTACTTGCTTGGTAGCAAGTTTTTTTGTAATTTCGATGAGAAGGTCCGACACATGATCAACCAGACTGTAATCGCCGCCGCCATAGTCATCCAATTCCTCAAGATCCGGTTCAAGCTCACCCCATAGAGCAAATATCGCCTCTCCTTCTGAGGTTTTCTGCTGGCTTGGCGACAACTTCACATGTGCCTTCAGGTAATCAAAACATTCCCGGCGAACATCCGGGTGCATCATAACCAGATCCTCGACCAGATCAACAAGGATTTTTTTATCAGTAACCTCAAGGACTTGCCGTAACGGGTCCTGGTGGTTAACACTTTTCTTGGCGCTCATTTTTCAAGTTCACAAGGAAGGGTTTAGTGGAGTTATATGGTAAAAGAGACAAACTGGTCGAGAAGAGGCAATTTCTTCACTTCATACCGCTTGCGCAAGGCCCCCTTTGATATCTCCCGCAACTCGACCAGACCAAAAAATGCGGCAAAATTCTCCACGGTCCGGTAAAAATAGGGCTGGCGAATCGATTCTTCAACGGTTCGATACAGAACTTCCTCTACTTGACGAAAGAGGTCGGGAAAGGCTTGCAGGAAAATGTCTTCGTAAAACGATTGTGGCCTGAATTCGCCGCCATATTTCTGCAAAAGAAAGAGGGTAAACAAAAAGGCCTGCTGCAGAAAGGGAATCTCCTGATATCCATCACGATAGCTCCAATTGAATTTCATTACATAGGCCATGAAGAGATCGGGATACACGGCCCCCACCCCATGATCGGCTATTTTCTTCTTGCATTGTGCGGTGAGAATGAACTTTCCCCTGTATTTTCGGACAAGCCCGGCCAGCCCTGCTACCAATCGCAGGCAATGCATATCAAAAAAATCCATTTCCGAGCGGATAGCGCCGAATCGGGTATTTTCCTTATATCTTTCTTCACCCCAGAAGGCAAGGGCCGCCTCCCGGCAGAAGAGCCGAGGCAGGTTGCCCGTCGCCGTCGGTGTTAAACCCTTGTCTCCAATGGCTTCGGCAAGCAGAGAGAACAAAGTCAGCGCCGGGGCGGTTGGCGCATAAGTACCCACTTCCGCAAACCGGATAAGGGTCGGAGACTCGAAGGGAAAGCGCAGAAATCTGTGCATCTGGTCCGGAGACAGGCCATGGAATTCTGCAAGCGACGCGGAATTTTTCTGATTCATAAAGGCGTTGACAAGGGCCTGGGCCTCTTCCAGTGATGAAATCTCTCCGCTCTCCAGCCTGACCTTGACCTCGGCCATGATATCCTGCAAGGCCGCCGCCCCGGTTGCACTGCTCGTCTTGCCATAACAACATTTTTTGAATTTCTTGCCGCTGCCGCAGGGACAGGGCGAATTTCTGTCTATCTTCATGGGGAAACAGACTCCTTGCTGGTTGATTTCTTCTTGCCTCCTTTTTGTCCACCATCCAGCAACCGGCAGGCAAGTTCGCCGTTGGGCTCCGACGGAACCAGCCGACCGGTAAAGGCCTGCTGGAGGATGGATTGACGCAGACGTTCGGCCCGCTTGAGGTTGGTATCAATCTGGGTCTCTGATGCACTGACAAGAGATAACCGGCGATCGACTTCTTCGACAATGCGTAGTTGCTCCTTGTTAGAGGCCACCGGAATTGGAAGTTGTGCAAATGATTCCCCTGTGAAATGCTTAATAGTGCTGCCAGTAAACCACCTTTCAAAACGCCCACTCTTGGCCAAATATTCCAGTAAGAAAATTAATAATTTCTGTTCATATCCTGGGATAAATCTCACACGATATAATGTTTTCTGATACATCATCCCTGGAAGGTGCCCTTCCCAAAAAGCTGCTCTGCCGGGCTCACCACCCTCGCAAACTAAAACGTCACCAGCTTGAAGGCCATATCTTTCAAGCTCGCTTTCCTTGAAAAACATATTTAGTGCCTTACAGATTATTTTCTTGTTTTTTTTTGCAAGAATAGAATCTGCGAAAGGCACTTATCCCGTTCATCGGGGTTAGAAGATCCATCGTTTCAACCGAACCCCAGCGCACATTTTTGTTCTTCAAATAAACGCACCCTGCCGCTGCGCACAAGCCGGTCGAGGGCTTCAAGACTCTCTTCAATGGGAACGACGGTATCGGGCCAGTGAACCTGATACAGATCGATGTAATCGGTCTTGAGTCTGCGCAGGCTCCCTTCAATGGCGGTGGTGATATGAAAGGCATCGATGGCAGTCAGGCCGTGCCGCACCGGCGGAACAAGCCAGCCATTGGCCGCCCCCGCGACTTTCGTGGCGAGGATTATTGAATCCCTTGGCTTGTCTGCCAGCCACTCACCAAAAATTTCTTCCGTGACCCCATACTTTTCCGCCATGGGAGGAACGGGATAGATTTCCGCCATATCAAAAAAGTTAACCCCGCCGGCATAGGCTTTATCAAGGATTTCAAACGATCTGTTTTTATCGCATTTCTTCCCGAAGGTCATCGTCCCCATGCAGATGTTGGAGACTTTCAGGCCGCTTTTTCCGATATAGTTGAATTTCATTGGGATATCAGGGAGTTGATTGAAAATTTACAAAGGTATCTATCGTTATTGGCGCATTTACAATTTGTGGGCAAATTTCACTTAAATATCTTGCAGGGTGAGTTCCAACTTGTCGACAAGTTCCTGACGTTTATCCTCTGACATCCGTGAAAGATTGAGCATCTTCCAGCGAACCGCCGGCAGATCGGCAACATGGTTTATACCAAGCAATTCCCACTGCGGCTGACCTTGCTTGAAAGTGCGGAGGAATTCCTTTTCGCTTGCTCCCAACCTTTTGTGTAAAGCCACAATAAGTTCGTTGCGGGTCAGTTCAAGCTCTGCAAGCGTCACAGGCTCAACAGTCATGCCGAGGAATTGTCGATGATATAACTCTTCCAAAGGTTTTAGAGTTGGATTTAATAGCCGTGCAATTGAGCCATCGTGACTGATCAGGTAGACCAGAAAAGCCCGAAACAACTCATCGCTTACCCCCTCCGCCGCCAGCAATAACTTTACATCGAACAGATCCCTGGGGTGTTGCCGATCTAAGGCAGCAACAATTTTTCCCGCGTAAAGATCGGCAAATGAAAAAACCGGCACCTCGGCAAAGCCGAACTCGGCCTCAGCCTTGGCTGAGATTCTTCTCAGCCCCGCCGGGTAAACACAACCGCGCAAGACTGGCGAAAGCTCAATTTTGATCGTGGCCGCTCCCTGGGAAACAAGCAGACCGCAGAGCTTCTTTTCCTGGTATTTCCCCGGCCGCACCTTGAAACCGTGAGGACGATCGGCAAGGCTCGCGGCAATCCGGCCCAGGGCTGCACCAATTTCTTCCAGAGCCGCAGTCCTTTCGCCAACCGGCAGATAGGCCAGATCGATGTCCACCGACAATCTGGGCAGGTCGCGGACGAAAAGATTGATCGCAGTGCCGCCCTTGAGCGCAAAACAGCTCTCCCGAGCCACCACCGGGAGGACGCGGACCAAAAGATTGACTTGGGCGTAATAGGGATTATCGGGCGTAATCATTGAGGTCGGATGGCAGGGTTATCAGGTACTTCGGATGCAGGTTGCCGCCTGGCGCAAGCATTCGCTTGCCTTTCCCCAGATCTATCCTGGTCAGATCGAGATGGGTGAACCACTGGTGTTGATGACGCTCGGCCAGGGCCAGAAAAAGCCGTTTCACTTTAACGCTCCGGCAATTCTCAAGCATATTCATGACCACAGCTGGCCGCAAATTCGATAATCCCTGCATCAAAACATCAGCTTCCTGCACCGACTCCCGTGCCGGAACATCCTGCAGGACTTCGAGCATGGCCCGTTCATTGGAGGAATAGACTAAACGCCAATCCCAGTTGCCCCAGGTCATTTCCTGCAAGCCTGACCCGGTCAACCAATCCGGCGCCAAAGCTTTGCCGTCACAATCAGCCAACTGCCCCTGTCCGTTGCGGTTTACACGCAACCGTTCCCCGAACATGGCGTCACTGCGTACGACAAAACGTTCCGGCACCTCAAGCTTGTTTACCCAGGCCGGCAACACCTCCGGCCCATAAAGGTAGATCGTTTCCTGACCCCCCAGCTTAAGGTAATGCCCCAACCCCCGATGAACCAGCGCCGTCCGTCCACCAACATGCAGAGACAATCCGGCCAGGATTTGCAGGCTGGCCACCACATGCTGCCATTTGAGAGGTGGACCGGGGCGGCGATACACCCCGTGCGCCGGAGAAGTCAGCCAGCCGCTGGAGACATATTGCGAAAGCAGGGAGCGGGAATACCCCTGCTCTTCCAGCCACCAGGCAGGGGCGAGAAGACCTTCATCCAGTAACCCATGCAGCCGGTTTATTTTTCCTTTGTTTTGTTCAGCCATACTTGATTAAATACTAAAAAAACAAACCAGGTGCAAGTTTAATATTTCTCAATAATGTAAATCCAGACTGGACAAATCAGACTCGTTGCAAACCGGGCGGTTCATCACTGAGTTTGCTCTCACCCCTAACCTCTCAGGTCACAACTGCGCCATGCTTCGGTTATTCATGGATGCCTCACATGCAGGCGAGATGGGGTTTGACTTTACGGGCAATCGGTACTTTTGCAGACGACGGGAGGTTCCCTGAAAGGGATTGCCATTTAGTTAGACAGGTTTATGTTTGCGGTGGGCAAGAAGGGGCGGAAACCCTGACGAGTTTTTTCCCACAATGGTGAGGATGGCGAACATCCTGGTCGCTCATCAGATTAACGCTGACCTTCTGCGGATTATTGACGGTGTTAAAGAGATCAGTGATTATCCGTTCCGGCTGGTTCACACCCTGGAGAAAAAATCGGCCTTGTTTTTCCTGCACGCCAAGCAGGATGATGCCGCCACGGCTGTTGGCAAAAGCGATGTATGTCGGCCAGAAGTCGGCAGGAAGCTGCCCTTTACCGTCCCGCCCTGCTGCCAGCTTGCATTCCAGACCATGGGTTTCAGAAAGGGTAGCAATGTCTTCAAGAGTATGAATCTTGGTCATACCCGGCTCCTTGATTGAGATACGGACAAATTCTGAGCCAGCCCCGCAGAGGGGTTGCGTGACTCTAACTTTACGTTTTAGACTTCCGCCATATCAAAAAAGTTGACCCCGCCGGCATGGGCTTTATCAAGGATTTCAAACGATAATTTTTTATCGCATTTTTTCCCGAAGGTCATCGTTCCCATGCAGATGTTGGAGACCTTCAGACCGCTTTTTCCGATATAGTTGTATTTCATGGGGGTTCCGGGGAGTTGATCTGGATATCTATGAAGAGAAATTATCTTTGATAAAATAAACAGAAATGTCAGATAATTGAGGAATTTTGAATTGACGTTATTACCATAAATACGTCAATATTGCCGAGAAGTGGACGTGCCTATCATAGGCTGGAAAGTAGGCCACCCCTTGTTACTTCTACACCTCCCTCAGAATAGTTTGCAGCCTTGCTCTTTGAACTCCTTGATCCTATCGAGCAGAAACTCAGTATCGACTTCCAAGTGTTCAGCAAGGCAATTAAGGCAAAAGAACCGCGTTGAATCCTTGTCGAGCAGTTTTTTGGTCAGCCCAATTTCGTTTTTGCTTAGGGTTTCTTTTCCACAGATATAGCAGCATTTTTTCTCCACACAATTACCCCACTTCTTCAGGGTCAGGTCTGACGCTGAACGCAGGGATGTCTTTCCCGCGATACTCAACGTCGAGCATTCCCAACTGGTACTTAATCGTATCCCTCATCTTTCGCGCCCTGTCGAGGCAGTAACGCTTGAACTCGCGAGCGGTGATGTCGTTTGCGCTGCGAACTTGCGGGAACAAAAGTTTCAGGTAAGCCGTGGCGATACGCTTGACGGCTTCGGTATCACGGGTGTCCGCCGCTTCAGGGACTTCGATAAGTTCATCCACGATTGCGCGGTAACTCATATCATCGCGCAGTTCGTGCATAATAGAGCAAAAGTATTCTGAGTTCAACGCCCAGCCCGCAATCTTGAGGTCGTCATTCATTCGGGGGATATTCCAACCCTTGATGAAACCGTGGAAACGCTCTATCAAAGCCGACTCGTGGAATACGGACGGCAATTCCTCAAACATATTCCCGAATCCATCCTCGTCCATTGTTTCCTTTTTGATGTTGCCACAGAGGATAACTCCCGCTTGGGCGGTACCCTCATAGCTGCCGACTGTAAAGATTCCCGATTCAAGGTAACCTTTCAGCGCGGCACGCATTTCGTCCACATCGGTGAATGAAATGGTCTGTACTTCGTCAAGGGTAATAAAGTCGTTACCAGACACCAAACCTTCGACACGCTTGTTCTGGTCAAAGAACATCTTCGCGCGGCTCATAACGCCGCCGCTCGAAAGCCACCCGAAGCGGCTGACACGACCGAACAGATATGACTTGCCGGTTCCTTTTGGGGCAAGTTCAATTAGGTTCAGTCTCTTTTCAACGAACGGAAGCAAGCGGGTAAGCATCGTCAGTTTCATTTCCTCATTGCCTAAATAGCCGCTTGCGTTGTAGTCCACCGCGCCAAGCAAGACATCAAGCCATTCCGCTGTCGTGAATTCCCGCCGCGCATCTTTGTAGAAGTCGATATCAATGGTATATGGGCAGAAAGTTTTAAACGTCGTCAACTTGATTTTTCCACGGTTGGCACCTTTTGCATTGTCGTCTGGCGGGCGATATCCGATTTCGACCATCCCCCAAGTCTCACGCCCGCTCATCAGGTCTACCTTGCAGTTTTGCCACACGGAATCCTCGATGATGGTGTCCTTGCTTGTCAAGCCGAAGTCGGGCAAAGCAAACGCCACAGCCCTCGTTTTGATGTCAATATCAACAGACACCTTGGCGAGGAACTTCACTCGCTCGTGTTCGATTACCACCTGATTTTTTATTGCCGTCCAGTCGTCCTTGCGCGGCAAGTATGTCCGCACAAAGCGACCCAACTCGTCAGAGTCGAATTGGCCGTTCTCGTCCTCGAACTTCTTCAAGAGCCAGTCACGCATAAAGGAAGGCAGGCTCAAAGCGGAGAAAAAGTTACTCTTCTTGAGGTCTTTATACACGACCATCTCGTCAAAGCAATTTTTGAGTTTCTCAATCATCAATCGTACCTCCTAAAACAAGTCATCAAAAGCGTCATTGACTTTGCCGCTCTTGCCTTGCGCTTTTATCATAATTTTGCCAATCAAGTTGTCGCCTGCGAAAACATCCGCCGAATAGTCGTCTGCCCGTTTTGTGTCGGGCAACTTCACAGAGTAGTGGTTATCGTCTATCTGCGAAGCCGAGTATGATTTACCATTCAGGATAACGGCAACGTCCTGCACCGGCGAGTTAAAGAATAGCTTAATCTCCGTGCCGGTTCGGAAGTCAACGGTCACCGTCTCGTCGACCAGCTTAACCGTGACGCTTCCATCTTTCAGAGACAGTTCGATAAGGGGAACGACAACCTCTTCCAACGACGCCCCACCGTGAACTTCGACATTCGCTGCACGGCTGCCCTTGAAGCGACCGTAATCGGCAAGTACGAGGTATCCGTTCTCCTCTGCTGCGAACGGAAGGTCATGGGGCTGAGACAGCTTACAGCAACGCCCCGAATGCTCGCCTGTGGTATCGGTCTCGTATTTTTCTTCTTTGCGCCGCAGGACAGCAAGCCGCGATGCGCCGTGGTCACTGACAATCAAGAAGCTTTTGCACTCCCTTTTCGCAAGTTTCGTGGCCGCCTGTTCTATCATCGCCGTGATGATGTCCAGTTCTTTCGCAAGGTGGATGGGTAATTCATTATCAGTGAAGTTGTAACCGCCTGCATCCCTGTGCTTGGTATCATCAAGTTCACCGTTCTTCTTTTTGCCACCTTGCCACGTATCAAAGAAGTCTCGGTTGATGGCCGTTATCGTCGGAAGTTCCGCACGGGCGATGTTGACCCGAACCGACAGACCGCGCTTTTCCACCAAGGCTTCAATTAATCCTAAATATTCAACACCGAGGGCATCAAGCCAGTACAGGAAGGTGTCGCTCATATCCACGCTATCTATAATTTCATTCCGCGTAGGAAGTCGGTTAAACTTCCGCGATCGAGCAAGTTCATCAACCTTTTCTAAGAATTCAGGTTCAAGCTGGTTGGAAAGCTTTTGCCGTTTATACGCCTTGAAATACTCTGTGAGCAAGTTTGCCAGTTCTGGGCATTTGAAAATGTAATTTTTTAGGTAGGCATCCAGCACGGGGTAAATGCTATCAAGCTGTGGAATCATACCGTTTTTCGAAAGCCAAGCAATAATCTCTTCACGTTCCACCCTTGTGCCGTCCGTCAGCTTATAAATACTTTCAGGCACCATTTGTCGACTATTCACCACGAAGTCAGCGATATCCGACTCAGGGAACTTCTCGACCAGAACCTTACGTTCACGATAGAACGAGGGAAACCGCTTATCCATGTGCGGGATATCGATTATCGCATTCAAGACATTCCCGGCAAAGTCCTCAAAACGGCTCGTCTTGTCCAGTACGAACCGAAGGTATCCGTTCTGCAATGTATCTGCTTTGCTTTTCAGGCAGATGAAATATAGCCAGTTACCGTAGTCGATTCCAGCAATACGAGCATAAAAATTCGACTCCAGATTATTGCCAAGATCGTGCTTTGTGAAGACCTCGTCGAGCGAGCCGCGGCTCTGGTTGAGTTCTGTCAGCAACTCTGCCCAGCGAGAGTCACTTCCGCAGGAACGCGCTAAGGCAAAGTCCCTTGTTGAGAATTTAATGCCCTCGAAGGCGTTGCTGATTTGATGTATCGTGAATATCGCCTTATCAAGATTGACAACCGTGTTCACGACTACACTACCACACCGCCCATTTTCGAGTTCCGCAAGTATCGCTTTGAAACCCGACAAAGCCGACAATCCGACAAGCGGAGTGGCAAGGGTAAAAGATAAGTCGCACTCCGCCTTGTCGACGATACTGAACCGACGGTTGTCAAAGCGCGGATCGGTCTGCAACCCGGCAATTAGCGAGCCAAGCCCTCGTAGAAGCAACACGACTTTTGCACCGCCGACATTATGGTCTTTCAACCGTGACACGGTGCGTGTTGCCTCATCTCTTCCGCGAAACGCAAGAAACTCTCCAAGCCCCGTTACAACGAACTTTTTACCGTTCGCATTTACTTCTGAGGTTTGGATGTAGGTGAGGAGTCCATCGATGTCTGGAATTCTGTCGTCGTTGTTACAAAAACGGCTCGTTGGAACGAAATCAAACCCTAGTGACGACAACTCATCCTTTACGGGTGCATACTGCTCGTCGCTGATGAACAAGAAATAAGGCGTCTTGACGGGGGATATCAGGTATTTCTTTACCGAGTCAATTTGCATTCTATTTCCCGTCTCCATTCGTCAGTATTTCAATTCCGACTGTTATGCTGTCCTTGACGAGCCGTTTGAGGTACTGCTTCAACTGGGCGTCGTCCATCTGATCAATTTTTTGGAGAACTTTGTCGCTGCCGCCGGCGTTGTACTCAGCTTCGGCGAGTTGCTTCACCTTGCCCTTGGCACTCGGATTGTCGCGCCAACCGTATGTGTCTAGGGAAAGGTGGTCGAGTTTATCCCTTACCTTATCGAGGTCAGGAAGCAATGTGCTGTATTCGCCGACAATGTCCCGCTTGAATGCCGCATTCCGCTTCTCTTCATCGGTAAGGATGCCGAACAGCGTGGTGGATTCAAGGAATGCGAGAGCGACTTTGATTTCGGAATCCGTTCCCCAATTTCGGTTGAGAGTTTCAAATGCTTTCTTGGCTTTTTCGAATTCAGCATCGGATACGCAGCACAGGATAGGCGTCCTGTATCGGTTCGACCACTCAAGGGGGTTTTTCGTTCCCGTCTTGTCTTTCCATAAGCGGAAAAGCTGCGATTTCAACTGGTTCTTGCGGAACTCCTCAGCTGCTTCTTTCACCTTGACGTTACAGTCTGTTTTCGGTAACTCAAACAAACCCGTCTGGAGTTTGCTTATCACATCGGCGATGTCGTTATCGCTCAGTTCTTCAAGGTACGGCTTATAGACCTCGGCAAAAGCACGTCTGTCGTTGTTCAGTAACTCCCTGATTTCCGCGCCGTGCGCCACCAACTCCGTATGGAACGTTTTCAGCTGTTCAGGCAGGATATCTTCTTGCTTACAGATTTTCAGGAGCGTGTCGAGGACTTTTACCAAGGCGGGATATTTTGCCCGCAGAGCCTCGCAAGAGATGCCAATGAACTTCAGTCGCTCCCGCCACTCCTTGTACGCTTCCGTCAAGGAATGACTCGCAGTATTCAAGATTGCATTGCTTTCTTTGGCCACGCTGTACTCGGTCATCAGCTTGCGTATTTCGTCCTCGCCCATCTGTTTATCCCAAAGGCACGAGTACTTCACTCCGAACAAACGGCGAATGTCAGCAAGCACATTGTTTACAGCACCGATTGCCGTTGCAAGTTCAAAAACTTTTCCGTCCTCAAAGGACCGGAGATACTCGTGCATACCTTTTTGACAATTCTCACT
>JACDZF010000332.1 GCA_013426795.1 Desulfocapsa sp. | reverse complement strand
GGAGCGACGCAGCGCATTCGACGAAGTGAACGCTTGATTTAGAAATGGAATTACAAGGGTGAAGGACGTTTTTACCTGCGAAATTGTCGGCTGCACCATGGCCGAGCGCATGACCAAAAAGTTGACAGGGCAAGCTCTATTGAGGACGCCACAACAGAAGCGGACGGCACCCGGACTGACCCAACACTCGGAACTGGGCTCTCGCTCCTCCGCACACGACTACCGACAGAGCTTCTCAAACAATTGAACATGGTGGCCTCAATGTCACGCCGGGGCTGCTATGACGACGCACCTATGAAGAGCTTTTGGGGAAGTCTAAATAATGAGCTGGCGCATGGTTGTCGTTGAGCGACCCGTATCGAGACAGAAACAACTATCCGCGAGTATATCGAGATGTTTTCCAACCGCCAACGACGCCATTGGCGTCTTGGCTGTTCAGCTCCGACCGTGTTCGCTCAAAACTTCAATGCACGTTCAGCGTCCATGTTCAATGAGAGTGTCCATTATTGACAGGACACCTCATTTTTCATTTTACTCACCAAGTAAGCAGGAAGAAGAGGCATGCTCTACCTTTTTGTTCACCAAAATTTTCCTGGACAGTTTAAATTTCTTTCCCAGACATTAGCTTCCAATAAAAGCAACAAAGTGGTAGCACTTTGTATGAAGCAGCAAGTGCCTAAAGTATTGCAAGGCGTTGAAATTCGAAGCTACCGTGCCAATCGAGGCTCAACACAGGGCGTGCATCCGTGGGTTAGCGATTTTGAAACCAAAACCATTCGGGCTGAAGCTTGCTTTATGGCAGCGCTACAGCTGAAAGCTGAAGGTTTTACGCCCGACGTTATTGTTGCCCATCCTGGATGGGGCGAAAGCATGTTATTAAAAGAGGTATGGCCTCATACAAGGCTTGGCATCTATTGCGAATTTTACTACCATCCGGAAGGCGCTGATGTTGGCTTTGATCCTGAATTTGGTAGTAAATATGGTGAGCGCGACCGTTGCCGTTTGCGCTTAAAAAACCTCAACAACGTTGTCCATTTTCAAATTGCCGATGCGGGAATTTCGCCAACCCAGTGGCAGGCAAGTACCTTTCCCGAACCATTTCGCTCCCGCATTACCGTTGCCCACGACGGCATAGACACCACGCTGCTCTCTCCAAATCCGGCAGCGAGTTTAACGCTCAATAATAGCCTAACGCTTACTTGTAAGGATGAAGTTATCACCTTTATTAATCGTAACTTAGAGCCATATCGAGGCTACCACGTTTTTATGCGGGCACTTCCCAAACTTCTGAAACAGCGCCCCAATGCACGGGTGTTTATTGTGGGGGGCGACAAGGTAAGTTACGGCGCCAAGCCTGAGGGTGAAGAAAGCTGGAAGGAGCGTTTTATTGCCGAAGTCCGCCCAGGCATAAGCGATACCGATTGGGCGCGAGTTCACTTTCTTGGAAGAATTCCCTACAACATATTAATTCATTTACTCCAACTCTCCACTGTACACGTATATCTTACCTATCCCTTTGTGCTTTCATGGAGTTTGCTTGAAGCAATGAGTATTGGGTGCGCCATTGTTGCCAGCAACACAAAGCCCCTGCTTGAAGCCATTCACCATAATGAAACAGGGCGACTTGTTGATTTTTTTGATGAAACAGCCTTAACCGAGAACATTTGCGAACTGCTTGATAATCACGATGAACGTGCACGACTTGGCGCAAATGCCCGACGCTTTGCCCAAGCCACCTACGACTTAAG
>JACDZF010000331.1 GCA_013426795.1 Desulfocapsa sp. | reverse complement strand
AGCTGCGTCGGTAAAGAGCCGGGGTGGTGAGCGTTACGGAAAAGGTCCCGCATGACGGGATCAGGTATGTTTCAAGGAGACGAACGTAAGTGAATCACTATTGAGGTGTCGAAAGCGTAGGGATGAGGTCAAAACCGGGGGGTGGTCGTTACTCCGGGATAAGTCTGGCGGTTACCTGTTTACTGGCCAGATGGCCTCCGGCATGAAGGTGGCGTGAACTTGAGATAGGCTTTTGTGCGGAACGTGGGAACCTGTCGCTCTGATGCTAAGGGAGAAACACAAGTGGAAGCCCCACAAGTGTGAGAGTACCGATGCGGAGCACAGGGGCGGAGCGACCCGTAGTAGTGATGAAGGTTCTGTAATGGGACTGGAGCGAAGGGGAAGCATTGTCCAGCTTGAAGTAAAGCGAACAACCGGAAACGGGAGGATTCAATTGGAACAAGCAAAGCCGTTTTGTATTACCAAGCAGCAGGTTTGGGAGGCCTATAAACGGGTCAAGGCCAACAAAGGAGCGGCTGGAGTTGATGGTCAGACGATTGGGGCATTTGAGGATGACTTGAAAGACAACCTCTATAAGCTATGGAATCGGCTGGCTTCCGGTAGCTACTTTCCGCCTCCGGTTCTGCGGGTAGAGATACCCAAAGGAGACGGGCGGATGAGGCCTTTGGGTATTCCTACTGTAGCGGATCGGATAGCCCAGATGGTAGTCAAACAGTCTTTGGAGCCGGAACTGGAGAAATATTTCCACCCGGACTCTTATGGCTATCGCCCTGGGAAATCGGCTCTTGATGCGGTAGGGATGGCGCGTAAGCGTTGCTGGAAGAACAACTGGATACTTGAACTCGACATCAAAGGCTTCTTCGATAATATCGATCATAAGCTGATGATGCGGGCGGTGCGTGCGCATACGGGAGAAAAATGGGTACGTCTGTACATAGAACGGTGGCTGACAGCTCCCGTAGAAAAACAGGACGGAACCCGGACATATCCGTTAAAAGGGACGCCACAGGGCGGAGTAGTCAGCCCATTGCTGGCGAACCTCTTTTTACATTATGCATTCGACAAATGGATGGATCGGGAACATCCCGATATTCCATTTGAAAGATATGCGGATGATGGTGTGTGCCATTGCAAGAGTGAGGCCCAGGCGGAGCGGCTGAAGCAGGAGCTGAGCGCCCGGATGAAGGAAGTTGGGTTGGAGCTTCATCCTGAGAAGACAAAGATTGTCTACTGTAAGGATGATGACCGACAAGGTGAGTATTCCCAGACCAAGTTTGATTTCCTGGGATACACTTTTCAGCCCCGCCGATCCAAGAATCGCTGGGGGAAATACTTCATTAACTTCACACCGGCGATCAGCAACAAAGCGGCTAAGAACATCCGGCAAACTTCGCGAGGCTGGAACTGGCCTTTGCGGAGCGACAAGCAGCTGGAGGATCTGGCTTGGATGTTCAATCCGATCATCCAGGGATGGATCAACTACTATGGTTGCTATTACAAGTCAGCCCTGTACCCGACCCTGAAATGCCTGGATCGCCGCCTTGTGATGTGGGCGACGCGGAAATACAAACGCCTACGGAATCACCAGAGACGAGGAGCACAGTGGTTGAATGGTATTGCACGAAAACAGCCGACTTTGTTTGCTCACTGGAGATTGCTGTACGCATAGGCTGGACAATAGGAGCCGGATGAGCGGAGACGTTCACGTCCGGTTCTGTGAGAGCCCGAGGGGGAGGCTCCCTCGGGCTACTCGAC
>JACDZF010000045.1 GCA_013426795.1 Desulfocapsa sp. | reverse complement strand
GTCCGGTGGTGTGGGAGGGGTGACGGGCGCAATCCCGTCGCCCCGACCCGATCGGTAACACCTTGACCTGTAGGGTCCGCTGTGCGGACCGACGACCGTGCCGATCGCGCGGTGGCCGGGTTATTGACCAAGGCCCGAACCGCACCGCCGACCACCGCAGACGCTTGGTGCGGTTCGTTCCTCACCGCACCCTACGTGATGTCCCAACTTCCCGAACGGTCGAGTTTCAGGACGCGATGATCAGCGACAACAAGGTGCTGGTGAAGTGACGCACATCCTCGCTGATCCGCTGATCCGGATTATCGATACGTCTTTAATGGCGATGGCCGTCATGAAATACCTCGCCACATCGCTCATGAGCACCTGCACGCCGCCGACGGACAGGGCTAGGGCTAGGGCTAGGGCGAGCAGAACCATGGTGAAGCCAAGCGCCCTATATCGAACCTCCGAACCGAAGAACGCCTTGGAGATGGTCCGCAGTTGCCGCACCAGCGTGCCGACAGCACGGGGTTGCGCAGGTTGCCGAGCGGCAGTTGGGGCCATCGTGGTGAAACCCAGGCGCGACCCGGGGCTGGCCGGGAAAGATGCATTTCGCTCTACGCTTACCGACGCGCTACCTCTTGCAAGGGTCGCGACCGTGCCCTCGGCAAGCCGCGTCGCTGCGCGCGACAGCGCCCCCCAACCGGCGGTTTCCTCCCACCTGGCCTCCCCGTCGGCCCCACTGCGCCCTTGCAGGGCACCGACCCTCAATGCAACGTTCCCGCCTGAACCTCCTCGCCGAACCCCGCTGGCAAGCCGTTGCACTTCCTGTCCCTTTGGCCCCAAAAGATTGCACCGCGCCGACGTTCTATTGCAGCGCGCCGACTCTGCGGCCGGATGTCCACGCCTATACTCCTACGCGGTGAAACCCGGCCCTCTCCGGGGCCTGCCGAAGTCGCCGCCCACTCCATCCCTCATCAGAGGAGCGACATGGAATATCTCATTTTGTTTGCGGGTGCCGCTATCCCTAGCCGCCTTCCCTCGTCGCCACCCGCCGGCGACCTGCCACACCTTGCACCCAGGCTCCGGCACCCCCCCCTCACGCCCCCTCGGCCCACACCGAGCGGGCCACCGCGCCCCCCGTCCATCCCTGTCGGTGCCCTCGCGGGGGCCTTGCGGCGCTTGCCACTCCCGTCCCGGCGATGGTGCTTTAGTCCCCCCTTCAGCCGCTCGTGCGGTTGAACTTCCTATCCCTGTCCAACAAGAAAACAGGACGCTTATCATGCCATCGTTAAACCAAATTAGTGACTCCGTACTCGACTTGGGGCGGCTTATTGGTTTGCTGAAGAACAACGATACCGTGAACATCGGATGGTTCAATACCCCCGTTGATAGCTTGGAAACCATCAATACGCGCCTTGCCCTGTTGGTAGCCACATTCTATGACGTATTGGATTCACCCATCACCGACTCGCCGATTATCGATACCTATTGGCTGCAAATTAAAGATCCTCTAAATACCAGCGATAAACTACCCTATTACATTGTACTGCCGAAGCAGGGAGCGGCGGCTGGCACTATTGGCATGGGAACCATTCTGCCATATACACCGAATAATGTGACGGTCGACGTTTATGTATTCATCCCTCTGTTCAATTACGATGATGCAGGTGCCCAGTTTTTGCTTAGTCAGCCCTTTGCCGGGATACAACTCGGCCTCAGCGTCGCTAGGAATGACGGCACGTCATTTAGCGTGGCAGGCGAAACCAATACGCTCACGTTTGCAAGCATACAGATTGCTTCATGCATATGCCTAGGCGCATCGACACCGACGATGTCATTACAGTTTCAGAGCTTGACCGGCACCACAGCGCCTGACAACTATGACACTATCGCCGCGCTGATGGGCAGTACTGACGCGCTCAATTGTATCAATTTTCTACTTCAGGATTCAACAGCGGCAAGCTGGCTACGACTCGCCATCGGGACTTCAACGCTCACCACGGGGCAATTGCTCAATGACACGGGATTCATCGCACCAGTCGCCGCGGCAAACCCAATCACCTACACGCTGTCCTTGGATAGGTTGCAAGATACCGATCCAACGACGATCGCCGTTGACTTCCTCCGGAACCTGATCCTCACCGTTCTGAATAACACCACCAACCAAGTGCTGGTCAACCTGCCGGACAATGGCAGCATATCATTCTATAAGAGTCTCATCCCCGCCGATAACTCCGCAACCTTTGGCCTGCAACTGGAGATGGCGATCCCTTTAAATACCGATGTGACGGGAACACAACCGGTAGTCAGCCTGTGTCTTGGGAGTTGGCTGGAAAATGAAACCGACAATGCGAACTGGATGACACGCACCATGCCAACGGGTTTGCCACTGCCCTTAGACGGCATCACGGTGAGCCTGTTGAACCTGTCGGCCGATAATAACTATACCCTTTCTCCAGGATTCGGGCTTTCCAGCATCGGGTTTGACGTCATCGGCAATCCGCAAAACCCGTTGGTGAACTTGGACGGCTACACATTGCAAGAGGCTCAGTTGCGCTCCTCCCTCAACCCAGTGGATGTGGACGACCCCGCCACTTGGACTTACGGTTTCGCGGCCAAACTGGAGGAATTCGGCTTTCCGCTCGTGCCTGCCATGGAAGGCAACGTGGGCGACGGCAGCAACCCGGTCGCACAAAACCTATTACAGTCAGGCAACACCAACTCCGGTTCGGGCGCAAACCCCGGCGATCAAACGCCGGTCAACCCCACTTTCAGCATCTCGACGTCTTGGTATCTCGGCGGCTCTTTCGATGTCAAACTGTATGATCAGAACAATAATGCCGCCAATCAAATCAATATTCCGGTCAACCGCAAACTGGGGCCGATAGCGTGCAGTTCCTTGGGGATAGGCTGGATCGCTGGTGACAATAAGCTATCACTGCTATTTGACGGCGGGATCAGCGTTGGGCCACTCAGCATCGAGCTTGACGACTTATCGATCAATATTCCGGCCACCACGCCGACAGACCTTGGTAACTATAGCATTGACTTGGACGGGATGGGCGTCAGCTTCACTGAAGGTTCGATCAACATTGATGCCGCTTTGGTCAAAGTGCCGTCCTCGCCCACCCACACCTACACGGAATACGATGGCACGGCGGCAGTGGAGACGGGCACTTTCTCAATCTCGGCGCTGGGTTCCTATGCCTATGTCGATAGCAATCAGGATGGTTATGCCTCCCTGTTCATTTTCGGCACGGCGCTTGCCCCGCTTGGCGGGCCTGCCTGTTTCTATGTCACGGGTTTGGCAGGGGGGTTTGGGTATAACCGTGCCCTGGTGCTGCCGACGCCAGATAAGGTCAGTTCTTTTCCATTGGTCGCCGCCTTAAGCAATCCGGCAAAATTAGGTGCCGCCAAGGATTCAACCAGCGGGGCTTGGACATTCCCCGGACCCAACACCGTACTGGCAACCATGGACGCGAGCATACCGCCGCAGCGCGGTGAGTACTGGCTGGCGGCGGGGGTGCGCTTTACTTCGTATGATTTCCTACATACCTCCGCGCTATTGAACATCGAGTTTGGCAAAGAACTTGAAATCGGCGTACTCGGCGACTCTTGGATGAGTGTACCGCTCGCCAGCCCCAATGCGAGTGCGCCGCCCGATAGCACATTGTTCTCCTATGCAGAGTTGGGCATCGACATTCAAATACTTCCCTCGCGGGGCGTGATTAAGGCCACGGCAATATTGAGCAATAATAGCTATGTATTGGATCCAAGCTGCAAGTTAACCGGCGGGTTTGCATTTTACAGTTGGTTTGGCAACAATCCGCATGCCGGCGAGTTTGTGCTGACCTTAGGCGGATATAGCCCTTCGTTCAAGCCGCCGTCTTACTTCCCGAAAGTCCCGCGCCTAGGTTATAAGTGGCGGGTGGAAAAAGATGTCACTATCAGCGGCAAATATTACTACGCGATCACTTCCAGCTGCATCATGGCGGGCGGTGGGCTGAACATTGTTTTCAGTTCGGGAGGGCTCAAAGCCTGGTTTACCGCGCAGATGGACGTGCTGGTCAACTGGTCGCCCTTTTATTATGTTGCGGATGTTTCCGTCAGCGTAGGCGTATCCTACCGGATACATGTCCTATTTGTCAGTGTGACACTCAAAGTGGAGTTGGATGCCACGCTTCACCTTTGGGGACCGCGCATGGGGGGTAAAGTCCATATCGACTGGCACATCATTTCCTTTACCATCCGCTTCGGTTCCAGTCAGGCTTCAGCATCGAACAAACCCATTCCATGGACAGCCAGTAACGGGCAGGGGTTTCTACAAACCTTAGTGCCCCAGTCTAACAATACCAATGGCGGAAACCCGGCAAGCGCATCAAACAGCAGCCCATCCATACTTTCCATCACCGCGCTCAGCGGCGTTAACTCTACCATAACCGACACCAGCGGAAATTGTATCTGGGTCGTCAGCCCTGCCGATTTTTCATTCTCGACGCTTAGCATCATCCCGCTTACCGCAGTGGATATTACACCTGCATCGGGCGAGGCTGCGCCTACGCAATGGCTGGCTAACACGATCTGCTCGGATGGCGCCGACTACTTCGTAGGCATACGACCGATGGCCGCCACGCTAAACGCTTCGGTGCTTAACGTGACGCTGACCGATGACGACGCCCAGGAGGTCTACGACTTGGCGGCGAGTTTTGACCTCACCCCCAGCATCGTCAACACGCCGGCGGCCAAATGGGGCAAGCCCCTCGCCAATGGCGCGAACCCCGAGAAGAATGCCGTACTTAACGGCAGGCTGTTCGGCTTCCAGACGATCCAGCCGAAACTGACCGCCCTCTCGCCCCTCGGCAATAATGCCTTGTCAATAGACATCGCCGCAGCGTATACGGTTGATATCGTTGATCAGCCGACGAACTATCTGCCTTTAAGCCCGAGTGCGCAAGCACCTGACCCGGTGCCGATCGTGGCTCAAAACGCATGCATCACATATATCAAGCCAAATCTCAACTCCTCCGTGCGCACCGATATTTATAATATTTTGGTGCAGGATTTCGGATACAACCCGCAAACCAATGACGACTTAACCAACTTTGCGGATAATCCTGGAATGTGGATAAACGGCAACCCGCTGATACTATCCTCATACCCAGCCAACTAATCGAGTTGTCGCATGAACAATACAACCGCAAGTACGACTTCCGCCGCGATAATGGTCAGCTTTTACGACAATTATATTCCGGCACTTAAAGACGGTCAATTCACTGTCACCTTATCGCAGACACTGTCGGTCGCCGGGAGCAATCCCGGCAACATCCCAGCACAGCCACAAGCACCAGCATCCCAGTCATTTATCGTGCGGGGTCCGCGCTTTCTATTGCCTCCCGCGTATGTCAGCCAGGTATTCCCTCCCGACAATGCCACGGGTGATTATCATCTCTTCTTACCGCAGCTTGTACTGAACCAACAGTCCCTACCTTGGGAGCGCGACCTGGACCTGAACAATCCCACGGCCACACCTTGGGTTGCCTTGCTGGTATTCACCGCAGACGAACTGCCGTCGCCCCAAACGCTGCCCCAAGGCAGCCAACAGAATCGCGACCGCTCATCATCCGTCACCTTAGATCAAGTCATCACCCCTCCTGCCGGTACGCTCGGGCCTTCGCTGCGATTGGAAGCGGATGAGGTTGCCACGCAGATTCACTGCAATGTCATCGACATTCCCGTTACTATCTTTAACAACCTGATTCCGAGTATAGATGACCTAAGGTACCTTGCCCATACCCGCCAGGTCAGCCTGCAAAACAAAGCCCTGTCTGCCGAAAACCTGACCAACGGCTGGTTTAGCACCGTTATTGCCAACCGCTTTGCAGTGCCTCCGGCCAGCACGTCCACATCCATCGGCAATATCGTGCATCTGGTGTCGCTGGAGGGTTTTGAAACCGCCATGAGTCAAACCGGCCAGGCGACTGTGGATAGCGCCCCCTACTCTGCGGTACGCATGATTTCGCTGTATAGCTGGGCGTATACCTCAAGCCTGGATTCAATGGCGAGCTTCAGCGCCCTTATGATGAACTTAGTCTCCCCTTCCAGTAAAGCGGGCACTGACTTGCTGCTGTGCTTGCCATTGCCAAGCGCGCCTTCCCCGGCGGCGCCGCAAGTCCAACTGGTGCAGAAACGCCTGCAAGACGGCTTTGTGCCCTTGAGCTACGCCATGCTCAGCGGTGATCAAACCTTCGCCTGGTATCGCGGCCCGCTGTCCCCAGTGCCAGTGACCCGCTTTCTCGAATCTACCGGTCCCGGGCAGGTCGCCAATCCCGCCGTTCCCTATTCAAGCGGCGATGCCAAAATTTTTGAAACCGACACGGGGCTCTTTGATCTCTCCTACGCCACGGCCTTTCAGACTGGCCGTTCGCTGGCGTTGGCCAGCAAAGCCTTCACCCAAAGCCTGCTGGCCTGGAGGGCCAACGCCAACAGCGTGGTGGACCTGATCCTGGAATACATGAACAGCCCGGTCTATGCTTCCAAAATGCAACAAGACGGTTTGATGGATGCCCAGGGGAATCTGACCAGCCTCGGCGTGACCGATTTGGCCCAATTACTGGATGGTAACATCGTCACCCAGGCTTTTCAGGATTTTTTTGCGACCGGACTCTATCAAACGATTGCCACCAACATCGGCAAAAAGGGCGGCTTTACCCCCGCCGATTCCTCGTTGATTATCCATGACGCGACGCCCGCGAAACCGGTGGTGGCACCGCAAGATATCATTGACCTCATGCAGCAGCCGCAAATCACCAGCTTGCTGCAACACCTTTCCGGTTTGGATAATCTGGGGGCGTTGTCGGCACCGCTGGTAGCCAATGCCACCAGCATTTCGGTCAGTTCGCCGGGTACGAGTGAGGCAATCAATAACGGCACCGAGATCGTGATCTACAGCCCGGACGGCATGACGAGCGCTTGGGTGACAGTTTCCGCCGACACCCCCATCAACTCGACCACTGTCAACATTCAGACGTATGCCGGTGCAGCCAGCCTGCAGGCCAACAGTCTGTTACAAGTCAGCGATAGTGATCAGAATGCCCAACAGCTGATCACTTGGTTGGCGGCAACCGCCCTGTTAAATGGTGTGCCGTTCAACAATTTGGTCGCCCATCCCAGTTTATTGCCCGCTGAGACTATGCGCTTTTTCTATGTGGATCAAAACTGGACTGATGCCTTATTGGATGGGGCGCTGAGTTTAGGTATTCAAACCGGTCGCGACTCCCTGTTTCAGCAACTAATGCGTAATAAGTTATATGAAGCGGTGCAAGATGTGATGGCCGAGGCTCGTGACGCGCTGCTCGGATACAACTCCCCAACCTCGCCCGCCGGCAATTGGAACCCGGCGGGTTTTGTGTTGCGCTCCCAAGGGGTGGCCAACTGGCCGAACCTGGAAATCTGCGCCTGGTCAGCCAACGATACGCTAGGCCCGATGAAACCCTTGCGTTTGGAGTTGCTGGCCAGTGATGTATTGTTTGCCCTATACCCCGATGTTCCAATCAAGTTGACCTTTACCGAGCCCAGTGAAGGCTTGGTCTTTGGCGTGGAAGACCAAGGCATCGAGATGCGTTATATCCCCGGCGTCACCGGGTATTCGCCAGGCCAGGTTGGAACTGTGATTCAACAGAATAGTTCGTCTATCTGGGTAAGCCTTTCTGCTATCCAACGAAGCGGCGAAAATCCTGCTTTGAACATAAATATTCCAGGCGGGACCACTGGTTTGGTTCAGATCATACAGGCGGCCCTGCCCGGCGCGCCCGAACTGACACCCGCCTCACTGGCAGTGCAGATGGTCTGTGTGCCAGAGCAAATGTTACTCACCCCCGAAAACTAAAGGCAATGCCATGACTCTCCCCAGTGATAATAATAGCCTGCTAGTGCCGATGGCGATGGATGCCTGGGTGAATGCGTCAACCAACACCCAGAATATGGCGTTTTACTATGCCGACTACAATAATCTGCAAGATTTCGCAAGCCCCATCCCAGCCCCTTTCTCCAATTCGTCCGACACCCCGGCAAACGGCATTCACCTGCACTGGGCATTGCCGGATGCGCTGACCCATGGGGTTCAGAATAGCGATGGTTCGTTTGCTTTCCCCTTGGTGCCCAACCGTTGGCTGGTGGTGCGCATCGACACGAGCAGCAATCCCCGCGCGATGCCCACGGCTTGGGTGATCAAAAGCGACGGCCAGCAACCCACGGGAACGGCGGGGGCGGGTCCGGGTGCCTTCCTCGACCCCAATAACCCGTCAGGGATCTCTGCGGACGGTTCCACGGTGGCTGTCAATGGCATTAATCTGGGCATCACCGTACCCATAAAAGATTGGCAAGGAGATGCCAATAATACCTCTCCCTTATTCCTGCAAGCGGTCGGTCCTGGCAATATATCATTCGCTGCTTACAAACCCTTTGTCGAAAACGTATTTTCCATAGTCGATACCGACCTTCCCGCCGAAGATTCGGGCAGTTACAGTTTCAGTTACCTGGTGGTAGGCTGGTTCTCAAATCCCGCTGGCGATCCCTTGGCCGGGGTAGACACTTATGTCGATGGCTTTACTCCAAGCTGTTGGGACAGCCAGGACGACTGGCAAAACCAAACCGCACAAGAGCGCTTTTCCGCCATCCTCGCTGCCATGCAATGGAGCCTCCCGTCCGGCACGGACTTACCCGACACCCCTCCCGCCGCTTCCCTGTACCACAGTTTTATCGCGGATGTGGCATGGCCTCCGAATTACAACAATGGTTTTTTCAATGGCATGAACCCCGGCAATGTCCAAATCGCCGTTGGCAATAACGCAATCGATGCGCTCGCCGCGCTCATCCAAAGCTATGCCAACAACGAGGGCGCACAAGACCCCAGCAATAGCGCGCAGTGGATCACCGCCGGCAATACCTTGTGCAATTTGATTCAAGCGGCGTCTCTTAATTTGCTGGAGGATTACGGTGTGCCGGGAGGCTCCGCACAGGTACAGAAACAGATAGAGCAATCTTGGTTCGGCAGCGACCCCGGCGGTACAGTCTGGGAGGTGGTTTCTGCCCTGAACAACCTTCAAGTCGATACTGCAAATGACACGCTGACGCCCGCGCAAAATTCCGCCTTGTTGCAGCAGCTCAGCCAGCTCAACCGTGACCAACGCGCTTATGATCTCGGGCAATGCCAACTGCAAGCCCAGCAAAGCGAACTCTATCGGCTCTGGCTTAAGTTAAGTCAGTCAATAAATATGCCGTGGGACTTGCCGACAACCTACCCTGATTTCAGCACGGTGTTGCAACCCGTGCTACAAAACAAGATCTACCCAAGCTGGTTTGGGCAAGTCGCCAATTTGTTGAACATCCAGAGTAACTTGCTTGCGGCACTGCCGGAACCCGACGACAACGATGCCGCCAACGCTTGGGCGAACGCCAACTGGGTATTTCCCGATATCACCGATCCGGGGGTCACGGTCTCCCTGCAAGACCTGGGACTGCAACTCAAAGCCGCCCCGGCCCAGCCCTACTGGCATCCGGCCGATCCCGTAGTGCTCGTTAAGGGGGCCGGTCGGGGACTGAAATATGGCGAGGACGGGAGTTTCAACGCCGAGGGGACGCTTTGCTGCCGCTTGCCCGGCCAAACCGTCACCGGTCTCAATGTAGCCGATGTGTCTATCACGGCGGCGGAGTATGGCCAGGTCGCCGCTTTTACCGCCCCTAGCGCCTATCTGAGCCAGTACCCCGCCGCGCCGTCCATTGTGAGTTTGCTGGTCGAAGTGTTTTTCAGCGACCCAAACAATGCGGCCATCATCAACGAAGTGACGCCCTCGGCCTCGGTAGCCGCGATTAATAGCGCCATTACCTCGCTATTAACGGGGGGGAGCGCGGGCAGTTGGTCGGGCACGCCGCCCAGCCCGATTGGATACAGCCTATGGCAGCAAGCCTGGTCGCCCATCTTGCTCGAGTGGAAAGCCAAATACTATCCGACCCTGACCGCAAAGAGAAACTTCGACCTTTCCAGTTGGACATTCGACGGCACCCACTATCAATGGAACGGCAATGGCTTTGACTACAATAATGTCTACTCCATTCCAATCCAAGGCCGCACCGTGGTGACCCCATACGCGCAGACGGTGTTCCAAGCTAAGCTCAGCAACTACTTATCGACTGCCGACACGATAGACACGGTGCAAATGCAGGAACTGCTGGCTGCCGTGATGGGCTGGGACATCCTCGGCCAGACCTTGTCGGGCTTCACCGATCAGTTGACCACCTTGCTGGCACAGGAGACATTCCCGCCCCCTTGCTCGCCAAGCCCGGGCGCCACGCCGGCCTTGGTGGGCGATCTGGTGCAGGATCAATATCATCTGACGCCTCAACTCACCAACCCCGACCTGGCGTATGAAAACATCTTCTTCCCCGTGCGCGGAGGATTGGTCACCTTTGCGAGAAACCAACTCTGGTTATTGGATTCTTACGGTCAATATTACGATTTGTCCCAAGCGAATACTGAGTATGGGTTCCAGCCCATACTCAGCCCTTCGCTGACTGTGCCGTCCGGCGTCACCATTCCCTCGTTCATCCCCCAACCTTTCGTACTTGGGCCGCGTTTGGTGCAAAGTGCGCGTCTCGACATGACCGTGCTGGCTAACGACACTAGCGGCGGCGACATTCTGACTTCCGCCAACAACAACCCCGTGTGCGGCTGGCTGTTGCCGAATTATCTTGACAATAGCATTGTCGTTTATGACAGCAACGGGATTATGCTGGGCGAATTATTAGTGCAGCAGGCAGCGCCCGACAATTGGCGACCGCGGCCCGGGCCAAATGGCGACAACCCGCCGCCGCCAGCCAGCCCGGCGCAGATCGCCAACCCAAGCTTGCAGAATGTGATCAGTGCGCTGGCCAGCCAAAACACTGATACCTTAAGCGATTTCATGCAAATAACTGACGAAACGCTGTGGATGGTCAACCCGGCGAATGGGGGCGGCAATAATAGTTTGGCCGCGCTCATCGGCAGGCCCCTGGCCGTAGTGGCACTGCAATTGAATTTTACCCTAAACGGCGATCCGCTCACTAACCAACAGTGGAATGCCATGCTCGACCCGACTTCAACACTCGACGACTATACTCTGGTGCAGGACAGCGGCGGGGTGCTTGAGGCTTCCTTCCCGGTCAGGCTCGGCAGCCTGGACCTGCGCGATGACGGTTTGGTTGGCTATTTCCTGCCAAACTATAAAACGTTCTACGCGATCCATACCGAATTTGAATTAAACCCGTCCGACACCTTCATCCAGCCGATATTGGAAACCAGTGGCGTCAGCCCGGTTTATCAAGGGGATGTTGCCGTGACACCCAATTCCGCTACCGGCGTCGTGCTGACCCTGATCCTCGACCCGCAAGGCAGCGTCCATGCTTATACCGGCATCCTGCCCGTCAACACCGTCGCCTTGGATGCGAACACGGTGGCGGACTTCCTGCGAAACGTGTCAGTCAATTTCCAAGCCGGCCCGATACTGGCGGACGCGGACACGCTGCGCACCCCACAGCCGGCAAGCAATCAGGGGACATGGAATTGGCTGCAAGCCATCGGCGACACGTGGGAACAAGACGGCATTGTCGATGCCGATGATGCGGCACGGTTCCCCACGCAAGCGCCCACCTTAAGGGAGGGCTGGTTGCAGCTCCTGCTATAAACCGGCGCAACGGTCAATGCGTCGAATCGGGGGGCCGAAACAAGCCCCCCATGGATTCCCACAGTGGAGTCCAAGGGCGGGCGTTGCGGCCTGCCCCTGAGTAACTCAACAACATCAACATTCATTTCGCGAGGATAATCAGATGGCTACCCAATTAATTTACACCGTCCATTACCCAACGGCAACCCCAGGGACACAGGATTTCAATATCAATATCAGCTTAGAAAACAGAAGTGGGGTTCATATCACCCTTAAATCCTTTCAAATCTACCTGCCCATGGGTGAAGGTGACAACGATCTAACACCCGTAGACGATACCAGTTCAATCATTGCCGATTCGCCAGTTGGCTGGGAGCACACCGCCCGGCCTGACAAGTCAGGGGCGAATCTTGAAGTGACCTTTGTATATAGTATCGGTTCCGGTATTGTGATACAGCCGGACGATCCTGCGTTAACCTTCTCACTAAGTAATATTACGGTTAATGACAGTTTTGGCAGTGCAACTTGCACGCTGAACGAGTTTACCCAGCCGTTTGTCGCCAATAGTGAATGTGACTTTCAGATTCCGAAGCCTGCCACTCCAGATCAAATCTCATTCACTGCAAATACCTATTGCATCAACGCGGGGGATAGTGTGGTAGTGACATGGGCTGGGCCCAGTGGCTGGGTTTATGCCATTACCTATGGCAGCTCCCGACTGGCACCTACAACCAGTAACAATGGTTCAGTGACCCTGCCACTGTTGCTCTCCACGAACGTCACTTTGCAGTTGACCCAAGCTGGAGTACAAGACCCGCCCCCACCCGTGCAATTTTGGATAGAGGTGACCCCAACGATCAGCCTTACCGGTACGGTGCAGCCGACGCTCAGTAACCTATACCAATTGGCATTGGAGTGGACTAATTTGGGTGCAAGTGAGGTTTATGGTTCGTGGAGTCAAGAACCGTTGGGATTGTCTGGTTCTCAAATCGTGGCGTTATCCTATGCAGACGTTCAAAGCAAGTCATGTACCGACTATGTACTCACTGCCTATGGTCAAGATACCGAGGCCAGTTGCACCTGTGTGCTAGCCCCTCCAGTCATCAACAGCTTTGCGCCGGAATTATCACAAGACGCGAATGCTCACTACTATTTGATACTGAAATGGGATGTCTCAGGGGCATTTTATGTTTCGGGTTCATGGACAACTGCGGATAGCGCCCCATTCAACCCCATCGGTCAAAGTGAAGTCATTGCTGCTCCGTTCGCGCCAGACTATACCATCACGGCGTATGCGCTGAGTGGCGTGATGATAACGAAGACCATCCAGTTGGCAGACTTTTTCCCCGCGCCGGTGATCCAGCAATTTGGTTTCGTGATAGACGGAGACGCGCTGCATATGAGTTGGGAAGTGGTGTCACCCAAGGTGCCGGTTTTCTCTCTTCAGGGATCATGGCAACCCGCTTTATCTGCATCGCTACCGTTGACAGGCACGCTCACCCTGAACAGTCCGTTTGAGCTTGTTTACACGCTCACCGTCGAGGGTTTGGTTGAAGGTCAAACAATGACTCAAAGCGCCAAAGGTGTTCTATGGCGGCAGTCTTCTTCATTTTTCCCAGATCTTTCTATACCTTTCGCTATCAATTTCATTGATAATCAAACATACTTGGTTGGAAATACAACGGGTTCGGGGCCTGGTGAAGGCTGGAGCGGTGTCACGTGTTATTCTACAAGCAAAGGGTTTATAAGCGCATTCGCCACGGATGGTAGTTCCTTGTCATCAATGGTCATCACTCCGAACCAAGAATACCTTCTCACATTGGATCTTGAGGCTGATATGGGTAATTTACTAATGTTTGACGTAAATACTTTTACACAAACTGATCCTCAGCCTTTCCGTGAGTGCGAATTATTCAATGTATATCCCGAGCTTGGTTCACCACCGATGGTCATTACACCCGACAATTCCTCTCTGTACCTTGCCAGTTTAGAGCTCCTCACGGTGGTTGACCTGACTCAGAATCTGTCGTCCAATAGTCTGCAATTGTGGACAGAGGAGCAGAATCCTACGGACATTGCCATCACCCCAAGTGGTGATTATGTGTTAAGCGTCTTTAGCAATGGCTATGTCATCACGGTCGAAGTCGCATCCTTTAGTCAACAGAACACCATTGCCGTGGGACAAAACCCCAGATCAATCGCCATTACACCCAATAGTCAGTATGCCTTTGTGGCGTGTAGTGGGGATGACACGGTGTCAGTGATTGATCTCAGCAGTTTCAGTGTATCCGGCACCCTCTCGGTCGGTGCCAAGCCGGAATCCCTCGCAATCACACCCGATGGGCGCTATGTCTTTGTGGCCAATGCGGGCAGCGACACGGTATCGGTGATTGATGCCAATGCTTTGACTGTGGTTCAAACCCTGGCAGTCGGTGGCGGACAAAAGTCTATCGCGATTACACCCGATAGTAGTTGCGTCTTCGTGGCGAATAGCAATTCCGTCTCGGTTATTTCGGTGAATGGCCTTTTCGTTTTCCAAACATTTACGTTGCCTGAGACCGACATGACTACTCCTCCCACCCTCGCCGTGTCACCCGATGGGAACACGCTTGTGGTAGGTAACGAATGTATCAACCTATTTGTGAACGCGGTTTAGCCACGTAGGGTACGCTGTGCCTACCATTAATTGCCGGGAACGGTACGCACAGCGTACCCTACCCGGCGCCGAAACAAGCCCCCCATGGATTCCCACAGTGGAGTCCTAGGGCGGGCGTTGCGGCCTGCCCCTGTGCTAGTCAGAAACATCAACATTCATTTTCGCGAGGATATTAAAATGGCTACCTTGTTAACTTATACTATCAATAGTGGTAATGCTGTCCCGACACCCGGCACAGCCGATTTTTATTTCAACATCCGTGTTGAAAACAATGGTTATAGCCCGGTCACCCTGCAATACTTTCAAATCGCCATCCCCATGGGTGACGGTGAAAATGATCTTACGCCTATCGGCGACACTGCCTCAATCGAATATATGGCATTCACTGGTTGGGCGGCTTCCTGCTCCATGTCAAGAGCGGGCGATTATTTTAATGTGACGTTCAGTTATACCGGCAAGACTGGATTCTTGCTCTCGCCAGGAGATATCGCAATAGCGTTTACTATCGAAAATATTACCGTGAATTCATGTGCGGGAACGGCTGACTGCGTTCTGACCGAGTATACGGAGTCGCCGACGGCAGTCAACCAAGGCGGGTTTTCATTTACCAAGCCCTACACACCTGTCAGCTTATCATTTACTGCGAGTTCTTATGTCGTCCAAGCAGGGGATGAGGTGACCGTGTATTGGTCCGGGCCGGCTGGCTGGATTTATACGATTACGGTTGGGGACGAGCAACTGCCGCAAACTCTGGTTAATGTGGGTTCGTATCCCGTCAAACTGCTGACCCCGACCATTTTTACTTTGCAATTGACTCAGACCGGACAGATTTCCCCGAGCCCCAGCCAATTTACAGTGAAGGTCACGCCCTGCATCATCTTTACTGGTGTTGGGCAAACCAATGATGGCATCAACCAATTGGTGTTGGCATGGTCAACCCGGTATGCCAGTCAGTTGACGGGTTCATGGATCGCTGGAAGCCTTAACTTGAACAGTGCCGATTTGCCCGCCCCACCCATCGCACCCAATAATGGCTGGACCAGTGCCCAATATCTGCTCACTGCCACTTCGGACGACCCCACCGATGCCTTGCAATACACCAAAGCCTGTGTGGTTTCCCCCCCTGTGGTCAACAGCTTTGCACCCGGTCCGGTGCAACAGGATGAAAATGGCTATTATATGATACTGACATGGGAGGTCGCCGGGGCATTTTATGTTGAGGGTTCATGGTCAGGGACTACCCAATTTAATGCCAACGACCACAGCGCGCCGATTTATGCCCCTTTTGCACCGGAATATACGATCACTGCCTATGTACTGAGTGATGTATGTACAACCCACTCGATTCAGACCGCCGCCTATTTCTCTACGCCCGCTATTGAGCAATTTACTTGTGCGGTGAAAGCCAATACGCAAGTGTTGAGTTGGAATGTGCAACCGGCAAACCAAAACTCGGCCGTCCAATCGGTCTATGGCTCATGGCAACCCGGCTCATCCGCATCATTGCCGGCAACGGGTTCACACACACTGAATAGCCCATTCGCCTCAAGTTATACGCTGACCGCCAATGGCTTAGTCAGCGGCCAGTCAACCCAACAAGAGATTAGCAACCTGTGGTGGGTGGCAGAGGCCATCTCACTGCAATATTACCCTATCTTTGCTGATATTTCTCCTGTTGATAATACTTACATAGTTGCCTTCAATTGGATCAAGGATAACAATAGTGTTATTACAACTGGAACAGGAGCATATATTATATCAAACGGAGGTATAATAGATACAATCTATGCAAACAACAGTGTTAACCTATGCGCGAGCATACTTCTAACTCCCGACGGAAAAACTTTGCTATTTGTGATTCAGAATTTTCTTGATCAGTTATGGAAGGTGTTATCCTACGATATTAACACTGCACAACCCGGTAAAAGCTATGAGCTTGGACTTGCCAGTATCGTGGCCATCACGCCAGACAATGCCTGTTTGTATGCAGCGCATTTAACACTGACCACATGGGTCAAGCTAGCGAGCGGCGAGACCAACGTAATCAAAATGCCTGATTACACAGGGGCAAATGTAACCTGCATGTCCATCACACCGAATAGCGAAACAGTTTTTATCGGGGTGAGTACCGATGCTTCAGGCAATGGCTATGTGATACCTTTGACGGTACAATCAAATACCTTGCTTCCTGCGATTGTCTTGGCAAATAGGAACCCTTGCGCCATCGCCTTCACACCCAACAACCAGTATGCCTTCGTGGTATCGGATAACGATAACACGGTATTGGTGATTGATGTAAGCAGTCTAAGTGTAATCGACACCCTCACGGTCGATGCCAACCCACAAGCCATCGCCATCACCCCGGATGGCCGCTATGTGTTTGTCGCCAATGCCGGCAGCGACACGGTATCGGTGATTGATGCCAATGCGTTTAGCGTGCTTCAAAGCATACCCGTAAGTGCAGGCTTAAAGTCAATCGCTGCTGCCCCTGATAGCCGTTATGTGGTCGTGTCGAATAGCGCCCCCGTGTCGAATAGCGCCACGGTGGATATCATCGACGTGGAAACCCTGAGTATTGTCCAAACCGTGCAGGCATATTCCGTGAACGACGAACCTCTTCCCTCTCCTGCCTTCTCACCCGATGGCAGCAGTCTTTATCTGATAAGCGCGCAGCGTGGTAACGATGCGCCATTTTCAGTCCTCGTGTTGAAAGAGTAGTTGGCAGAAGCGCGGCGCCGGTATTCTGACGACACCTCCCGCATCATTGGCGAGGCCGACGAGGCGGCGGCCGGGCCACTGCCGAGCCACGCGGGCATGTGGCGGTCACCGCGCCAGTGCTGTTCGGCAAGCGGTTTGTGCTGCCCGGCAGCGTTGACTATGTTCCCGGCCCGGGGCCGGCCGGGAAAGATGCATTTCGCTGGACGCTTACAAACCTGTGCTACCTGTGCTCAGTCGAGGAGATCGTCTAGGGTCGATTACTCGATCGGCTGGGCAGTATGATCGCCGTGGTCGGACCAGTCGATCACGCGTTCCTTGATGCTGGTCGGATCGGCGTCGCCCTTGATCTCATAGAGCCCCACGGAGGCGCCAATGGAGAGTCGCTCCAGGTCGTCGGGGAACGCCTGCAGGAGCCGGCACATGGCGTCGGCGACCAGGAAACTGCCGCCGCGAATGACGCTGAGCTGGTCGGTATCGAACAGGGTAGTGTCGAGATTGACCGCTTCGACTTGCAGAAAGTGCGACCAGGGGTGCGACATTCGGGCTCCGATATCCTTGGGATGAACGCGCCGGTTCAAGCCTAGCACGGCTTGAACGCTAACCGATTTTCACGGTACCCCGCAAGGTCCGGGTAGGGCCTTGGTCATGAAACCGGCCATCGCGCGATCTGCACGGTCGTCGGTCCGGGAGAGTAGACCGGCCCCTCCCCGCGCT
>JACDZF010000330.1 GCA_013426795.1 Desulfocapsa sp. | reverse complement strand
CTAAAATCATCGTCGCCAGCGGCTACTCCAATGATCCGGTTATGGCCCAATGCCGGGTCTATGGCTTTTCCGCCGCGATACTCAAGCCCTTCCAACTCCAGGAAATGATTGATGTGCTGAATACGCTCCTGCCCTGAGCCCCATCAGACAACCTGCAAAAAAATCCCTGATTCCCGTGCCACGCATGGGAATCAGGGTACGAAGGAGGAAAAGCCATCGGCCTTCAGCCTTCGGCTTTTCATCCCCTGCGCAATCTGCCAAAACCGCCAGGAATCCTGTAATCTGCAAGTCGCTAAAACGCAAATTTGACAGCGGTGATTATCGTTGTGGTTTTATCGGTATTTTCGCCCCACACGGCCTGCTGGACGCCAACATTCACCCGGAGTGTTTCGCTGATGGGCATGACGAACCCGGCGGTCACGGCCAAGACCTGCGCGTCGTCTTCGTTTTCCTGCAAGTCATAACCGTAGTTTAACTCCACCACGGGTTGCAACCAGGGGAGAATCTGATAACCCAGGGCCAGGTCTGCATTGAACGTTCCTCTGTCGTTTTCTCGTTTGTTGCCGATGGGCAGGGCAAAACCGATATCGCCATTGAGTGTCCATTGCCCCCAATCCTTCGTTGCAACCAAAGTCTGGTTGAAACCCCAGAATTCCTGACTGGTACCGATCTCGTCCTGGTCTGAACTGTTTCCGGTCGGGATGGTCACCCCTGCGATGTAGGCAATTTCCAGGTGGCGCTCTTCGTCGTTGAGGAAACGGTAGCGTCCACTCATCTCCAGGTCGGTAACGTCATCTCCCCGTAAAGGGCCTGGAAAACCGTCTTCGTCAAAATCATTGTCGTTGTCCTTAATCCAGCTGTAGCCGCCACTGATATTGATATCGACGTTATCAATCAGGCCGGCGGTCACTGAAAAACCCAGATCCTGCTCGTGCAGGACTCCCCGGTCATGGGAATCACCGCTTGCATCCCAGACCCGCGTTGAGCGGGTGGAGACAAAAGAGGGTTCGAATTCAAAGTGACCTGGATCGACAGGGGAAGCTTCGGCGGTGTTGATCTTGCCGTGTTCGATGGCACTTCCTTCGGATTCGACCTGAGCTGCCGCCTGGACTGTCTGGGTAAACCCCAGCAGAAAGACCAGGACGACTGCGGTTGAGTGAACGGGATATTTCATGGATATGCTCCTTGCTTTTTTGGTATGAAGAAACAGGGCCTGAGGCCTTGTGCACACTTGCTATACGGGTGCTGACCGCTCATTCGATGGATCAGGGTCACTGTTTCATGGCCGCGACAATTTTGCTGACATTATTCCGAAACATGCTGATATAGGTCGGGGCCGGGCCATTTTCCGGCGACAAGGCATCGGAGAACAACTCACCCTCCACGCGTACCTTGCTTTCCTTGGCGATCTGCTCGATCATGCGCCGGTCGCTGATGTTTTCCACAAAGACGGCAGTGATCTTTTCCTCATTGATCTGACGAATGAGCTTTTTCACCCCGCCGGCTGAGGGTTCGCTGGCCGTACTCACACCCATAGGGGAAAAGATCTGCACCCCGTAAGTCTCGCCGAGATAGCCAAAGGCATCATGGGAGGTGATCATCCGCCGTTTCTGCTCGGGAATCTGGGCAAATTCTGCTTTCACCCAGGCATCCAGGGAATCCAGCTCGCCAAGATACACGGCCTCGGCCTGCTGATAGGCACCCGCATTGGCCGGATCGACCTCGGCCAGAGCCTTGGAGATATTCTTGACGTAGATCTTGG
>JACDZF010000329.1 GCA_013426795.1 Desulfocapsa sp. | reverse complement strand
CTAGCCGGTTGGAGGGGAATACATACAATCGTCTCGACACCCAAAACTTGATTGAATTTGGACAGGCCGCAGCCGGCAAAGATATCCAGGAAACCCAGATGATCCTGAATCACAAGGCTGCCATTGAATTACTGGTGGAGTCAGCCGATCAGGTTGGGTTTAATGCGTTTACCTTTCTTAATCTGCATGCCCTTCTGTCGGAGAACCTGCTTCCTGATGACGATGCGAGCGGGCGATTACGCCGCCGACCGGTTGATATTGCAGGGTCAGTGTATCATCCGCCGGCCATGCCCCAGGTTGTGGAAGACTGTTTTCGTCTGTTGCTGCAGAAGGCTGAGGCCATCCCTGATCCCTTTGAACAGGCCTTTTTCGTGATGGTGCAGTTGCCCTATCTGCAACCGTTTGAGGATGTCAACAAGCGTGTCTCGCGGCTGGGAGCCAATCTCCCGCTGATTCGCAATAATCTGTGCCCTCTTTCGTTTGTCGATGTGCCGGTGCAGGCTTATGTGGATGGCATTCTGGGGGTATATGAATTCAACCAGGTTGATCTGCTGCGGGATGTGTTCACCTGGGCTTATGAACGCTCATGCCAGCGTTACCTGGCAATCACCCAAACCATGGCCGATCCTGACCCTTTCCATATCCGCTATCGGGAGGCCTTGATTCAGGTGGTCCAGATGGTGGTTCGTGGGGGCAAGAATGAATTTTTAGAGGATGTCTGGCAATTTGCCGATAAAAATATCCCGGAAAATGACAGGGATGTTTTTAAGAAAATGACCCTCAACACCTTGCACAACCTGCACGAAGGCAATGTGGCCAGGTATCGCCTGAAGCTGTCAGAATTTCAGTCTTGGAAGCTTCGATGATATGAACGCGGCGCTATCCCAAGTGATTGTCGTCCATGTTACCAGCATGGGACAAGCGTTAGGATGCCGACCGGAGATCGTCCTTGATGGCAAGTCTGCCCGGATTTTACTTGATCAGGTGCGCTGCGTTGATAAGAAACGCCTGGCCGGTAAACTCGGGAAGATTGATCTGGCCTTGTGGCACCCGATTTTGCTGGAAATGTTGGCGTAACTGGCCGCTCTGGTTGGTAATCTCGAAAAGAGGGGGAGTAGTCCGGGATTTCACAAAGCATTTGTCAGATATAACGCCATGAGGTACGATAAAATTCCTTCTCAAAGGAAAAGATGAAGACAATAGATACGATTTCTCGACAACTGCAAGAGATCACGAGAAAAATGGGGCGTTGAATGTTCGCTTGTTCGGTTCCATGGCCAAAGTGACAGCGACGCCCTCCAGTGACCTTGACCTGCTTGTTGATCTGGTACCGTGCCAGGATCTGTTTGATCTTATCGGCATGAAACAGGAAATTGAGGCTCTTACCGGCTTGAGGGTTGATATTGTTACCGAGCGCAGCCAGAGCAAACATCTTCGGGAAAAAATTCTTCGTGAAGCCAGGCCATTATGAATGAAGAGCGGGTTTATTTGCTCCATATTGCAGAGGCTATTGCAACCATCCAGGATTATGTCTCAACCGGCAGGGATGATTTTTTTGCCAAAAGAATGATTCAGGATGCCGTTATTCGTAACCTTGAAATCATCGGGGAAGCTGTCAAAAACATTTTTCCTGTTACTTGCCAGGGTACGCCGGAAGTCCCATGGCAAAAGATTGCCGACTTACGGGATGTCCTTTACATGATTATTTTGGGGTTGATCTTGAAAGTGTCTGGCCCCCTGTGTTAGGAAAGATGTCGCCGCTATATTTTTAATTTGTG
>JACDZF010000328.1 GCA_013426795.1 Desulfocapsa sp. | reverse complement strand
GAAGAGTTACAATGCGTGGTTTTACGTTCCTCTCCGGCAACAAGCTGGATAGTTAAAAATATTTCATGGAAATTTCAGAGAAAAAGCATTATACCAGCACCTCCCCTTGTCGCCCCATCATCAAAATCGTCAAAGATGGCAGGAAGAACAGGAGAGGAGACACCACAGAATACATTTTTTCTTTTCTAATTGCTATGATATGACTATACTAATGCCAGTTTATTCTTTTGCAAAAACAAAAAATGCAGGGATTTCACCATTTCTCCATCAATATCCGTTCATTTGCCTTTCAAAGAACACCATCAAAATAATATGAGTAACAGTTTGCAGGGAAAGGTTCTCATCGCCAACCGTGGCGAGATAGCGATCCGCATCATGAATGCCTGTAAAGATCTGGGCCTGGAGTACGTTGTGGTCTATACCGATGCCGATCAGGACTCGGAGCATGTCCGGCGCAACCGCACCAGCGGCACTGACCAGAACGCCTGGCGGATAACCGGTTATGGCGAACCCAATGATATCTTCGCCGTGGCCGATCACACCCACTGCACCGCCATCCATCCCGGATACGGATTTTTCTCGGAAGACTATCGCTTTGCCAGACGGGCCACCCTGCGCGACCGCCCCCTGACCTTTATCGGCCCGAACTGGGAGGTCATCAAGAGTCTGGGCGACAAGATCAACACCAAGCGGGTCGCCAACCAGCTCCAGATCCCCACTATTCCTGGCACCGACAGCCCCATCTATAACGAGATGGAGGCCGAAGAGATTGCCCAGCGACTGATGGATGACCAGCTGGCCAGGGATATCAAGGCCCCTTCCATTCTGGTCAAGGCGGCCGCGGGCGGCGGCGGCATGGGCATCGAAGAGGTCACCGAAATCGAGCAGTTCCGACGCGTCTACCGGCAGGTGCAGAACTATGCCAAACGCCAGTTCGGCGATGGCGGCGTCCTCATCGAACAGTGCCTGCGCGACTATAACCATCTTGAGGTGCAGCTGGTCTGCTCCCGCCACGGCGAGCGCATTCACTTCGGCTCCCGAAACTGCACCATCCAGTCAACCGGCCGGCAGAAACGGGTGGAGGCAGCGCCGGGATTCCATCGATCCTGCTTCGACTACGCCTTTGATGAACAGAAGGTTCTGGACCAGGTCGTTGACTATTCCCTGAAACTGGCGGCCCATGTCCGCTACGACAATGTCGGCACCTGGGAATGGATTGTCAGCCGGTCGGGCCAGCCCTATCTGCTGGAGGTCAACACCAGGATCCAGGTGGAAAATGATGTCTCTGCCCGGATCAGCTACCTTGACAACCAGCATCCGAATCTGATCCGGGAGCAGATTCGCCTGGGGCTCGGTGAAAAAATCGGCTACAAACAGAAATCCATCCAGTTTAAAGGGGCCTCCATTGAACTGCGCATTGTCGCAGAAGACACCCGGCGCGGTTTTGCGCCATGGATCGGGACCATCACCAACTTTCATTTCCCCCAATATGAGTGGTCAACGGTGTATTCGCACGTCCCTACCGACCGGGAATACCGGATCCCCAGTGAATATGACCCCAACCTGGCACTGGCCCTGGTATGGGGAGACTCCATGGACGAGGCGAAAAAGCGGGCCGAACAGTTTATTGACGAGATTATTATTCAAGGCAAGGATTCCTATGGTCGCCCGATTATCACCAACCTCGACTATCTGAAACTCAACCTGAACCGCCTGCTGACCTTTTAACAGTCGTAACTATTCAGCATCCAAAGTTGATGCAGTACTTACCATGAATGCTGGCC
>JACDZF010000327.1 GCA_013426795.1 Desulfocapsa sp. | reverse complement strand
ATGCCCGAAGGCTCGACCCTGGAACAGACCAGCCGGGTGGCCCTGGAAATGGGCGAGGCCATCCGCCGGGATCCGGCGGTGGTCAACTATCAGGTCTACGCGGGCACGGCCTCGCCCTATAATTTTAACGGCCTGGTCCGCCATTATTTCATGCGCGGCGGCCCGACGATGGCGGATATCCAGGTCAACCTGCGGCCCAAGCATGAGCGGGATGTGCAGAGTCACGGGATTGCCGTTCGGGTCCGCCCCGGCCTTGCCGCCATAGCCAAAAAATATGGGGCGGCGGTGGCGGTGGCCGAGGTTCCGCCCGGACCGCCGGTGTTGCAGACCCTGGTGGCGGAGATCTACGGCCCCAGCGATGGTGACCGGGTGCGGATGGCGGAGGCGGTGAAGGGGATCTTCGAGGGCACGGAAGGGGTGGTGGATGTGGACTGGTACCGGGAAACCCCCAGCCGCCGGGTGGTGCTCACCGTGGACAAGGAAAAGGCCGCCCTCAACGGCATCTCCGAGGAAGAGATCACCCGCACCGTCCAGCTTGCCATGGCAGGGACGTCCATTGATCTTTTCCATCAGCCCGGCGACAAGGAGGAGATTGGTCTGGTGCTGGAGCTGCCGCGCGCGCAGAAGGCGAGGGTGGATGGCATCCTCAACATTTCCCTGCGTTCTGCCATGAACCCCCAGGCCCCGGGGTCGCCCGCGCCCCTGGTGCCGCTGCGTGAACTGGTGCGGGTAACCGAGGCCCCGGTAGATCAGCCCATCTACCGGAAAAATCTCAAGCCGGTGATCTATGTCACCGGGGATGTGGCCGGAACGGTGGAAAGTCCGGTCTATGCCATCTTCGCCATGAACCGGAAGCTGGCCGCCCTCAAAGGCTCTGATTACGGCGGGCGGCAGGAGAAGGTTGAGGTGTACAATCTGAACCAGCCCTTCAGCGAGACGGAACCTGCCATAAAGTGGGACGGCGAGTGGCATATTACCCTGGAGGTCTTCCGCGATCTGGGCCTTGCCTTTGCCGTGGTCATGATCCTCATCTATATGCTGATGGTGGGCTGGTTCAAGGACTACTTCACCCCCCTGGTGGTCATGGCCGCCATTCCCTTTTCCCTTATCGGCATTCTCCCGGCGCACTGGGGATTCGGCGCCTTTTTCACCGCCACGTCGATGATCGGCTTTATGGCCGGGGCCGGCATTGTGGTGCGCAATTCCATTATTCTGGTGGATTTCATCGAGCTGCGCATCAGTCATGGCCTGCCTCTGGCCGAGGCGGTGGTGGAGGCCGGGGCCATCCGTTTCCGGCCCATGCTCCTCACCGCCCTGGCGGTGGTGGTGGGGGCCTCGGTGATCCTGGCCGACCCCATCTTTCAGGGCCTTGCCATCTCCCTGATGTTCGGAGAAATGGCCTCGCTCCTGATCAGCCGCATGGCCGTGCCGGTCTTGTATTTTATGCTGAAGAGCAGGAAAAGCGGAGCATGATTATATGGTAGAATTTTATAAATCTGACTTGGGGAATTAAATTGAAATTAAATTATGTTTTGATTGATTACGAAAATGTCCAGGTTAAGTCACTTGCTCTTCTAAAAGGTGAGCAATTTCGAGTGCGGATTTTTTTAGGTCCAAACAATAAAAAACTTCCTGTAGAGCTTGTTCTAGCAATGCAGGGGCTTGGGGATCGTGCAGAGTATATCGTATTGAAAACCCCTGGAGTCAATGCGCTTGATTTTCATATTGCCTATTATCTTGGTGTACTTGCAACGGCAGATCCTTCTGGATTTTTTCATATAATATC
>JACDZF010000044.1 GCA_013426795.1 Desulfocapsa sp. | reverse complement strand
TTATTCCAACATATTAGATTAAAATCTTCCTCTTTGAGTTTTGCAAGAGGCTCATGCGAGTGTCCATTATTGACAGGACACCTCAGCGTTCAGAGGCCGGGATCATTGAACAAGTTTTAATCGAGACCCTTGGCCTTTCAGGTTTGCGCCTGTTTTTCTCGGCAGATTTCTGCCAGGGCCTCCTGCTCAAAGGGGTAGTGCTGGTTGCAGAAATGACAGGTAAGGATGACCGGGAAGGGGCCGTTGGCCCGCATATCTTCCAGATCCTTCAGGGACAGATGAAGCAGAAGGAGGCGCATGCGTTCGGCGTCACAGCGACAGCGATAACGGATGGGCTTTTCCTCGAGCATTACCGGCACAAAGGAGGCAAACTGTGCTTCCAGCCATGTCCCGCTCGTGTGACCCTCCGCCAGGGCCTTGCCCAGACATGGCAGGTTTTGGGTCTGGTGCGCGAGAGCCGCGAATATTTTTTTATCGGCACCGGGCATGGCCTGCACCAACAGGCCGCCGGCACCGGCAAGCTTGCCCTGGGGATCAAAAAAAACCGAAAGATGGATAGCGGTGGGGGTCTGTTCGGAAACCCGGTAATAAGTGGCGATTGCAGCCGCGATGTCGCCGGACTGCAAGGGAAGAGTGGAGCTGAAGGGCTGTCTGCCTTCTTCCATAAAGCGGGTTATGGTAAGAAAACCTTCCCCCCACAGGGTCCTGAGATGGCTTGTTTCTCCCAGGGATGCCAATGGAGTGGGCAGAGGAAGAATGGGAACCTGCTTAAGATAGCCCCGCACCTCTCCGCTGGCGGTGGCCTCCACCACAAGCCCTGTGACCGGCCCCGAGCAGTCAACGCGCAGGCTGATCTCATCTCCTCCTTTCAGCGTGGAGGCCGTCAGCGCCGTCCCCAGCAGGGCCTGTCCCAGAATCATCGTTTCCAGGGTGCCAAGGGCCTGGCGCTGGCGCATCTCCTGAACAAGGGCGGTGCCTTCAATGATAACACCCCGGACTGTTTTTTCAGCCAGCAAAAAAGAAGAGGCGATGCCCGCTTCAGCGCGTGATTCCATTTTCCTGTGGGGAAGCTTTCTCTACCAGTGCCGACACCAGGGGCATTGGCCCTGGAATTGACGGGTGGCTATGATTTGGTGCAACAGGTGTATGGGTTCACCGTCATGATCGGGCAGGGGGCGGCCTTGACCACCTTGTCGGCAATGCTCCCGAACATAATTTTTTCCAGGCCTTTATAGCCATGGGTCCCCATGACGATGAGATTTCCCTTTGTCTGGACGGCGTATTCTATGATCTTCTCAGCCACATCTCCCATCAAAATCTTTGAGTCCAGGGCGGTGACCCCCATGGCCTTGAAGGCCTTTTCGTTCTCCTGGATAAAGGTGTCCATCCGTTCCTCGGCACTGGTGAATAACTCCTGCACCAGATCCGGGGCGTTCATCTGGGGGACAAAGAATCCCGAGTAATCGGCAAAATCCTGCACCACAAAAATCAGATTCAGCGCGGCCTTGAAGCTTCCGGCGACATAGGCTGCGGATTCGGCAATGAGCTGGGCATTTTCAGAAAAATCAATGGGGGTAATTACCTGTTGAATATCAACGATTCTTTTCATGGCTCACCTTCCAACGGTCAAGGATTGATTTGTTATGCATCTGTCGGCCTGTTAAAATATTCGCACACTTTGCCCCAGGATGCAAGTTCTTAGGGGTTTGATCCAAAGAAAGAGACCGCCGCCGTGGTGGTGGTTTCTTTGACCCGGCAAGTTTTTTGAGTTTTTGGGATCAATCTCCCGCTGCCTCTTTTTCCCTCTGCTCGGGCTGAACGGCTGCTTCATTTTTTTCCGGGACGGGCCCTTGAATATCCCCTGAGCCCGGTACTTCCGGCGGATTCTGGATGGCTGCTTGCGGGGGCAGGAACTGGGTCACGTCCGCTGCTTGCGTCAATGCGGCGTAGGGGCCGGATATCCGGTATGGGACAACGGACAAGGCGCTGGATTGACCGGGCTCGATCTTCTTTCCGAGGACGTTTTCAAGGGGAAGCGAGACCTTCAGCATAAAGTCCACCTGCCCGCCGCCCAGGTCGATGGTGCCGCCACCGTGAATCTGCATGGTTTCGGAGATCACGGTGAGATCCTCATTGACAAGACGTCCGTCTTGTATGAGGGCGGTACCGTTCAGCTGGGTAAATCCCGTGCCCCTCTCTTCGGGAGCGCTCATCACGGGAGGTTGTGCGGGTGTCTCCACGGAAGGTTGTGCGGGCGGCTCCACGGGCGGTTGTGCGGATAGTGCCAGGGCTGTGACGATTTCCTGCCGGACCGGGAATGCGGGGAGATTCCCATTCAGGATTTCCAGGCGCAGGGTTCCATTCATATGCTGGAAAAAATCATCCCGGCCAAGGCCGCTGGCAGCAAGATCGGCATTGAGATTGGCCGTCCCCGCCACGTCCTCCTGGCCGTTCATATCCTGAAAGAGCGGCTTCAGTTTCACCTTGCTGATGCGCGGCTTGAGCTGAATCTGGGGCACATCTCCGGTGACATCAAGCCGTGCTTCCACTTTTACCGTGCCGTCGTATAAACCGGCGGTGAGCGGTGCCAGCTGCGTCACCCCGTCTTTGCTCGTAAGTTTGATCTGCACCGGCGACAGCAGCGCTCCCCCGACCTTCAGGGAGTCGAGCTGCAGATCAAGCTGGAGCAGCAGGTCCTGGAGCAGTGGTACGGGAATGAGGGGAGGATTGGTGGCCGATTTCCCGCCATAGCTGTCAAGATCGAGCTGGTTCAGATGGATGGTTGCCTCGTAAGCTGGATTGCACACATCCTTGATCGTGACGGCTCCGGTCATGGTTGTGGCATCCACCATCATGGTCAGGTCGCTGATCTCCATCAGATCCCTGTTCCCTTTGACCAGCATGTTTCCACTGAGAAGGGTAAATGCGTCTTTATTCCGGACCAGGGGCAGGGTGCTTTTTATCTGCTTCAAAGTGGATTGCGGAGAACTCTCAGGGATCTTGAGGGCCATGGCCAGTTGAGGGTTGGCGAAATTCTCAACGGTGCCGCTGCCCAGCAGGGTGACATTGTCCTGGCTCAAGGAAAAATCCTTGATCGTTATTTTCTGGTCGCGCAGATGGATGTCACTGTTGGTGGTCAAAGCGATTTTCAGCCCTCGTTTGGGAAGGGATTTTCCCTTGAGCGCGGCATCCATCCTCAGGTCTTCCAGGAGCAGGTGCCGTTCCTGCCAGAACAGGGTGGCATTCCCCTGCATGGAGATGTCGGCGGAACGGGGCAGGGCCGTCTTCCTGCCATGATTATCAAGGGTCAGGGAAAAGTCGGCCTCAATGGGAAAGGGGATATTCTCGCGCAGTCGCCCGGTTTTGATCTGGACATCTTTGAGGAGAATGATGGTGTCGGTCTGGCGGTTGTCGTACCGCACATTGACATGGGTAAGATGGAGCTTGCCGAAATCAAGCCCGTTGACACCAAGGAGGAATCTGGTCAGGGGCGGTGTTCCCTGGGGGATCTGCGCGGCTGCTGGTGAAGAGTCGCCTCCCTGGTCGATGGTTTCTTCCCCCGTTTCGCCGGATAATTTGCTGATTCTTTGCCAGTTGTTCAGCCCCTCCTTGTTCTGGAGAAGATTGAGGGTGACTCCATCAAGGATGACGGAGGCCATGTGCAGGCGATTTTGCAGGAGCAGGGGGAGGATGGACATCTCGATTGTGCTCTGCTCGCTGGCGATGCAGGTGCTGTTGGTAAAAAGGGCATTACCGGCCAGACGCACTTTGTTGAGGGTACAGGTCGCGTGCAGCCATGGGGAGGTCTGGATCTGGATATCCCCGGCGATCTCCAGCTGCCTTCCTGTTTTCGCTTTGACCAGCTCAATGAGCTGGTCCTTGTAATCATTGGGATTGAGAAAAACCGGCAGGGCCAGTATCAAGACGTAAATGGCTCCACAGAGAATAATGAAAAGACCTACAATCCATCGCACAAAGGTGAGCATGTTTTCTCTCTGTGAATTTTTGTTCTGTCGATCAGATGCCTTGGCGGTCATGGCTGGAAAACGGCACCACGTTTCTGCTTCTGGTCACGGCCCGAACCAGCCACGGCCCGGGGTCGTCTGCTCCCATATAAAGGATGAAGAGCGACCGGCTCCTTATACCGCCTCTGATGCCCGGAGGGCAACAGGATTTCATCGGCTCAGGGCAGATACTCTTTAAGGCCTGGGGCGAAGCATTTGGAGAAATTCCGCCTCGGTCACGACGATCTTGTCAAGCTCCCGTGCCTTTTTCAACTTGGAACCGGCCTTTTCTCCGGCCACCAGATGGGTCATTTTCTGGGTGACGGTGGTGGCAATCTGCCCCCCCCGCTCTTTCACCAGTTTTTTGGCCTCGGTGCGGGACAGGCTCATCAAAGTCCCGGTGAAGAGGAAGACCAGGCCGCTCAGGGGTTGATCCTCCCTCGGGTCGAGCCGCCCTGACTCCGGGGCGACCCCGGCCTGATGCAGGCGCTCAAACATTGCCCGGACCTCCGAGTCACTGAAATAGTCGACAATGCTGCCCGCGGCCTGATCACCAATGCCGTCTATTTCGAGCAGGGCCTCCATGGGTGCCTGCATGAGATCGTCCAGGGTTGGGAATCGCTGTTCCAGCAGGGACGCGGTTATCTCACCCACAAAGCGAATCCCGATGGCGGCCAGGAATTTCCCCAGGGGGGGATGACGTACGGCCTCAATGGCGGCCATGACATTGTCGGCGGATTTTGCTCCCCAGCCCGGCAGGCCGGCCAACTGCTCCTGCCGCAGGGTGAAGATGTCGGGAATGTCGCGCACCAGCCGCAGATCAAAGAGCTGCTCCATGCTTTTTCTCCCCAGTCCTTCAATGTCCAGTCCGGCCCGGGAACAAAAATGAATCAGGGCACGGAGTCGCTGGGCCGGGCAGTGCGGGTTGACACAACGGGTGACCGCCTCCCCTGCCTCCTTGACCAGGGCATGGCCGCACACCGGACAATGGGTGGGCATGGTGAGGGGTCGCTCGCTGCCGTCTCGCCCCTCGACCATGGCCTTGACCACCTCGGGAATCACGTCTCCGGCCCTCTGGATCAGCACCGTGTCGCCCACGCGCAGATCCTTGCGTTCAAATTCATCGCGGTTATGGAGGGTGGCCCGGCTGACGGTGACGCCGCCCACCTCCACCGGTTCCAGCAGGGCCACCGGGGTCACGGCCCCGGTGCGGCCCACCTGAAAATCGACGGAGAGCAGCCGTGTGGTCGCCTGAAGAGCCGGGAATTTACAGGCGATGGCCCAGCGCGGCGCCCTGGCCTTGTTGCCGAGGCGATGCTGGAGGGCAAAATTGTTCACCTTGACCACCATGCCGTCAATGTCATAGGCCATCGCCTGACGCTCGGCCGCAAGCTGCTCAAAGCGACTGGTGACATCGCCCATGGTCGGGCAGAAGCGGGCCAGCCCGTTGACCGGCAAGCCCAGACCTTCCAGCCAGACAAGGAGTTCCTGCTGGCTTGAGCAGGGAGACTGGGCGGGATCGGCAATGCCATAGGCAAGAAATTTCAGCGATCGCCGGGCGGTGATGGCCGGATCGAGCTGACGCAGAGAGCCTGCCGCGGCATTGCGGGGATTGGCAAACAGCGGCTCCCCGTTTTCCAGTCGTTCCTGGTTCAGGGCGATGAGGGCCTGGCGATCCATAAAGACCTCGCCGCGAATCTCTAAACGCGCTGCGGCGGTGGTCTGCAAGGTCCGGGGAATGGAGGGAATGGTCCTGAGCTGGGCGGTGATATCCTCGCCCCGGCTGCCATCACCGCGGGTACTGCCCTGGAGCAGGCGACCCTGCTCGTAGACAAGCTCGACGGCAAGACCGTCAATCTTGGGCTCCGCCATATAGGAAAGGGGGACAGCCTGGTCGGCGGTGGCGTTTTCCTGGTTGAGAAAACGGAGCAGACGATCCTCAAAGCCCTGGAGATCAGCAGCATTGAAGGCATTTTCCAGGCTGAGCATGGGAACCCGATGGACCACCTGCGCAAATTTTTCCAGGGGCGCACCGCCCGGCCGCTGGCTGGGGGAATCGGCGGTGATCAGTTCGGGATGCTGCTCTTCCAGGCCCAGGAGTTCCTGGAAGAGCAGGTCATACTCGCCGTCTGAGATCAGAGGGTCGTCGAGAACGTAATAACGATGGGCATGATCCTGGAGCAGGGCGCGCAACTCCCGGAGTCGTTTCTCTGCATCCATTGCCGCTTATTTTGGCGCCTGAAGCAGGATTCCGGCCTTGGCGATGTTTTCATGGTCAACCTCATCGATGAAAATCAGGATGGCCTCGGGCGGCTTGGCTGCCTCCCTGGCGATGACCTCGGTGACTCCCTTGCAGATATTTTCTTTCTGCTTCTTGCTCAATTTGCCGGCAACGCGAATGTTGACGTAGGGCATACGCTTCTCCTTTTTGGTTCGAGTTTTATGGTTTTTTGTTGCAGCGGGATCTCCGCGTTCTTCTATTCAGGGCAGATCTGGTGGATATCTCCAGGAATCTGTTGCTCACTTATCCCCAGCTCCCGGGAAAAGAGGAGGACTTCGTCAATGGTGCAGTTGAACACGAAGGCCAGCGAGGGGCACCTGGGGCTGGAGCCTGGAATGGCGGAAAGGCACTCAGGGTCAGGCTCGACCTTGCCGGCATTGTGAGCGGTTTTTTGGAGCAACAGCAGAAAGGCCTCTGCCACGGCGTCACGTAAATCCTTGCAGTCTCTCCCCTGCCGCCCGCAGAAAGCGGTGAGGCGCTGCCAGTTGAACAGGGCCCGCTTGATCCCGCGATAGACCGGGAGCTTCCGTTCCTCGTAACAAAGATCGCGCAGCAGGATCTCCCGATAGCGGGCAATGGCGGCCTCCTCCAGTGCCTGTATTTCACCGGCGTCGAGATGCAGGCCCGGCCCTTGCGGATCTTCAGTGAGATGGTGCAGGGCCGAGTGAAAGGCAACCTCCGGCAGCTCTCCCGAATGACGGACAAGGAACCATTCTTCCTCCAGCAGTTCCTGGCGCGAAGGATACATCATGGCTCCTCCCTGAGACCAAAGGCGGCCCGGATCATCTCCACCTTGATGGTATTCTGGTCCCGGCAGCTCTCTTCTTTGAGATAGGTGACGGGATCATGCAGGAGCTTTGAGCTGATGGATAAAGCCATTTTTTCAACAATCTTCTGCTCTTCGGGGCTGAGGTGGAGGCGGCACAGGGTTCGTTCCAGCTCGCCCTGACAGATGTCATCGGCCTTTTTGCGGAGGGCCGCAATGGTTGGAACCACGGCCAGGCCATCGAGCCAGGCCTGAAACTGCAAGGCCTCTTCATCCACAATCCGGCGAGCCTTGATGGCCTCCTTGTCCCGCTCCGACTTGTTGACTTCCACCACATTCTGCAAGTCGTCAATGTCGTAGAGATAGACATTGTCCAGATCATTGAGCTCCGGGTCGAGATCGCGGGGCACCGCGATGTCGATAAAAAAGATCGGTTCATTGCGCCGCGCCCGCATGATCGGCTTCATATCCTGCTTATGGAGGATAATAGTGGGGGCCCCGGTGGAGCTGATAACGATATCTGCCTGTTCCAGCTGGGAAAATAATTCCTCGAGGGAGGCCGCGCTGCCATTGAATCGTCTGGCCAGATCCATGGCCCTGGACAGTGTTCTGTTGACCACCACCACCGTCTGCACCCCCTGCCCGACCAGATGTTCAGCGGCAAGTTCGGCCATCTCGCCGGCTCCGATGAGAAGAACATTCTTGCCTTCCAGGGTGCCGAAGATCTTTTTCGCCAGCTCCACTGCCGCATAGCTGATGGAAACGGCAGAGGCACCTATCTGGGTTTCGCTGCGGACCCGCTTGGCCACGGAAAAGGATCGGTGGAGGAGCTTGTTGAGGATCGGTCCGGTGTACTTAAACTCGGTGGCATGGCGATAGGCCTCCTTCAGTTGACCAAGGATCTGGGCCTCTCCCACAATCATCGAATCAAGGCTGGTGGCAACCATGAACAGGTGGTGCACGGCCTCCAGGTTCCGGTAGGTGTAGAGATAGTTCTGACGATGTTCCGGGGCGACGGAGGTGCCGAAAAGCAGTTCCGTGATCCGCTCTTCCATCTCCTCATCTTCCCGGGCAATCATCAGAATTTCCACCCTGTTGCAGGTGGAAAGAAGGTAGCATTCCTTGCACCCGGCGATGTTGTGCAGGGCGTGCAAAGGCTCCGCGTACCCCTTGCCCAGGGCTAAATGTTCACGCACGGCGAGTGGGGTGGTTTTATGGTTCACCCCGAGGAGGAGGATGGTATCACTGGGCATAGCTGTGGATACCTCCGAGCAGAAAGGTCACTCCCCAGAGGGTAAAAAGAACGGAGGCAAAACCGATGATGGCCATAATGGCTGCCCGTTTTCCCCGCCAGCCTGCGGAAAATCGCTGATGAATCTGGGCGGCGTAGAGAAACCAGGTGATCAGCGACCAGGTCTCTTTGGGGTCCCAGTGCCAGTAAGTTCCCCAGGCCTGACGGGCCCAGAGGGAGCCGGTGATAATGCCCAGGGTGAGGAGGACAAAACCGATGGCCAGGCAATGGCTGTTGAGTTGATCAAGGGCCTCCAGGGAGGGCAGGCGGGTGAAGAAGTAGCCGAAGCGCTTGCTTTTCAGCTCGTATTCCTGGAGGAGATACATGATCCCGCCACAAAAGGCGAGGGCCAGAAAGCCATAGGCGATAACGGCAATGCCGGCATGCACCGGCAGCCACAGGCTTTGCAGGGCCGGTGCCAGGGGATTGATGGAGCTGGGGGCGAGGGCTGCGATGAAGAGCAGAATACAAACAAAGGCGGTGATAAAAAGACCGAAGTTCTTGACGGTGTATCGCCAGCGGAAGGAAAGGAAGGCCCAGGTCACCGACCAGGCAAAAAAGACGATGGTTTCATGTTGTGAGGTGATGGGCGTATATCCGGCCTCGAGGTAGCGAAAGAGAATGTAGAGCGTCTGCAAGACCCCGGCGGCAAGGAAGGCCTTTCGCGCAAGGTGGCGGAGTCCCTCCCGTTGACTGACAAAAAAGACGCCATATACGATCAGGGCCAGCAGGCTTGTCCCCAGCACCATATAAAAAAGAAAATGACTCATTTCATCCATGATGGGTTTTTCAGCTTAAGGAATACGCGGGATGAATTTCAGCGGAAGAGAATCAACGGCAGCCATACGGTACGCCATACCCTTACTCCTCTCGCATCTTCCGGATCAACGATGACGCACTCATTTCACGGGGTAGAATTTCGACCAGTTTTTCATGCAGCAGGGCCCAATCATTTTCCTTGAGAAGATCAAGAATGGCGGTTTTGAGGATTTGTTCCAGAAGCAGTTTTTGCCTTTCCTGAGAAGCGGGCTGGCCCACCGTTCTTTGCCGGATGAGGGAAAGAAGTTTTACCAGATAACCATACTCTGGTCCATACTGCAATTCCAGTTCTTTACGAATGGTGGCGGCAAGGGCCGGGCTGCCGCCACCGGTGGAAATTGAGATCAGCAGGTCGCCTTGACGGACAGTGGCGGCCGTCTGAAAGGTACAGGCCTGGGGATTGTCGCCAATATTCAGGGGGATGCCCAGCTCCAGGGCCTCAATTCGTACCTGTTCCTGGACCGCCGGACAATCCGTCAAGGCAAAGACCAGGGCCGCACCCTGTAAATCGCCGGGCTGGTACGGCTGCGGTATCCATTCCAGTTTCTGGTCGTCGGCGAGCAGTCGCACTCCGGCTGAGAGTTCCGGGCTGACAACCCGGATTCTTGGATTACAGCAGAGAAGGGCGTTTATTTTGCGGGCGGCAACGGTGCCGGCACCGATGATCACGCAGAGTTTCCCGCTGATATTCAGATTGATGGGATACAAGGCCATGGGTTTATATGTGAGTCACATCTTTTTGCGGGACAGACGATTGACTAGAATGGTGATGGTCTGACCCTGTTTTTTGATCACCTGTTTGGCAAGGGTGATATCAAAATCTTTTTTTGCCAGATCAAGAAAAATGGGCAGGCTCCGGCGGGTGGCGTCGTGGGCCAGATAGATAAAGCCCTCCGGTTTGAGGTATTTCTTGAAGACATTGAGCAGGGGGATAAAAAAATCTTCGCGAAACAGGATTTCTGCGCCGATGAGGAAGTCAAACGGGGCCAGATCGGGCGGGTTCAGCCAGTCCAGATGGGCGAAAGTGACACTGTTCAGGCCGGAGGCGGCGGCGCTCACCCGTTGAAAATCCATGATCAATTCTTCATAGTCGGAAATGGTGACGTCAAACCCGGCAGCGGCGGCGGCAAGGCCGGGTGCGCCCAGGCCTGCCCCCAGCTCAAGGACACTTTTCCCCCTGGGGTCAGGCAGTCGGTGCATGACATAGGAAAGCACCATGGCCGCTTCCCACAGTTTTACCCAGAATGGAAACTCCGAGACCTTGGCGAAGGGGTCTTTGCCCTCCAGGAGCTCCTCGATATCGGCTATTTTCAGAAGACGCAGGGTGGTGTCCCCCACCTTCAGGCGATCGAAGGTGAGTTTGTATCTGCTCTTGATCGTGTTGTAGAGTTTCCTTTCCGGTTCCGGGAGGGTTCGAATATCCATGTTTCCTGCGCTTGTATACGATGTAATCGTTCCCTGTGAATGGCATTCTGCCGAATGCCGGCCATGGAAGACTTCCGAGGGGAAAAAAAGTGGGGCTGATTGATAAACTTCAATCAGCCCCCTGAAACCAACGTAAGTCCTTGTACTAAAAAGTATTCCTCTCTTTCCCTGGCAGCAAGGGCCAATGAAATCTTGACGATGGAGCTACGCAGGAAAAGGAAATTTCAAACCAGCCCGGAACGCCAGGGGTTTGAATACTGGAGGAGAATTAGCAGCCTTCAATGGCCTTTTTCTTGGCCGGGGCCACCTTACCGTCCTTGATCGTTACCTTGTCGCCAACCTTGGCGGCACCCTCAGCCATCATCTCTTTTCCATCATCGCAGGTGACCGTTACCTTGGTACCGTCAACGGCCTTGACCTTTCCGTTGCAGGCAAAAGAAGAAGTGGCGGCACAGACCATGAATGATAACGCGACAACAACAGATACGATTCCTTTTTTCATTTTTTTCTCCTTAAAATAGGGGTTTTTCTAATCTGGATCTCTCCAGGACTTATAAAAAAAGAGTATAGAAAAAACCTACTAATTGCAAAGGAATCTGTCAAATAAAAATCATAGGATTTGAGGGGGGAGAGTACAATATCCTCGGTTATGGCGCGTCATCTGTCCGCGTATCCAGAGGGTACCCGGGATGATGGCCTGCATGGGACGCACCGAGATATTCAGGCGCTGGGGACGATGGGTTTCACCGGGGTGCGGGGAAGCCGGCAGGGAGGTCAATAAATCCAGGAAAAGGCCGCCGCGCCATCCTGGCGTATGCCAGAGAATATTTCGATGAGACAAAAAGCAGGGCATGTTTCGCCTCCCCTGAACAATCAGGGAAATACTTTTGGGCTCAGTGACGGATTGGGGAAAAGCTGTATAACCGGACAAAACCATTCTGCGGCTCACTGCGGCACAAATTTTTACTTGTCAGGAAAAATCACAGAAGGTAAAGTGCGAAACGGTTTCTTCGTGAATTTTTCCTCAATATTGTCCGATCATAAAATTGCAGACAATCACCACCACTCCCCAATCGGATGGGTAACGAGGCGCTCCAGCAGACCAGCGGATACGGCGTATATCAACGAAGAAGCCACCAGCAAAAACGGCGACTCAGAAACTTCTCAATACGATCTGAAACGAACTTTACTGATTTTCCCAATAACACTTTTTTCTTTCATCTATCAGAGCCTATTGAAAAATGAAGAATTACGTCCCCCCGCTTTCATCCCGCGCAGGCAGGAACTCAGTACCGAGTACCTTGAGAAGAATGGATTTCCGATAACAAACAGTCGGCAATGACATCATGATCATTTTGCAAGAATCTCATCAGAAAATTCAAACCAATGGAGACAAACAATGGCAAGCGATAAAGTTCAGTCAATAAGTGATGATGCTTTCAAGGCAACTATTTCGTCAAGCACCCCATGTCTGGTTGATTTTTGGGCCCCCTGGTGCGGCCCCTGCAAAGCAATCGGTCCGGTCGTCGAAGACCTGGCGGAAGAGTATCAGGGAAAAGTTACCATCCTGAAGATGAATGTTGATGACAACCCGGTCACGCCAGGGCAATTCGGCATCCGCGCCATTCCCACCCTGATTCTTTTCAAGAACGGGGAAATCGTTGACCAGATTACTGGCGCCGTGGGAAAAAATCAGCTTGTTGATCTCATTAAAAAGGCCCTGTAACCACTGCCCATCGTTCTCTCTGGTCGAACAGAGTCTTTTCCCGTCAGTGCACGGGATGGGGGGAGCAGTGGGGTTGTTGATGACACCTTTCTGCAAGATGTTGGGGGCATCCCCTTATGTCAGGATATGCGCGAAACCATCCTGAAACCCGGACAGATGCCCTTGCCGCCCATGTCGCAAGGGCTGTGATAATCCCTCAATCAGGCCGGTTCTGGTACAGGTTTCAAGTTGTTTTTTTAAAAAATACAGCATGTTACCAAATATAGACCCCATCCTACTGATGGATACGATCCGTCATCAGTTTTTCTACGCTTATGATGCCTGAAATGAAGCACACCGCTTCAATAAAATGATCGGCAAGACGAATTTCATGAAGACCACCCATCACGATCTTATCATCCTTGGCTCCGGTCCTGCCGGACTGAGTGCAGGCCTCTATGCGGCCAGAGCCAGAGTTGATCATCTCCTGATTGAAAAAGGCGCCGTCGGCGGACAGATCCTGCTCACCGACTGGATTGATAATTATCCAGGGTTTCCCGACGGTCTTTCCAGCTTTGAACTGGCCGAAAAAATGGAGGCCCATGCCCGGCGCTTCGGACTGAACACCCTTACGGCCAATGTGGTCAGTATCAACCTTCTCGGGACCCCAAAAACCCTTACCCTGGAAGACGGGAATGAACTCAGCTGTCATGCCCTGATTCTGTGTACCGGGGCCCGCGCCCGACGACTCGGCGTCCCTGGCGAGCTGGAACTCACGGGCAAAGGGGTTTCCTATTGCGCCACCTGTGACGCCCCGTTTTATCGCGATATGCATGTAGCCGTGGTGGGCGGGGGGGATAGCGCTATCCAGGAGGCCGCCCATCTCACCAAGTTTGCCCGTCGGGTTACCGTCATCCATCGCCGTGACGCCTTGCGGGCCTCCAAAATTATTCAGGAAAAGGCCTTTGCCAATGACCGAATTGATTTCATCTGGAAGAGTCAGGTGACGGCCATTGAAGGAGAAAAAGGAGTTGAACGGCTTCGCCTCAGAGATACTGGCGGAGGGGAAAGTACGCTGGCCGTGGACGGGATTTTTATCCTCATCGGCGTTCTCCCGAACAATGAGATCTTGCCCCTGGACCTCCTGAAGGCGGAAGATGACGGCTTTATCCCCACCGATACCGAGACCTGCACCGCTGTCCCAGGGGTATTTGCTGCCGGTGATATCCGGAGTAAACGAGTACGACAGATTGTAACCGCCGCCGGCGAAGGGGCCACGGCCGTCCTTGCCGCAGAACACTACCTGACCAATTTAACCTCATAGACGATCATGCCAATCATCCAGCCATCCACCCCATTGTCTCGCTCCCTGTTCCGCACCCTGCTTTTGGCCACCCTTCTGACGTTCTCATTGAGTGGATGTTCAACCATGAAATCATGGTTCGGCATGGACGACGAAGAGATTCAGGTTCCCGTTGAGACCCTCGCTGCAAAAGGCGCGGAGGCTTACAGCGTCGGAGATTACCGTGAAGCTGCAAAACAATATGCCGAGCTTCTGGAAAAATACCCTTTCAGCCCTCAGGCAATGACCGCCGAGCTCAAAGGCGCCGACTGTAATTATTTTCTGGGCAACTATCCGGAAGCATTGGTTCTCTATCAACGATTCGAGGAACGGAATCCCACCAACGAGGCCATGCCGTATGTCATGTATCAAATCGGCATGAGCAGCTACCAGCAGATTGACACCGTTGACCGGGATACCTCCGGAGCAACAAAATCCATTCGCGATTTCACCAAACTCCTCAAGGCCTATCCCAATTCACCCTACACCGATGAAGCCAAGGCCCGCATCAAGGCAGCCAATGAGTTTCTGGTCAACCATGAATATCTGGTGGTGGAGTTCTACCTGAGAACAGACAAGATCCTGGATGCCAAGACCAGACTGAAATACCTGATTAACACCTACCCCGATGCCGCCATTACCCCCCAGGCCAAGACATTACTGGCAAAACTGGAAGCTGGGGAGAACGTCGGCTTCAACCTCTCCTCCTGGTTTTCCGGCCTTGTAAAGCTTCCGGACTGGCATCTCTTTTCCTCTGACAAACCAGCCAAGCAAGCTCCCCCTGCCAAATAGGGCCATTGGTCTGGTACCCCCGGATTCCTCGGCTGTCAGGGCCGTTGCATTCACTCTGCGGAAAATATTCCCGCCCGGGAAAGGGTTGGTCCCCTTCACTCTGGTTGCCCTGGCAAATCTCAGGAACCAGGGTGAAGCCGCTCTCCGATAACGCTGCGGCCTGCCCCGTGGTGCATACAAACTGCCAAAATTCTGCTGGTGAGATGTGGGCGTGGTTGTTGCCTGTATTACTGTCCTGTAATGGGAATTTTGAAATTCCATGGGACCGGTTTTGGGAAATCGTCAAAGGAGTTGAAAAATGATTACAGCTACATCGGCGCAAATGTTTGAACAGGCACGAAAGGTTATTCCCGGCGGAGTAAACAGCCCGGTACGGGCCTGTCGATCCGTGGGGTGTGATCCTCTTTTTATTGAACGGGCGCAAGGGTCCTCAATCTTTGATGTGGACGGCAATGAATATCTGGATTTTGTCTGCTCCTGGGGGCCGATGATCCTGGGCCACGCCCATCCCGTTGTGCTGGCGGCCATTGCTGAGGCCATGGCCCATGGCACCAGTTTTGGGGCACCGACCCCCAAAGAGATTGAGCTGGCATCCATGGTGGTGGATGCCCTTCCGTCGGTGGAGAAGGTTCGTTTTGTCAGTTCAGGAACCGAGGCCACCATGAGCGCGGTTCGCCTGGCCCGTGGATATACCGGGAAAAAGGTGATCATTAAATTTGACGGGTGCTATCACGGACATGCCGATTCTTTTCTGGTCAAGGCGGGCTCAGGGGTGATCACCCTGGGGATTCCCGGAAGCCCCGGGGTTCCCGATGAGATCGTTAAAAATACCGTGTCCATTCCCTATAATAATGAAGAGATCCTGGAAAAGACCTTGCGGGATCCCGCGCTGGATATCGCCTGTGTGATTGTTGAACCGGTGGCGGGGAATATGGGATGCGTCCCCCCTGCCCCAGGTTTTCTGTTAAAATTACGAGCTCTTACGGCTGAACTGAGGATCCTGCTGATCTTTGATGAGGTGATCACCGGATTTCGCCTGGCCTATGGTGGCGCCCAGGAATACTTCGGGATTCTGCCTGATCTGACCTGTCTGGGCAAGATTATCGGCGGCGGTTTGCCGGTGGGCGCCTATGGCGGACGAGCCGATATCATGGATCAGGTTGCCCCGGATGGACCGGTGTATCAGGCCGGCACCCTTTCCGGCAATCCCCTGGCCATGGCTGCCGGTTTTGCCACCCTGAAATTACTCCAAAAGGAGGGATTTTATACCCAGTTGAATGACAAGGCTGCCGGTTTTGCCGGTCGTCTTGGTGAGATCAGCGAGAGAACTTCGATCCCGGTTTGCCTGAATCGGGTGGGGTCTTTGATGACCGGATTTTTTACCACCGACCTGGTGGTGGATTTTTCCACAGCCATGACCGCTGATACCCAGCGATATGGCCAGCATTATCGGCAGATGTTGTCCCAGGGGATTTATTTGGCGCCGTCCCAGTTTGAGCTGTTGTTTCTTTCCTCGGCTCATTCTGAAAAGCAGCTCGACAGGGCCCTTGAAATGACTGAATGGTCATTCAAAAAATTGGCAAAAAAATAAAAAAGCGTTGACTTTGAAAGGTGGCCGTGCTATCAGATTTGATTGATTCTCATGGAGTCGTTGTGGGAACGAAGGTGGAGACGAAAATGTCGAAAATGAGTCGGGAAATGATCCACCTGCTGGGCAATTATGGCCATATCGGGTTTACCTTTGTGGCCGCGATTTTTATCGGCCTGGCCGGCGGCATCTATCTCGACCAGAAGGTGTTTGATGATCGAACAACGCCCTGGTTTACTTTTATAGGTCTGGCGTTTGGGATTGCAGCTGGCTTTAAGAGTCTTTTCGATATTCTCAAACAGCAAGAAAAAGATTAAGGCGCGGTAAGAGGTCTAGGCGGTTACAAAAGAGTGGCGGAAGAATTATTATCCCTGCGCAAAATGCAGGTGTTGAGCTGGGCTTGTCTTCTGATTCTCTGTTGCGGGTCCTGGTTTTTCCTGTCCTGGGAATTTGCCTGGGCGGTGGCGGTGGGTGGGGTTATTTCTATCGTCAGTTTTATGATGACGCACCAGGACGTGGCTCGTTTTATGAAATCCCTCGATTCTTCCGGGGAGATACAGGAAGAAAAGAAGGCTCAGGAAAAAACATTACAGGTCGGCAAATCACGGTATATAATCAAGTTTTGGCTTCGGCTGGCAATTATCGGGCTTGTCTTATTGATGCTCATCAAGAGCGGTAAGGTCAATATCTTTGGATTGCTGGTGGGGCTGTCAACGGTGGTGTTCACCATTACACTGACAACAGTCGGTGCGGCGGGACATTATATTATCAGCAGCAGGAGGTAAGAGGGATCATGGAACATCCATTGCTATTTATATCGGTTATACTCGAAACGCTGGGACTGCCTGTCCCGCATGGTCCGGTTGGTCACGGTCTCCTGGAGCAGTTGTGCGAACCCTATATGACATATACCTGGTTCACCATGATTTTCCTTGTGGTGGTGGGCAAGATGACCCTTGGAAATCTTGAGATGGTTCCAGGGAAGGGCCAGAATTTCTGGGAGATTCTCATTGGCGGCATGGAGAATTTCTTCCTCGAGAATATGGGCCGGGAGCTGACCGATAAACTCTTTCCGATGATTGCCACCTTTGCCCTTTATATCGCCGTGGCCAATCTGATTGGATTGATCCCGGGATTCATGTCTCCGACCTCAAGTATTAATACCACCCTGGCCCTGACCATTATTGTCTGGGTAACCCATCATATCATCGGCTTTCGTGCCAGTGGCTTTGCCTACCTGAAACACTTTCTCGGGCCCATGCCGATATTGATTCCGCTCATGCTTCCCATCGAGCTTATCAGTAACTTTGCCCGTTTGCTGTCACTGTCCATCCGTCTTTTCGGAAATATCATGGCCAAAGAAACCCTGCTTGGTATTTTGTTTATGCTGGCAGGTGCCTTCTTTGCCCCCCTGCCCATCATGATTCTGGGTGTCCTGGTTTCCCTGGTGCAGGCCATGGTTTTTGTCTTGTTGACCGTTGTTTATTTTACCCAGGCCAACGAACATGCGCATTCTGCGTTCTAGGCTGGATTGAATTGGAGATTGTACAGAGGAAGAAGGCCAAAAAACTTTAATTTTTTTTTTACAAGGAGAACAACAATGGAAAGTAATTTAATGCTTGGTCTGGTTTGCATCGGCGCAGCTCTCTCCATCGGTCTTGCCGGTCTTGGAGCAGGTATCGGTATTGGTAATGTTGGTAACGGCGCAACCCAAGGTCTGGCCCGTAATCCAGAAGTACAGCCAAAATTGATGACCTTCATGATTCTTGGTATGGCCCTTGCCGAGTCCGTTGCCATTTATGGTCTGGTTATCTCCCTGATCCTGCTGTACGCAAATCCATTGATCAAGTAGAGTTTTTGGGTTTGTGATCATTTCTGATCGCGCAAAAAGGCCACAGAGAAATCTGTGGCCTTTTTGCGTTTGTACCGCTGGCTCTCTTCTTGGTGGAGACCCTGAATTCGCCACCGTGCCGTTTCCTCAACGGAGTCAGGAAGAGAGAGGAGCTTGGATTGCTCCGCCCATGGCCAGGGCTTGCCAGCCGTCCTTGCCGAGAAGAAGAAAAGGGCTCATAAAGATCCAGAGACTCCCATCCGCCCATGGTATGTGGTGCAACCCAGCCATTCCAGCAATCCTCGAATGGTCCATTTCGGCTTTGATACCGGGAAAATACTTTGTAACTATTCAGCATCCAAAGTTGATGCAGTACTTACCATGAATGC
>JACDZF010000043.1 GCA_013426795.1 Desulfocapsa sp. | reverse complement strand
CACTTGGCAAGCTGCCAGAACCTGAACACCACCACAGATTCTGCTGACGAGCCTGAAAATTAATGGCCCATCCACACAGAATCCATCTTATCTGCCTGTATCTGGAACCATTGTGAACGCAAGCTCCTTTGGTCCATGGATTTGACCGGACCTTTTAACATCCTTCCACCGCCCCTTTCTTCCGGGACTTTGGTTCCTCGATGGTCATGGTGTTGGACACGCTTTTGACGCCGGGAACGTCAGCCACGATTTTGGAAGCGAGATCTTTTTCGGCTGCATTTTTCGCCTTGCCGCCCAATTTGACCATGCCGTCTTTGGTCTCGACACTGGTCAGAAGAGCGCTGGTGGAACGATGACTGAGCAAGGTCGTCTTCACCAGGGCCGAGATGGATGCGTCATCAATTCTTTCGCCCATGGTATCCATTCTCCGTCCGACTGTTGTGTCTGACTTCTGGCCCGATGAGGCGACGGTCATTTCATTTCTGACGCCTTTGACCCCTTCGATATCCTTGGCGTATTCACTGGTCAGATCCTTCTGGGCGGTATTCATGGCCTCACCCCGGAGAATGATGGTGCCGTTTTCTGCGGAAACTTCGGTTTGGGTGCCACTTACATTGCCATGAAACAATAACGTTGATTTCACTTTGGCAACAAGCCAGGAGTCGGTGGAGACTGCCGGGGCTTCTTTCCCGTATTCCAGTTTATTGTTCACGTCTTTTACTCCCGCCAAGTTCCAGACGGTCTCTTTGGCCAGGACCTTATGGTCTGCATCGGAAACCGTTCCCGTCAAGGTGACAAACCCGTCCTTGGACTGGACTTTGATGTCATCACCCTTGAGATAGGTTCGAAACACATAGGACTCCTGGGCGGATGCCTCGATACGATTGTCCGTCTCTGATGCAAAGAGAGGGACAGAGCATAGAAATAATGAAGCCACCGTTCCTATCAGTGCCAGGCGGTACGTTTTTTTCTGCATAATTCATAAGCTCCTTGTTTTATAAAGTTTTTTTGTAATTCCAAAAAATATTTCCAGGAAAACTGCAAAGACGATGTCAGCATATCGATCATTGCCGGGTTTCTGGCTGATGATGCTCCAATTTTTCAGAGTTGGAGCGGTTGAGGATTTCTTTGGCGTGCATGGTGTCATCCAGGGAACCATGAACAATCAGCACAAACTTGCCGGTCTTCAGTGCCGTCTCGTACTCAATAATGCTGTCTTTGGGGATTCCCAGGCTATATAAGGCGGCCCCGATGGCACTCAGACCACCCACCACGACGGCGCCTTCCAGCGCGCCGATAATCCAGCCCACTAAAGGCCCCGCCACCAGAAGTGGTCCCAGGCCAGGAATCCAGAAGAATGCCGATCCAAATAAAAATCCCCACAACCCGCCCCAGAAGGCCCCCGTTTTGCCCCAGGCCTTCATTCGGTCATCAACATTATAATAACCGACGACATGGTCATCGGTATGATAGTCGCGACCCACAATGGACAGCTTCTTCATATCGAAACCGGCGTGCTGAAGCTCTTTGACGGCCTCTTCGGCCACGGTATGGGATGGATAAATGGCCACAATCGAGCTGTTTTTGTTCATGATTCTCCCTTTTCTGATAAAATTTTCATGTCCCATTCCAGGATCTCGTGGAGCAGGGGTGAAGGAAGTATGGTTTGCATTCCTCCCCTGGAGCATGAGCGAACTCTGAGAAAGAGCGACGCAATGGGGTGTTCGATGAAATTGTGCGGCGGTTCACTCACTTGGATAGAAGCAAGCTCTGTGCCAAGGTCGATATATTGCAGATTGACCAGTCCATCCCTCTGATTTTTCAACATATTTCATTGCAAGCAAGGTCGTGGAATGGAAAAAAATATGTGAAGAAAAAAGCGTGGATTTAACCATTGGTCAGATATGACCTTTATTTTTTTTACTGAACCCACCGGCTCAGTCCCCGACTTTTCGATAATAATCTCAAAATATCAGTATGTTGACCGAGCAGGTATGTTTTCTGGAGCCCGGCGCAGAGATTGCAAGAAGCAGGGTGTACCCTCAGCACGATCATTGCTGGATGAATTCCCTGGAAATGGATGAACGATGATTTCAATTTTCATCTTCCGCCCATGGCGAGAAATGGAGCCTGCTCAGTCATTATGAGGGCTCCATGGGGAGGAGGGATGGGCCATTTTTTTTAATGGTGGGGGAGAACCGGGTTTGTTCAGGAGTTGACCGGACACCGGACAGGGGTCTTTTTTCAGGCGGGGGTTCTTTCTTTCTCTGTGGTTCTTTTCATACGCCCGCTGCTCGACGACACAAAAAAATGCGGGGACGGCAGCACGGTTGCTCAACGGCGCTCCACCTAAATATATCACTATCCTGGACCCATCAGTGGTTCAGGAACGGCAGAAGGGGACGAAATGAAATGGATACCTGATCTCAGGGAGTTCCGGATGGCCCCCAGGGAGAGAACAATGCCCATATTTCCGTCGCTCCATCCAGCCCTCCATGGCACCTGGCCCCCTCTTCTGGCTGCCACCCTCGTTCTGCTCCTGGCCGGCTGTGTCTCCCTGGCCCCGCCCTACGAGGTGCCGCCCCTGCCGGTGGCAGATGCCTATGGCAGCAATGGCACGGAGCAGGGAGTCAGCGCGGCGGCCATTGGCTGGCGCGATTATTTTTCTGACCCGCATCTGCAGGCGCTGATCAACCGGGCGCTGGACAACAATCGTGACCTGCGAATCGCCATGGGTCGTGTTGAGGAAACCCGCGCTCTCTACGGCATCCAGCGGGCCCAGCAGTTTCCCGCCATCGGTGTCCAGGCTGGCGCCGATCGTTCACGGATTCCGGCGGACTTGAGCATGACCGGCGAGCCCGTGCAAGGCACCCAGTACCAGGTTGAGCTGGGCCTGGCGAGTTGGGAGATTGATTTCTGGGGCCGGATCCGGAATCTCAAGGAGGCCGCCCTGGAAAACTACCTGGCCTCCGACGCCGCTCGCCGCGCCGCCGCCATGGCCCTGGTGGCGCAGGTCGCCAACAGCTACCTGAGCCTGCGTGAAATGGATGAACGTCTGGTCCTGGCCCGCCGCACCATTGCCAGCCGCACCGAATCCCTGCGCATTTACACGCGCCGGGTGCAGGTCGGCTCGACCTCGGGCCTTGATCTGACCCAGGTGCAGACCCTGCTGACCCAGGCCCAGGCACTGGGCGCCCAGCTGGAACAACTGCGCGCCGCCAATGCCCAGGCCCTGACCCTGCTGGTGGGGGCCCCCGTTGACCTTCCACCGAGGCCGGACAGCGGTGGAGAACAGCTGGTGCTGGATGAGTTACGCCCCGGACTGCCCTCGGAGCTGCTCACTCAACGGCCCGATATCGTGGCGGCAGAACATCAGCTCAAGGCCTCGCACGCCAATATTGGCGCCGCCCGGGCCGCGTTTTTCCCCAGTGTCTCCCTGACCGGCTCTTTTGGCACGGCCAGTGCCGAACTCAACGGGCTGTTTGCCTCGGGGAGCAAGGCCTGGATTTTCTCCCCGACCATTTCCCTGCCCATTTTTGATGGCGGGCTCCGCCGCAATAACCTGAGCCTGACCGAAGCACGCCGCGACCTGGCCGTGGCCTCCTATGAAAAAACGGTGCAGGTCGCCTTCCGTGAGGTGGCCGACGCGCTCTCGGCGCGGCACTGGCTGAGCGAGCAGATGACCATCGCGGGCACTGCCCTGTCAGTTCAGACCGAACGGGCCCGACTGACCCAACTGCGCTATGAGAGCGGCGCGTCCGCCTTTTTTGAGGTCCTTGATGCCCAGCGCGACTTGCTCTCGGCTGAGCAGCAGCTGGTGCAGGTTCGCCGGGCTCTGTTGACCAGCCGTGTCAGTCTGTACGCGGCCCTTGGCGGCGGCGCCATGGATTTTGTTTCGCCCGCCGCTTCCGTCTCCCCTAATTTTACCCAAGGAACCCTGACCCCATGAACGCATCCAGTACCCCGCCGGTCACCCTGACCACAACGACACCGGCGGCGGCAGCGGACGGCAGCGCCCCGGTTTCGGTAACAGTGACGGTGACCCTCGCCCCCCCCGTTGCCGCCCCGATGCTGACGCCCATCCCCCCTGCGGCCGTGGTTCCGGCTGTCGCGGCTGAGCCTGCACCCGCCGCATTGCCGGCTGCTGAACCAGGCCCGGCACCGGTTCCGCCACCGGCCACGACTGCCGCCCCGGAAGCGGATACACCACCGGCTGAGGGGGAAAAACCGCCCGTTTCAGCGACCGATCCTCCGGCGGCGGTTCCAGTATCAGCAGCCGCGCCAGCCGCGCCAGCCGCGCCGGTCGTTGCGGCTGAAACCAAAACCCCGCCGGTCGCGGATGCTGGCGCCCCCGCCGCCCCTGCGACCGGCAAGTCAGGCCCGGCACCAGCAGGCAAACCCGCGACCCCGGCGGATCTGTCCCTGCTCCAGAAAGCAAAAAAATGGCTGATCCCGATTGTGATTCTTGCGGCCCTGGCGGTGGCCGCGCTGGTGGCCTGGCAGATGCTGCGCCCCAAGGGGCCGGGTAAGGGTTTTGTCAGTGGCAACGGTCGTCTCGAAGCCACGGAAATTGATGTGTCCGCCAAGCTGGCCGGACGTATCGAGGATATTCTGGTCAGTGAAGGCGACTTTGTCGCCGCCGGCCAGATACTGGCCCATATGCAGGTGGAGACCCTTGAGGCCCAGCGCGATGAAGCCACGGCCCGTCTGCAGCAGGCCATCACCGCTGTGGCCAGCGCGGCGGCCCAGGTCACCATGCGGGAAAGCGAGAAAAAGGCTGTGCTCGCCCTGGTGGCCCAGCGCGAGAGCGAGAGCGATGCCGCAAGACGCCGCCTTTCGCGCTCGGAGACCCTGACCCGTGAGGGGGCGGCCTCGGCCCAGGAACTCGACGATGATCGCGCCCGGATGGGCAGCAGCCAGGCGGCAGTGGCTGCCGCCAAGGCCCAGGTGGATGCGGCTCAGTCGGCCATTGTGGCCGCGCGCACCCAGGTGGTCAGTGCCCGTTCCGCCATCACCGCGGTGGAGGCCACGGTCACCCGCATTGAGGCCGATATCAACGACAGCGCCCTCACTTCCCCCCGTGACGGCCGCGTCCAGTACCGCATTGCCCAGTCCGGCGAGGTGCTGGCAGCAGGCGGCAAGGTCCTCAATCTGGTGGATCTCGCCGACGTCTATATGACCTTCTTTGTCCCCGAGGCCACCGCCGGTCAACTGGCCCTGGGCAGCGAGGTCCATATCATCCTCGATGCCGCCCCGCAATACGTGATCCCCTCCCGGGTGTCGTTTGTGGCGAGCACCGCCCAGTTCACCCCCAAAACCGTGGAAACCGCCAGCGAACGGCAGAAGCTGATGTTCCGGGTCAAGGCCCAGATTGATCGTGATCTGCTGCAAAAGCATCTGAAACTGGTCAAGATCGGTCTGCCGGGCATGGCCTGGATCAAGCTCGACCCCCAGGCCCAATGGCCGGCTGAGCTGGCGGTCAAGGTTCCGCAGTGAATTCGAAGCTTGCCACCGCCGCGCCTCCGGTCGCACATCTGACGGACATCAGCCTGCACTACCGGAAAAGAGCGGCCCTCGACAATATCAGCCTGGATATTCCCGCGGCCTGTGTCGTCGGCCTTATCGGGCCGGACGGAGTCGGTAAGTCCAGCCTCCTGGCACTCCTCTCCGGTGCCCGCGCCGTCCAGCAGGGGAGTCTGGAGGTGCTGGGTGGTGATATGGCCGGCACCGCTCACCGCAGAAAGGTCTGCCCGCGTATTGCCTATATGCCGCAAGGCCTGGGCAAGAATCTCTATCCAACCCTGTCCACCGAGGAAAACCTCCAGTTCTTTGGCCGCCTCTTCGGTCACAACGGCGCCGAACGGCGCCGCCGCATCGATGGACTGACCGCCAGCACCGGGCTGCAACCATTCCTCAGCCGACCGGCGGGAAAGCTCTCGGGCGGCATGAAACAGAAACTCGGTCTCTGCTGCGCCCTTATCCATGACCCCGACCTGCTCATCCTCGACGAGCCCACCACCGGCGTTGACCCGCTCTCGCGTAAGCAATTCTGGGATCTGATTGAACATATCCGCGCCGAACGACAGGATATGAGCGTCATCGTTGCCACCGCCTATATGGAAGAGGCGGACCGCTTTGATTGGCTGGTGGCCATGGATGCGGGCACCATCCTCGCCACCGGCACCCCTGCGGCGATGCGTACCCGCTCCGCCTCGGCCTCTCTGGAAGAGGCCTTTATCGCCCTGCTGCCTGAAGAAAAGCGGCAGAACCATCGGGCGGTGGTGGTGCCGCCGCTGACGGCAGCGGTTTCGGACGAGGCCTCCATCGAGGCCGAAGGGTTGACCATGCGCTTTGGCGACTTTGTGGCCGTGGATCATGTGGATTTTCGCATCCAGCGGGGCGAGATCTTCGGCTTCCTCGGTTCCAACGGCTGCGGTAAGTCCACCACCATGAAGATGCTCACCGGTCTGCTGCCGGCCAGCGAGGGCACGGCGCGGCTGTTCGGTCAGGTCGTCAACGCCGGCGACATCGAGGCCCGGCGCCGTGTCGGCTATATGTCCCAGGCCTTTTCCCTCTATGGCGAACTCAGCGTGCGCCAGAACCTGGTGCTGCACGCGCGCCTCTTCTCCCTGCCCGAGGCCGGGATTCCCGCCCGGGTGGATGAATTGATCAAGCGCTTCGGCCTGAGCACGGTCATCGACACCCTGCCCGACAATATGCCCCTGGGCATCCGTCAGCGATTGTCGCTGGCGGTGGCGGTGATCCATGGGCCGGAGCTGCTGATTCTCGATGAACCGACTTCCGGTGTTGATCCCATTGCCCGCGACATGTTCTGGCAGATGATGATCGACCTGTCGCGCAACGACCATGTCACCATCTTTATTTCCACCCACTTTATGAACGAGGCCGAACGCTGCGACCGTCTCTCACTGATGCATGCGGGCCGGGTGCTGGTGAGCGACAAACCGGCGGCATTGATTCGCAGGCGCGGCACAGCCACCCTTGAGCAGGCCTTTATCTCCTACCTTGAGGAAGCCACGGCCAACACTCCCCAAGCCTCGACCACCCAGCCCGACAAGGAAGGCCCCGCAGAAAATTCGGTGGTTGTGCCGGTGGCCGGAGCAGCAGCCAAGGCGCACCGGTCCCGCTTCAATCTGGGCCGCGCATTCAGCTATACCCTGCGCGAAACCCTGGAACTCCAGCGCGACCCGGTACGCGGCACCCTGGCCCTGCTGGGCTCGGCAATCCTGATGTTCATCATGGGCTACGGCATCAGCCTTGACGTGGAGAACCTGTCCTACGCGGTCCTTGACCGTGACCAGACTGTTCTCAGCCGGAACTACGCCCTCAACCTCTCAGGCTCGCGCTACTTCATCGAAAAGCCGCCCCTCAGCGACTATGTCGACCTTGACCGGCGCATGCGGCAGGGCCAACTGGCTCTGGCCATCGAAATCCCTTCCGGTTTTGGACGCGACATTGAACGCGGCACCCCTGTCCAGATCGGGGCCTGGGCCGATGGCGCCATGCCCACCCGTGCCGAGACGGTGCGCGGCTACGTCCAGGCCATGCACCAGATGTGGCTGGTGGATATGGCCAAACACCGGCTGGGTATCCAGCTGGCTGCGGCCAGCACCCTGGAAACCCGCTACCGCTACAACCCCGACGTCAGAAGCCTGCCCGCCATGGTGCCCGCCATCCTGCCCATGCTGCTGATGATGATCCCCGCCATGCTCACCGCCCTGTCGGTGGTGCGCGAGAAGGAACTGGGATCGATCATGAACCTCTACGTTACCCCCGTCACCCGCACCGAGTTCCTCCTCGGCAAGCAGCTGCCCTATATTGGGCTGGCCATGGTCAATTTTTTTCTGCTGGCCGCCCTCGCGGTCACCGTCTTCGGGGTGCCGATCAAGGGCAGTTTCGCCACCCTGACCCTGGCGGCGCTGATCTTTGTCACCGCCTCCACCGGGTTCGGGCTTCTGGCCTCCACCTTCACCCAGAGTCAGATTGCCGCCATGTTCGTGACCATGATCGGCACCATCATCCCCTGCGTCCAGTTCTCCGGCCTGCTCAATCCCGTGTCCTCCCTGGAAGGCATGGGCGCCTTTATCGGACGCATCTATCCGGCCACCCATTTTCTGACCATCAGCCGGGGCGTGTTCAGCAAGGCGCTGAACCTCTCCGATCTGATGGGCTCGTTCTGGATGCTGCTGGCCGCCGTGCCCGTAATCCTGGGCCTGGCAATCATGCTCCTGAAAAAACAGGAGGCCTGACCATGCACTCCTTCGCGGCCAATATCTATCGTCTGGGGATCAAGGAACTGTGGAGTCTGGTGCGCGATCCGATGATGCTGGTTCTCATCGTCTACACCTTCACCGTGTCGATCTATGTGGCCGCCACCGCCATGCCCGAGAGTCTGCACAACGCGCCCATGGCCATCGTCGATGAAGACGGCTCATCGCTGTCGGCACGGATCATCGCCAGCTTCTACCCGCCCCATTTCAAGACGCCGATTCTTATTTCGATGGCCGAAATCGATGGCGGCATGGACCGGGGCGACTACACCTTTGCCCTCAATATTCCGCCCAACTTCCAGCGCGATGTGCTGGCAGGAAACGCGCCCACGATCCAGCTCAACATCGACGCCACCCTTATGAGCCAGGCCTTTACCGGCAACAGTTCTGTCCAGCAGATAGTGGCAAGTGAGGTCAGCGAATTTGTGGCGCATTATCGCAGCACGGCGGTGCCGCCGGTGGGCCTGGCGCTGCGCATGCGCTTCAACCCCAACCTCGAGCAGTCCTGGTTTGGTTCGCTGATGGAGATCATCAACAACGTCACCATGCTCTCCATCATCCTCACCGGCGCCGCCCTGATCCGTGAGCGCGAGCACGGCACCATCGAACATCTCCTGGTGATGCCGGTGACCCCGGCTGAAATCATGCTCGCCAAGGTCTGGTCCATGGGGCTGGTGGTGCTGGCGGCGGCGCTGATGGCGCTGATCCTTATCGTCCAGGGGCTGTTGCGGGTGCCCATCCAGGGCTCGGTGGCGCTCTTTATGGTGGCGGCGGCGCTCCATCTCTTTGCCACCACCTCCATGGGTATTTTCATGGCCACCCTGGCCCGTTCCATGCCCCAGTTCGGCATGCTCCTGGTGCTGGTTCTGCTGCCCCTGCAACTGCTCTCGGGCGGGGCCACTCCGCGCGAGAGTATGCCCGAACTGGTCCAGAACCTGATGCTGGCGGCGCCCACCACCCATTTTGTGGCGGCGGGGCAGGCCATTTTGTACCGGGGCGCGGGGATCGAGGTGGTGTGGCCGCAGTTTCTCCTCATCCTTGCCATCGGCAGCCTGCTCTTTTTCGCCTCTCTCAGGCGTTTCCGCAAGACCATCAGCCAGATGGTGTAAATCCATTTCCCAATCAAAATCGAAGTTAGAATGAATTTTCCGCTTCCCCTGGTCTGATCTTGAGACCCAGGGAACATCGGGGTTCAGGGAGGGCTTGGCTTGCGCCTTTGCGGCAAGGCGATGGGGAACTCATTGCGTCATGGACGAATCTTTCTTCCCATGGCAAAGAGCAGGGGGATGGACGCGGCGATGGCAAGGGCGATGACGGGGCCGGCCCAGGCAAAGACCTTCAGTTCGATAAAGTTCTCCGCCAGGGCCCGTTTGAGGAAGAGGCAGCCTAAGGGGAGATTGAAGACGAGGGCGGTGGCGGTGCCCGGCATATACCTTCCGGTGGCGATGGTGGCAAGAAGGTGCGGCACAACCACATTCACAAGCATGGCGAGGACGTAGCCCGAAAGAAGGTAGGCAGCCAGGGTGCCGGGGCCGGTCACCGATGCCACGGCAACGATGGCAAGGAGTGCCGCCGACAAGACGGCCACGGCAAAGCGGAACTCGGTCGGGCCCACTGGAACATGCCAGCGGCCCGCGCTGGCCGACCAGCGGGGAAGGAAGAGCGCCTCTTCGATGTTATGGGCCAACACTGCGATGGTGAAGAGCCACGCGATGTCCATGGGTGACATCAGAGAAGTCAAATTATCCGCACGGCGCCGTGGAAGAGGGGATGTCAGGGGCAAGGTTTCCTTCTCGGCGCTCGATAATGGCCGCTATGACCAAGGATTCGGCCAGAGCGATAAGGGCCCAGAAAGAAAGCTCCAGGGCAATAAGGGGCAGGGGCTCCCCGAACTGGTTGAAGGGGGTGAAGAATTCCCAGAAAAGAAAGGTCATAAAGAAGTAGAGTCCGGCGAATCGCAATGCCCGTGGCAGGATGCCAGGCGGCCAGGCCACAGCTATGGATCGGTAGATAAAGGCATGGCCGATTCCAAAGAAGAGCATGCCGATAATGATCGGCGCCGGATTTGCCACCACCAGCGGAAGCGGCTCCAGCTTTGTCCAGACCGCGATGAGCTTCCGGCTCTGGATGGCAGAGGTGAGAAGAATCCCGTCGCCATTCCAGCCGAAACCGATGGCACGGAAGGTCAGGAGCATAACCAGGTTCATTGTCATGCCGCCCGCCAAGCCGGCAATCAGAGTCTTCACCATAATCGCAAACTCCTATTTCTTTTTGAGGGTGCCGACAAACTGGACGGCGTGATGGAAGATTTCCTGGTCAAGGCGGTAGTCTTCCGATGATTCCCGGTTAATCTGAACCCATTCCCGCATCTTTGGCTTCCCCATGGGTTGAAACGGCACGACATGGGCCTTGCCCAAAAGACGGTTCACGGTTTCTTCGGGCAGTTTGATGCCAATCCCATCGCCATAGACGCAGGCGAACAGTTTTTTGTCAACAAAGTAGGCGGGATACCCGAACATCTTGCCGGCAGTAACGCCGGGAAGATGGAGGAGCATGGTATCGAGCACCGTCTTGTGCCCTGGATTGAAAATGATCGTGCTCATAGGGGTTCCATGGATGGTCTGGAACTCGCTCCCGTCAGGCGCAGCATCAGGCCGCTTCGCCTGATGCGGTTCCGCTGGAGCGGGTCCTGCGCTGATTCAAAAAAGTCTTGGGAAGAGCATGCCGGTTCTCTTTTTGTATTCCGTGAACTGTGGATAACGGGACAGAGAATGGTCCTTCTTGAGCATGTTCCTGACAAAAAAACCAAAAACCCAGCCGCCGAGAATGAGGAAGGGGAGCCAGTGCAGCGACATCAGGGCAAACGCCGTGTAAATGAGAATCTCCCCGAGGTAATTGGGATTCCTGGTGCGGCTGAAGAGTCCCTCCTCAATCAATCCTTTCTTCAGCTTGAGGGTGTAGTACTTCTGCGCGTCCCCCACATAATGGAGAAAGATGCCGCTGGTGAACAGAAACAGGACCAGGCCGATGAGGTAGGGCGGCAGGTGAAGATGCCTGCTGATGAGCAGGTACGGGGCCACATAGTAGCCCGCGAGGGGAAGAAAAATAAAGAGGGTTCCGATCCACAAGGGCTGCTGTTCATCAAACCGCCGGTCGGGGTAGGTGGCTTCCTTGACCAGCCAGAGAAGGGAATACGTTCCATGGATGCTCAGGTAGATAAAGGCTTCGGTGCTCCAGTTGCCGTACTGCCACATGAAACCGAGCACAACGGGGATCACCAGAGCCTTGTGGGCATTAATGGAGATGATGTTTTTCATGACGGTATTCCTTGTCTGGGTGTATTTGCTTTGCTCCGGAGACTCCTTATGACATTGGCTGCCGGATAATGGTCTTCCACTTTTCCGTGGCGGCCCGCCGGATGTCGCTCAGGTAGATTTCATGATGCTTGCCCCTTCTCGTACTGCCCCCTTCTGTGATAAAGGAATGGACTTTTTGCACGGTGGGGCCTTCCTCTGAAAAAGGCCCGATATGCAGAATTTGCGCGACCTTTCCCTCTTCAAAGGGTGCAAAGCGCAGCAGCGGTAAAGCTACCGGGTTTTTTCCGAGCCGTACTTTCTCCATGGATTCCTGGATCATCTCACCGGTAACAAGGTCAGGCTGCATAATCATAAGCGTCCATTTCCAGCCGCCCTTGTTTTCCACACTGAATGATGACATATCCTCTGACCACCACAATCCTTCCAGTGGCAATACCCCGTAGTCTATCCCGTCTTCGCCCTTTTTGACCATAAACTTCAGGGCATAGGAAAGGGAAAACAGAACCTCGATGGCATCCTGGAAGGATGAAGAGGTATTGGGGTCTCCTTCTCCGTTGATCATCAGAAAATTCATCGACGGCACCTCAACGACCTCGACTCTCTGGGCGGAGGGCCTGTAAAGGAGCTTGAACTCCTGCTTGTAATCAACCTTCTTCATGGATGTATCTCCATCAAGGGAAAATCTGGAGCCACCCGGCGCGAGCGGCCTGTCAGCTTCCGCTGCCGTGAAGCGCTGAGAAACAAGGGGCGACCACCGAGATACCTGTCCGCCGTTTTCCCCAGGTCGAGCAGACCATGGGTTTCGCGGGAATCACAGGGCGGCCTGAAAGGGCCTCCCGGCGGTGAAGATACTGCCTGCCTGGTCCTTTACCGTCGCTGGCAGCGAACCACGCGCCCAGACCTTCCCCGAAAACGATAAGGTCTTTCTGGAACAAGAATGGAGCGCAAATCCTCTGTTTTGTTCATAATTAAAGTTTTCCGTTATTTTTATAGTGACTGATAATATCCTTTGATTTTTGTCGCCATAAGTTTTCGTCTTGCAGTCAAGAAGTCGTGGTAGTCGTCAACGCTCATTTGCATAATGTCTGCCGGCACAGCGTTCATTTGCAAATTGTCCAGAAGTTCTTGATGTGTTGAAAGTCCGCTTACTTGCTTGTTGTTGTCCTGCATTTGTGTTGTGATACTTTCAAAATAGTCCTTCGGCGGTTTGTTGCCAACTTTGATGTTAATCTCTGACTGCATATAAACGTAGTTGGCAATTTGGTTGTATTTGCTCCTGTCCAGTCCGTTCTTTTTTAAATAGTCCCTTGGAAACAAATGGTGGATATCGCCACGAAGAGAAATGAGGTCGCCAACCAGAACGTCTTTTGATAAAAATCCTCTGTCGTTTGTCTTAACTTGTGCTGCTAAGAAAACGTGGAAGTATGGGCTACTTGCAACGGAAGTGTCTAAACTCTGCGGAAGTGAAGCGTTCCAAAATGCGTCTGAAAGCTCACCGTCTTCTTTTTCTTTCAAGTATTCGTCAAACGGTTTCTGTGAAATTTGTTTGATGTCAAAGTCAAATACACTTTCTGGTGAACCTGAATAACGACCTGTTAAGATGGAGTAAACCAACCAACGTCTTACATAGCTTTCCCTGGCTACCGGATTAACACCCAGCTCTTTTAATTTGAGGTAAACGATGTAAGCAAAATTGATCGCGTTTTGTGAACGGATAAGTTTTGGAGAAATAAAGCCTGCCGATTTTATTATCATCAAAAAACGCTTGAAGTTGGTTTCGTTGATGAAGTTGGTAACTCCTGTTTTTAGTGTCGCAAAAGATTGTTCAGCTATTGTGTCTTCGTAAGTTCGTGTTTCAAAGTTTCTGCCCGACAGCAAACTCACCAAGTCGGAAAGTCGTCCTCTGTTAAAATGTGTTGTAAACGCAACACGAATTAAGTCGTTATAGTCAGGGTCGTATAAATCTTCGCTTTCTGTTTTGAGCCATTGCATTTTTTTAAAGAACTCTGTTTTTGTAAATTCTTTGTCATTGTCCAGGATGTGCTTGTAAAATTCAGGAGCAATGCATAGATGACAGAAGTAGTCGATAGCTTTGCGTAGTTCGTTACCGTTGTATTCCGTGTTGGAAGCGATTTTGCTCATTGCAAAGTCTGCTTGACTAAGCACAACACCTTTTGAATTTATGCGGATGAATATTTCTGTTACGGTTTCAATATCTAAGTCAGCCGCTAACTCAATAATTCCAATTTGCTTTTTCGGAATATTCATCAAGTTTGAAAAAGCGTTGCGAACTTGTTTCTTGTCAACGTCTGGGTTGAGTTCAAAATATTGGTCAGCAATTTCAAAGAGGTCCCCATTGATTGCCTGTGAAATGTTGGGAAGCCAAGTTTTGTCCTTTAAGATTGCTGGGTTCTGAACTTCAAATCTTGCGTCAATGGGGTGAAAGGCAATTTTAATTTTTACTCGCTCGTATGTTTTATTGATTACATATTGTCCAAGTATTGCAGCCGTCAAAGCAGTTACACGTTGTTGTCCGTCAATGAGTATTTTTTTGCCTTCACTTAAACTCCCATCTTTCAAACGTACATTAGGGTTTCTCCAAGCGATAACATAACCGATTGGATAACCTTGATATAAGCTATCCATTAAGTCACGAACCTTTGAACTGTCCCAAACGAAGGGTCTTTGAATTTCAGGAATTGCAATTTCTCCTGAGGTTACCCAAGCCAATAGAGTCTCAATCAATTGTTGGTTTACTGCGTATTTTTGCATTTTATTATTCCTTGGCCTGGGATTAAAGGTGAGTTCAAGTTCCAAGTGCACCACCAGTTATGGAATTGAACACCTAAAAAGGAGTACGGCAGTTGAGGCATTTTTTTGGCCTATTATTGAGTATATTGACTCCATTTGCAAGCTCAGATTCAGTTGTCAAGCCGTTGGTTGCACGGCCCATGGACCGGGGGAGATGGAGGCGGCTATCTTCACGGGCTGGATCTTTGTGCAAGAGTAGAATCTGCAAAAGGCACTTATCCCGATTTTCGGGGTTGGATTCTTATTCTATCCCGTACTCTTTTAATTTTTCCCACAAATTTTTGCGGCTGATCCCCAAAACCCTGGCGGTCTCGGTTCGTCGACCGTCACAGGCAGCCAGGGCTTTTCTCAGGAAATTTTGTTCGGCCAAGGCCATATTTTCTGCCAGGCTCAAACAAACATCCGGGCTTGCGGCCAGGTTTCCAATCTCGGCGGGGAGGTCGGCAGGCGTGATCTCCGGGCCCTTGCTGAGGACCGAGGCCCGTTCCATCAGATTGCGCAACTCCCGCACATTTCCTGGAAAATCATAGGATTGCAGGCACCGCAGTGCCGCCGGGCTTAAAGAGAGGGCTTTATGGCGCGCGAGGCTGAACTCCTGCAGGAAGTTCTGGCACATTTCCGGGATGTCCTCTTTATGCTGGCGCAGGGGCGGCATGGTGACAGGGATCACCTGGAGTCGAAAAAGCAGATCCTGACGGAATCGGCCCTCGGCCACCTCCTGCTGAAGATTTTTTGAGGTACAGGCGAGGATGCGGACATCAACGCTGATGGTCTTGCTCCCTCCCACCCGCTCAAACTTGCTCTCCTGAAGGACTCGCAGCAATTTTGCCTGGAGGACCCCGGGCAAATCGCCAAGCTCATCGAGGAGCAGGGTGCCATTGTCGGCCATCTCAAATTTTCCCTTTCGCATATGCTCGGCACCGGTGAAGGCCCCGCGTTCATGGCCAAACAGTTCCGACTCCATCAATCCCTCGGGGATGGCCGCGCAGTTGATGGAGACAAAGGGTGAGTTGCGGCGAGGACTGGCCTGATGAATGGCACGGGCGGCCAGCTCCTTGCCGGTGCCGGATTCACCGGTGATAAGGATTGTGGCGTTGGTGGGTGCGGCCTGTTCGATAATGGAGAAAACTTGCCGCATGGCCGGGTCACTGCCGATCAATCGGCTTGACCCAACCTGACAACTGGCCTCCAGCGAGGCACAGCGGGCCTTGACCGCCTGGATATCAAGCAAACGGGTGACCCGAATGATAAGGTCGTCCATGTCAAAGGGTTTGAGGATATAATCCGCTGCCCCTTGCCGCAGACAGGCGCGGGCATCGTCGATGGAACCGTAGGCGGTCATGATAAAGACTTCGGTGTCCGGGCTCTGCTCCCGAATTCGATCAAGCAGGGCAAGGCCGGAGAGGCCCGGCATCCGAATGTCCGAGATCACCAGGTTATACTTCTGCTTATCGGCCCTGGCCGCCGCCTGCAAGCCGTCTTCGGCCTCATCCACCAGCCAGCCGTACTGTTTCAGGCGGTCGGAAACCGAGATGCGGATGATCTCGTCATCCTCGGCTAAAAGAATCCGTGGCATGTCCCTCCTCCCTGGTCTCTCCGGTTTGTAAAATAACGGTAAACTGGGTTCCAGTTCCCAATTGACTGGTGACGCTGATCATTCCGCCCATTCGTTGCACCAGAGAATAGGTGACAGCCAACCCCAGGCCGGTCCCTTCGCCCACCTCCTTGGTGGTGAAGAAGGGGTCGAAGATACGGGGCAGGTCTTCACTGGAGATGCCGGTACCCGTATCCTCGAACAGAAGGCGAAGCTGTCCCCCTTGACAGCTGCCGCGCACGGTGAAAATTCCACCATTTTCTTTCATGGCCTGGATGCCGTTGAGTCCGATATTGACAATGATCTGTTTGAGGGCCTCGGCATCGACCAGGATGTCGTGGTGGAAATCAAGCTGAAGTCGCAGTTCTATATTCTGGAGCTTGCAGGACAGGAGTTCAAAACATTCGCGGATCAGGGCTTCGGCATCAACCTTGCGTTGTTGGAGGGGTTCTGTGCGGCCAAAATTCAGAAGCTGGCGCATGGTCTGTTCGATCTGTTTGAGCCCCTTATTAATGAGGGGCAGATAGCGCTGATGGAGTTCGCGGTTCTCGGGGTTATCATTCATGGCCTTGACGCAGTTGAGCATACCGGCCAGGGGGTTGTTGACCTCATGGGCGATACCCGCCGAGAGAATGCCCAACGATGCCATCTTTTCGTTAAAACAGGCTTGACTCCGATTCTTCTCCAATTCCGCCCGGGATTGATGAAGCCGCTGGCAGAGATGACTGAAATGATCGCTGAGAGCAGCGATCTCGTCATGACCGGCGGGCAGAAGGCGGGGGTCGGGCATCTGCTCGGGAAAGGATTTCATGGCCGCCGAGAGCTTGCTGATTCGGCCCGTCACCAGGGTGTCAAGCAGCAGAAAAAGGCCGATGGTGACCAGGAAAATCGAAACAAAACCAACCAGGAGAAGGTTTTTTTTGCTGTCGGCAAGTATGGAGTCAACCCAGGCAATGGGAATTGTAATCGAGAGGGCCCCGATCACATCACCGTATTGATACCCCTGCTGGGCATGGCATTCGAGGCAGGCGTGCTCCACATTCAGGGGGGCCACAAAGCGGACGACCCTGCCGTTTTCACTGGCAAAAACAGCTGAGGCTTCCCTTGCCCCCTGCTTGAAACTGAGCATGGCCTCATGTTCATAGGCATCAGCGGCGTTTTCTGTATTAACGGGATGCAGACTGGTCACGCGAAAGCGGCTGTATCCTTCCTGTTCAGAGTAGCGGGACAGCTCGCGGGTGATCATGGCCGGATTGCGCATAACATAGAGATTGCCGACATTGTCTGAAATTTCAGGCAGGTGCAGGAAGGGATTGGCCTCAACCCCTTCTTTCTTGAGAACAAAGATGCCGTTATGATCGGCCACCCATTGACGGGTCAGGAGTATCTGGCGAAACAGCATCTTGGCCTGCTCCCTGGTCTGGGCGATGATGATATCATCCTGGATCTGTGAGGTTTTATAGAGCAGCAAGGCGTAGGATAACGAGACAATGATTCCGATGCAGAGGATGAATTTTGCCCGTAAGGTGAAGAGGAGGGGGAATGTTGGTTTCAAGTTCATGGGATGGCACAGGGTGTTCTGGCTTCAGTTTTCGGGTTTTGCCCCTTGATGGAGGGGTGTCCCATTGGGAAGACAAAAATCGTTTGGTTTCCAGATTCATAGCAAGAACCAGGAAAAGAATCACCCCTTCCAGGGCAGAGGTTTGCAAAAGACCAGGGGCATCAACTCCTGGCCCACTCGTCCTGACAGGGAAACAAAGAAAAATAAGGGCGCGAATCTGATGTTACTATTGGGTAACAGCACGGCCCATGCATAACTTTTTTGCGAATTATTCCAGCTCGGAAAACATCCAGCACCGATGTATGACCTTGCATTTATCGCTCACGGCATGGAATGGACAATATTCTACCCTGTGAGCCTTGATTGGTGAGACAGATGGAGCGGGGACATACCTGGTTCAAGCCTTGCGAAACAGATAAGCGTTACTTCCTGGTTACAATCTTATCTTTTAATGTTACTGAATGGTATCATATTGAGACCAGAAAAGACAAGAGGGCTTGCTCCTTTTTCCCACGATCTTTCTTCACTGGAGTTCTTTGGGGGGTGAAGCAGGGATGGAAAAGATTCATTCTGTCTGGCTTGCTATTTGCACTGCAAAGACTGGTAACAACTATCCATGTTGATTATCAGGGGCCGAGAAAAAAGAACCATTCAGTCTTCTCCATGTCTTTGCCGCC
>JACDZF010000326.1 GCA_013426795.1 Desulfocapsa sp. | reverse complement strand
CGAGCCAGGGGACGAGCCGATGTGCAGGAAAGCGAAGACCCCGAAGGAAAGCGTGCCTAGAATTCCCCCTCCCCCTTGCGGGGAGGGGTCAGGGGAGGGGGGAACCAGCAATGAAAGCTGTCAATGGCAGCGGCCCCCCCCACCTCCCTCAAGGAAGGGGAGCTTCCTTTCCCGAACGAGCCTCAAACTCTTGCCGTTCGACCTTCCATATCATCGTCAAGGGAGGGGCGTTTTCTTGACCATATGGAACCCTTAACGGAGAATTCGAATTCCACTGCGCAATTTTACGTTCCTTTCCGGCAACAAGCTGGATAGTTACAAAATTATATGACAAAGCGGCAGAAATTGAGTATCTGTAAAATATGATGGATGCATCGGCGGATGGGTAACCTGCTGGTTAAGCTGAAAGAAACAGGGGAAATCGCTTGCCTGACATCGGTCCATTTCCCCTTTTAATAATCATGAACAGGTAGGCGGGTCGAAGAGGAGAAGAAGGATGAAAAGATGTTTCAAGACGGCAGCCCTGGGGCTGGCAGCGGCGAGTTTGCTCTCTATGGGCCAGGATGTTCTGGCCGGCGGCGGTGGCAGCTACCCCAACGGCGCCGAATCATTTCTCTCCGGCATGGTGCCCCCGCCCGGGTTTTACTACCTCAACTACGCTTATTACTATACCGCAGATTCCCTGAAGGATAATAACGGTGATGATATCGGCGTCTTTGATAAGATCACGGCGGTGGCCAATGTCTCCCGTTTCCTGTGGATGAGCAATGGCACCCTGTTTGGCGGCAACTATGGTCAGCATCTCTTTGTCCCCTATCTGGATGTCAGCCTCGACTTCAAGGCCCCGGTGGGGCCTGGCAATACCATGAGCTACGATGACGGTTCCGTCCCCTATCTTATCTACAGCCCCATGGTTCTTGCCTATCATCTCATGGAAGACAAGCTGCACGTGGCGGTCTCAGCCGTTGATCTTTATATCCCCACCGGTCAGGAAGACGGCAATTTGGCCGCCACCGGCCATAATTTCTGGACCTTTGAGCCGGTGGTTGCCATCACCTATCTGCCCAATAACTGGGAGTTTTCAGCAAAATTCATGTACGACTTCAATACCACCCAGGATAATTATGCCAATCCGGCGGGGTTGCAGGTGGATCGGACTCCGGGCCAGGAGTTCCATTTCGACTACTCCTGTTCCTATGCCCTGCATCCCAGCTGGCGGGTGGGGTTGAACGGCTATTATTATGTGCAGACCACCGATGACAAGTTCAAGGGTCGTGACGCTGCTCTGTTAGCAGGAGAGGAAGGAAAGCACAGCACGGTGCTGGCTGTGGGCCCCGGTGTCTGGTACAACTACCAGAATATGTATTTTGTGCTGCGAACCCAGGTTGAAACCATGGCCGAAAACAAGACCGAGGGCCAGAACGTCTGGTTTAATTTTACCTACGCCTTTTGACCCAGACGGTCACTCCTCTCCGGTGATAGAATAATGCCAAGTCAGCCGCCTCCGGGATCTGATGGAGAACCAGCCGGCTGTTCCCTTGTCATCCTGAATGACGCGTTCAACTAAAACGCGTTTCCCCTCCCTTGCATATGGCCGCGCTCAAGGGAGGTACGGGCCAGTGTGTTGGTCCATCGTTCAGCATAAAGATATTCGTTGAACGACCCTCGCCCTGATCCCATTTATCGGGGCTGGATTATTCCTACTTTGTCACATTGTTTCATCGTCGTAACCAGCAGCCCTTTACCCCCCCTTAATATCCCCCCTGAATCAGGGGGGAACTTTATTCCCCGACCACCCCTTCCCCTCCTTA
>JACDZF010000042.1 GCA_013426795.1 Desulfocapsa sp. | reverse complement strand
CTTGCTGGACGCCGCATCCCGGAACAGCCGGAAGAGATTGGCTGTTCCGGGATGCGGCATAAGAGTCCGTAAATCCAATAGGCAAGAAAAAGACCTTGCCTATTGGATAACGGTCTCTAACCCACACAGCATAAAACCCAGAATCGGCGCGCACTTGGTGGCGCAGGACGGGTAGAATTGGCCATGTTGCCGGGTCCGCGAGCTGTTTTCCCTTCCCCAGTAAAATTCGGCCATGGCCACGGGAGTCAGATGCTCCTGCACCGCCTGGTTGAATAATTTGGGGGCGCAGCAATCGCCGGTGCCGGTGGGGATGCCGCCGCTGCCGGCAAAGGCCTCGGCCAGGGGCCGTCCTTCGCCGCGAAAGTTGGTCAGGGTGTAGAGGCCGTGGATATCGCGCATCCATTGGCGGGAGAGGTCCTTGCGCCGGCGCACCAGCTCCCTCCAGGCCTCGGTATGGGGCCTGGTCAGCCGAATCGTCCTGCCAAGTTCCTTGATCCGGGGTTCAATATCGGCATAGATGCGGGTGAAGACGGCCACATCAAAGATGGGGGGCGCCCAGCCCGGCACCTCCCACAGGCCATTGTACTGGCCGGAAAAGGCCTTCAGAATTCGCCTGCTGCCATCGGCGGCGCGGCAGACCAGAACCCCGAACATCTTGCCCCGGGCCTCTCCAAAGAGGGAGTCGGTGCGCAGCAGGGGATTGCCGTCTCCCATTGCGACATCCAGGTCGATCCGCCCTTCCTTTTCCAGAAAACCCATGAGTTCCCGGCAATGATCGCGGGCCTCACCCCCATGAAGGGTGTGTTCCTTGCCGCAGTCACGGCAAAAGCCATGGGCGGCGATGTGGGGTGGGCTCTTTTTTTCTTGCATCAATGTCCTGTCCTTGCTTGAATGTCCCCCATTGTATCCCATCGTTTCCCTTTTTGCCAAACTTTGCCGTCTTCAGAGCCAGACCTTGCAAACCTTGATCCACACCGAACAACTCCAGAGGCTCTTCGGCTATTCGACCTTTCGTGCCAATCAGGAAGAGATCGTCCAGGCGATCCTGGCCGGTCGGGACGTCTTCGCGGTGATGCCCACGGGCGGCGGCAAGTCCCTCTGCTATCAACTGCCGGCCTCACTGCTGAAGGGCACCTGTCTGGTGGTCAGCCCCTTGATTTCCCTGATGAAAGATCAGGTCGATGCCGCCAACGCCTTTGGCATGAAGGCCGGCCTGCTCAACTCCACCCTCTCTTCTTCCGAGCAGCACGAGGTGCTGGCCCGTTTGCAGGAAGGGTTCTATGATCTGCTCTATCTGTCTCCCGAGCGCCTGGCCCTGCCCGGATTTCTGGAGCGGATGCAGCGGGCGCCCCTCTCCTTTGTGGCCGTCGATGAGGCCCATTGCATCTCGGAATGGGGTCATGATTTCCGTCCCGACTATCTGGCCCTTTCGTCTCTGCGTCAGGCCTTGCCGGGGGTGGCGCTCACCGCCTTCACCGCCACCGCCACGAAAAGGGTTCAGGAGGATATCGTGCGCCGTCTGGCCCTGAAGGATCCGCTTATGACCCGCGCCTCCTTTGACCGGCCCAACCTCTTTTATCAGGTCCAGCTGCGGGAGCAGGTGAACAGCCAGATCGAGGCGGTGGTGGCCGCCCATCCCGATGAGGCCGGGATAGTCTATCGCCTCAGTCGGGCCGATGTGGAGAAGACCGCGGCCTGGCTGCGGGACCGGGGCGTCAAGGCCCTGCCCTATCATGCCGGGCTGGACAGTCAGACCCGCAGCCGCAATCAGGAGGCCTTTAACCGGGATGAGGTGCAGGTGGTGGTGGCAACGGTGGCCTTTGGCATGGGGATTGATAAATCCAATGTCCGCTTTGTCATCCATGGCGATCTACCCAAGAATATGGAGAGTTATTACCAGGAGACCGGCAGGGCCGGACGGGACGGGGAACCGGCCCTCTGCCTGCTGCTCTATGGCCGGGGCGATTCTTTCCGTCTGCGCAAGTTCATCGACCAGCTGGCAGGGGAGGAGGAGAGGCAGGCCGGACTGGCCCAGCTGGGCCGGATGATGGATTTTGCCGAACAGCCGGTGTGCCGCAGGCGGGCTGTGCTCCACTATTTTGAGGAGGACTATGCCCCGGACAACTGCGGTGCCTGCGATATCTGTAGGCATGGGGTGGAGAGTGTCGAGGCCACCACCGAGGCCCAGATGATCATGTCGGCCATCCATCGCACCGGCCAGCGATTCGGCACCGGTCATATTGTTGACATCGTTTCCGGCGCCAGGACGGCGCGGATCAGCTCCCTTGGTCACGACCAGCTCAAGACCTACGGGGTGGGGCGGGACCGGGGCAAGCGATTCTGGCGCCAGCTGGTCGAGGCGATGCTGGGTGAAGGCCTGCTGGCGAGTGAAGGGGAGCCGTTTCCCCTGCTCCAGATCACCGCGCGGGGGGCGGAGGTGCTCTTTGGCCGCTCGCCCTATGTCACCCAGCGGATGCTGGAGGCGAAGCTCGGCGTGCCGGCGGCAATCCCTGCGGAGCTCTCCTCGGACGGGTCGCTGTTTGCCATTTTACGACAGTTGCGCCGTGAACTGGCCGAAGGCCAGGGCGTGCCGCCCTATGTCCTGTTTTCCGACAAGAGTCTGCATCAGATGTGCCGTCTCTTTCCCCGGACCCCTGAGGCCCTGCTCGGCATTAACGGAGTCGGCCAGATGAAACTGGAACGCTACGGCAGGCCGTTTCTTGCGGCCATCACCGCCTATCTGGACGAGAATCCCGGGATCTCTTCCCCGCCGATGGACAAGGGTGGAGGAGTACCGGAGCCCGTTCGGCGAGTCAAAAAATCGACCGGGACGGAGACCCACGCCGAAACCCTGCGTCTGGCCAGGGCCGGATTGGACATGGCGGCCATAGCCGCCCGGCGGGAGCTGAAGACCTCCACCATTGCCGCCCATCTGGGTGAGCTGTTGCAGCAGGGGCATGACCTTGATATTGATCAGTATGTGGATCGCGAGGTGCGCGCTGCCATGACCGAGCTGTTCAAAGCGCACGGACTTTTTCGTCTTCGGCCCATCGTCGAGGCCATGGAGGGCAGGGTCGGATACGATGAGGCCACGGTCGTCCGGGGTTTTCTGGTCTCCCAGGGCGGCAAGACCGAAGGGAAGGGGGAGTCGGATAGCGGCGGCCTCCCTACCCGCTGACCGGATACTTCCCGGCATTGAGCACCATCTTCTTGTGTGCCGCCTCAATGGGGTCCAGGTCAAACTTCCCGGCCAGCATGGTGAGGTAGATCATCACATCACCCACTTCTTCTTCAATGTGCCGGCGGGTGGCCGCATCCACGGTTCTGCTTTCCGCGCTTTCCATCCACTGAAAGATCTCCATCAACTCGGCAGCCTCCACGCTGAGGGCCATGGCCAGATTCTTCGGGGAGTGGAATTGCTCCCAATCTCGTTCTTCGACGAATTGGGCAAGATTACTCTGGAGTTTTTTCATATCTTCCTTCTTTGTCATGGTATTTGTTGGTGGATTCTGGTAGATTTTTTTGATTTTTAGTGTCTTACAGATTGTTTTCTTGTTTTTTTGCAAGAAGAGAATCTGCGAAAGGATCGTATCCCGTTCATCGGGGTTATCATTGATTCGTGGGAGAGTAACCCATTTTTTCTTTTATCGGATATACTTTTATGAAAAATCGTCCATCTCTTTTATACGGCCTCTTTTTTTTCGCCTTTCTGCTGTTTTCTTCCCTGGATGCGGGTCTGGCCAATGGTGTGGCGACGGTGGACATGGGGCGAAACAGGATGATCGGTCTCATGATCGGCAAACAGCTGCCGGGCATGCATTTCAGCGATAAGGGCATGGATGATTCCCTCAGTCGTGCCGCCTTCGACCTGTACCTGAAACAGCTTGATTTTCAGAAACGGTTTCTCCTCCAGGAGGATGTTGACACACTGAACAGATACGCCACGCTCATTGATGACGAGCTCTTGCGCGGCAATATGGTTCTCGTCCAGCAGGGCTATGAATTGTTGAATATTCGCGTCCAGCAGGTTGAAAAGATGGTAGCCGAGATCCTGGCTGCCGGCATCGATGTGAATCAGCCGGTGTCCCTTGAGACGGACCCCCTGAAGCTGACCTATGCCGCCAATCTTGAGGAGTTGCGAGGGTACTGGCGGAAGATGCTGCAGGAGCAGATTATCTCACGGTATCTGGAATCCCTGGCGGATCAGGAGAAGGAAAAAGAAAAAAAGGACGGAAGTGTTCTCTGGAAGGAGGCCAAGGAGCGAGTGGCCAAGCAGAACCGGGAGTTTTTTCACCGTCTCCATCAGGAAACGGTGCAGGATCACTATGATCGGTACTTTGATGCGGTGGCCAGGGCCTTTGATCCCCATACGGATTACCTGCAGCCGGACAACAAGGAGGATTTTGATATCCATATGCGGGGCAGCCTGGAGGGGATCGGAGCGGTGCTGCGCGAGGAGGACGGGTATATCAAGGTGGTGTCCATTATTCCGGGCAGTGCTTCGGCCAGGAGTGGAGAGCTTGAGGCCGAGGATACAATCCTGGAGGTGGCCCAGAAAAATGGTGATCCGGTGGAGATCACCGATATGCGCCTGCGTGATGCCGTGCGCCTGATCAGGGGTGCCAAGGGCACGGAGGTGCGCCTGACCGTGAAAAAACCGGACGGGGTGAAGGCGGTGATCTCACTGGTTCGGGACGTGGTGCAGATTGAGGAGACCTTTGTCAAGTCCACGACCCTTGATGGTTTGGCCGGAGACAAAATCGGTTATATCGTGATTCCCAGCTTTTATCGTGATTTTGAAGGGACGAAAAATGGGTCGGAGGCCAGAAACAGCACGGATGACACCAGGGCTGCCATTGAAGCTCTGAAGAAGACGGGAATCAAGGGACTGATCCTTGATCTCCGCAATAATGGGGGCGGATCGCTGGTGGATGCCGTTGATACCGCCGGTCTTTTTATCAAGCGGGGGCCGGTGGTGCAGGTCAAAAACAGTTCGGGAATGCAGCGGATCTTGAGTGATGACGATTCCGAGATGGTGTATGACGGCCCCCTGGTGGTTCTGGTCAACCAGTTTTCTGCCTCGGCTTCCGAGATTGTGGCCGCGGCATTGCAGGACTATGGCCGGGCGGTGATCATCGGCGGCAAGCACACCCATGGCAAGGGGACGGTGCAAACCCTGATCAACATGAATGACAACATCCCCTCTTTGCATCTGCGCAGCTACGATGACTTGGGGGCATTGAAGGTAACCATTCAGAAATTTTATCGGGTCGATGGCGGCTCCACCCAATATAAGGGGGTGGAACCGGATATTGAGCTGCCCAGTCTCTTTCAGTATCTGAAATCCGGGGAACAGTACCTCGACAACTCTCTGCCCTGGGATCAGGTGGAACCGGTGTCCATTACGCAATATGGTGGTCAAAAGATTGATAAGGCCCGGTTGGTGGCAAACAGCAGACAGCGGGTTGAGTCAGATCCGGGATTGCAGGTTATTGCCGATGAGGCAAAGAAGGCCGAGGATCGCAGTAAAGACACCGTCATCTCCTTGCAGCTGGCCGATATGCAGAAGAGACGGGCCGAGGCGGATCTTGCGAGGAAGAAAATCGGCACCCATTATCGCAAGTATCGCATTGACAAAGATGGTGAAATGGCCGAGGAGACCAAAAAAGAGGCTCGCAAGGGAAAGAAGGAGAACAAGGAAAATAAGGAGGATGAACGGCTGAAGTGGCTGGAAGAGGTCAAGGATGATCCCTATATAGGCGAGGCTGTCCGGGTTCTTGCGGATATGACCAGGCCCTGACCGCGGCTGGGGATTTTTCTCCATGGGTAAGTCAGAGAGCTTGTCGGAGGTGAGACCGGAATGGCAGCAGGGCATCTGCTGCATGAAGATATCGGCAACAGTTTTAAGAAAAAAAATATTACAAAAATGAAAAAAATTATTGTAAAGAACGGGGAGACACTTATTTCCCAATGGTTCTAAAAAAATATTGATTAACAGAAAGAAAGATGATAGAAATTTTCATTTTTCATTCTTGGTGATTTACAGATTGTTTTCCAGCTTGTTTTGCAAGGCGATGATCTGCGAAAGGCACTTGTCCCGTTCATCGGGGGTTGAGGTCTTTCTTTGAAGTGGAGATGGATCTCCAAAAGGGAAAGGATTGGTGGTGCATGAAGCTTGATGAGGCGTTTCGCAATTACAGAGAAAAGATTGTCGATCAGTGGGTCAACTACACCCTTTCCACCTACAAATCCTCAACATTTTTCAAGAAAGAGAAGGATAAGTTTGCCAACCCAGTGGGGGGCAACATCAGGGAGGCCCTTGATTGTTTGTTTGGCCTTCTGGTCAAAAACGCAGACCCGCAGGAATTTGTCGCTCCCCTGGAGCAGATTATCCTGATTCGCGCCATTCAGGAGTTTCCCGCATCTGTGGCTGTGGCACCGATCCATGCGGTCAAGCATATTACCCGTGAAATACTGGCAAAAGACAAGGAGCGATGCCATCTTGTCCAGGACCTGTATGATTTCGAGTTTTCCGTGGATCTGGCTGTGCTTGCCGCCTTTGACCTGTACATGCAATGCCGGGAGCGACTGTATCAGGTTCGGATCAAAGAAATAAAAACCGGCGCCTACCTTCTTACCGACAGCAAATGTCCGTCAAATTTGCTGAAAATTAATATTCAGGAGTCGATTCATACCAATTCGCATTCGAGTTGAAACCGCGAAGGCTGGCAAGCGTTGACAAAATGCAGTACTGGGGGGAGAAATGGGAAGGCTTCATGTCGAGCGGCCGCAGGCATGGAATCTTTAATCTCAGGTTTGCCAGGGGTGGCTCCATAGCGACCATCGAAAAGGTGGCGACTTGAGCGGGAATTGGAAGAAGAGGAAGAAGACTGTTGAAAACCACTCACTGGGGCGGGTCGGGAAGGGGGGCTATTCTTCCGGGCTGTTTCCAACACTGTTCAATTTGAAGCGAGGTAAGAAATGAAGTACGCCTTCTCATTCCTGGCAGTCATTGCTCTGATTTTGATTGCCGGACTAGGATCCCAGATACCGGGCATGCAATATCTTTTTGGTGTTGTGCTGCCCTATTTGGCCATCATGCTGTTTGTCGGCGGTTTTGTCTATCGAGTCATGGACTGGGCAAAATCACCTGTTCCCTTTTCCATCCCCACCACTTGTGGCCAGGGATCCTCTCTGGATTTCATCAAGCAGGACAAGCTTGAATGTCCCACCACGACCACAGAAGTAGCGGGCAGGATGTTTCTGGAAATTTTCTTTTTCAGGTCGCTCTTCAGAAACACCAAGTCCGAGATCCATGACGGACCCAAGGTTACCTATGAATCATCCAAGTGGCTTTGGCTTTTTGCCCTGATTTTTCATTATTCGTTTTTGGTGATCGTCCTCAGGCATATGCGCTTTTTCCTTGAGCCGGTGCCCTTTGTCTTGTCCATTCTGGAAGGTGTGGACTCGATGTTGCAGATTGGACAGCCCGCCATGTACCTGACAGATGTCTTTATTCTTGTCGGGCTGCTGTTTCTCTATGGCCGCCGCCTTATTACCCGTCACGTCAAGTATATCTCGCTCAACAATGATTATTTCCCGCTGGTGCTCATCTTCAGTATCGCGGTGACCGGCATTCTCATGCGCTACTTCTTACGCACTGATATTGATATTATTAATATCAAGAATCTGGCCATTGGTCTGGTGACCTTTTCTCCGGTCATTGGTGCCAAGATTGGTGCCATCTTTTATATCCATCTCTTTCTGGTCTGTACCCTGCTTGCCTATTTCCCGTTCAGTAAGTTGATGCACATGGGTGGTGTCTTTATGAGTCCTACCCGCAATATGGCGAATAACAGCCGCTCAAAACGTCACATCAATCCCTGGAACGATCCGGAGATTAAGCCCCATTCCTATGCCGGCTACGAGGACGAGTTCAGAGAGTTCATGGTGGACGCGGGTATCCCGGTTGAGAAGGAGTTGGCCGCCGCAGAGGATAAAGCGTGAGATTCCCCACACCCAAAACTAGCGTATAAGGATAAAGACGATGGCAGTTGCAAAATTAGAACAATTGGCTAAAAGCGTGGTGCAGGGGCCGACCATGGCAACGGGCGCGGTGCCTGTGAAGGACTGGATGGATGTCTCTGCGATCTTCAAGCCGGGCAATTATGCGTATCAGGCAAAACAGGAAAAGGTTGAATATCTCAACAGTCAGAAGGGGCTCCATTTTCCCAACGCCCGGGAGTGGTCTCCCGAGGATGATGACTGGAAGCTTCCGGAAAACTGGAAGGAGATAATCCTTAAGGGACTCAAGGAGCGGCTGGACAAATTTCGCTCGCTGAAGATCTTCATGGATTGCTGTGTCCGTTGCGGAGCGTGTGCCGACAAGTGCCATTTCTTCCTTGGCACCGGCGATCCCAAAAACATGCCGGTACTCAGGGCGGAGCTGCTGCGCTCGATTTACCGCAATGATTTTACCCTCGGCGGCAAGTTGCTTGGTAAAATGGCCGGTGCCCGGGAAATGACCGTGGGCGTGCTCAAGGAGTGGTTCATGTACTCCTACCAGTGCACCGAGTGTCGTCGCTGTTCCGTGTTCTGTCCCTACGGCATTGATACCGCCGAGGTTACCATGATGCTGCGCGAGTTGCTGCATCTGGTGGGAGTGGGGATCAACTGGATTCTGGAGCCGGTTTCCAATTCCAACCGGACTGGAAACCATATGGGTCTGCAGCCCCACACCTTTAAGGATAATGTTGATTTCCTTGCCGATGATATTGAAAATCTGACCGGTATCAAGACGAATCATTCCTTTAACCGCAAGGGAGCGGAGGTTCTCTTTATTACTCCTTCCGCCGATGTTTTTGCGGAACCAGGTCTCTATACCGCCATGGGCTATCTGATGCTCTTTGAACATATTGGCCTTGATTACACCTGGTCAACCTATGCCTCAGAGGGTGGAAATTTTGGTCTGTTTACCAATAACGAGACGATGAAGAAGCTTAACGGCAAGATGTATGCCGAGGCCAAGCGACTGGGAGTCAAGTACATCATCGGTGGTGAGTGTGGCCATATGTGGCGTGTTGTTCATCAGTATATGGATACCATGAACGGGCCTGCCGATTTCCTGGAGGTGCCGAAATCACCCATGACCGGGACGACCTTCCATAATGCCGCTTCCACCAAGATGGTTCATATCAGTGAGTTTACCGCCGATCTGATCAAGCATGGCAAGTTGAACCTGGACAAGAGCCGGAACGCCCACGTCAAGGCAACCTTCCATGATTCCTGCAACCCGGCCCGGGCCATGGGACTTCTGGACGAACCCCGCTATATCCTTGACCATGTTGTGGATGGCTGGGTGGAGATGCCGGAAAACACGATCCGCGAGCAGACCTTCTGCTGTGGTTCAGGAACCGGACTCAATACCGACGAGATTATGGAGTTGCGCATGCGTTCCGGTCTGCCGCGTGCCAACGCGGTCAAACATGTCATTGATAAGCATGCGGTGAATATGCTTTCATGCGTCTGCGCCATCGACCGTGCTACCTTGACTTCGCTCATGAATTACTGGAATCCGGGATGTAATGTGTGCGGTGTCTCTGAACTTGTTGGAAATGCACTTATTATGGAAGGTGAAAACCGACAGGAACTTACAGAGGGTCTTAGAACCTTAGTCTAATCCGCACCAGAAAGGAGGAATTTGAATAATGTATAATAAAGGAACAATCATACCAGGACTGGTGATTTTCGTCCTCTTGGTGACTTCCCCTATCTGGTTCAATGGCTTCAAGGCGGCCACCCCGCCCAAGCCGGAGCTGCCACCGGGGGGAGAGAAGAATTGTGTCATGCCGAAGGAGTATATGCGGGATAATCACATGGTACTTCTGAATCAATGGCGCGACAGCGTTCTCCGTGAAGAAGAGCGTGTAGTGGTGACCGTGGACGGCAAGAACTACCGTAAAGGCTTGCAGATGGCATGTATGCAGTGTCATAGCAATAAAGAAAAATTCTGTGATACCTGTCATACCTATGCGGATGTAAATCCATACTGTTGGGATTGTCATTTGACTCCCAAGGAAGCAGCATCGAAGGAGGTTACCCACTGATGGATAAGCAAAGACGAAATTTCCTCAAAATCGCCAGTGTCACCGCCCTTGCCGGGATCGGGGCGCCGGCCTTGGTCAGGTTGACCTCCACTGCTGCCGTTGCCTCTGAGCATGTGGCGGCAGCCGGACATGCCCCGGCGAAAGAGAAAGCTGGAGCCCATGGCGAGGCAGCACCGAAGGGCGTGCGCCTGGGCATGGTCATTGACATGCGCCGTTTTGTCGAGAACCCAAGGCTGCTCAATAATGCCATCGCTGCCTGTAATCTGGTTCACAATATTCCCCAGATTGATAATTCCAAAAGCGAGATCAAATGGTTATGGAAGGCTCCTTTTACAAGTGTCTTTCCTGAGCAATCTGCGTATCATGCCGCAGGGAATGTGGAAAACACCTCCTTTGCGGTTCTCTGTAATCATTGTGATGATCCGCCATGTGTCCGTGCCTGTCCCACCCAGGCGACTTTCAAGATCCCCGGAAATGGTATTATCGCCATGGATTATCATCGCTGCATCGGCTGTCGCTTCTGCATGGCGGCCTGTCCCTATGGGGCGAGAAGTTTCAACTGGGAAGATCCTCGTCCGTATATTAAAAAATATAACCCGGACTTTCCCACTCGTATGCGGGGGGTTGTTGAGAAGTGCAACTTCTGTGGAGAGCGCTTGGCCCTGGGCCAGGAGCCTGCCTGCGTTGAGGCCTGCAAGGGCACAGGAGCCATGGTTTTTGGCGATCTGAATGATCCGAAGTCCGAGATCAGACGGCTTCTTGATAAAGAGTTTACCATCCAGCGGAATGCTTCACTGGGTACGAAACCTTCTGTTTTTTACATAGTGTGAGGAACTCATGATTGAAAAAATACTCAGAGGCAAGCCTGCTTACTGGATGTGGCTTGCATTTTTAGGATCGTTCATTGCTATTGGTGCTGCCTGTTATGCTCGGCAGTATCTCTTTGGCTTGGGCTTGACGGGGATGAGCCGTGATGTCTCATGGGGGCTTTATATTTCTCAGTTTACCTTCCTGGTGGGTGTGGCCGCCGGAGGGGTAATGCTGGTTCTTCCCTATTATGTTCATAATTACAAGGTATTTGGCAAGATCACCATTCTTGGTGAGTTCCTCGCCATTGCCGCCATCGTCATGTGCATGCTGTTCATCATGGCGGATCTGGGGCAGCCCCTTCGGGCCGTGAATGTCATTTTGCATCCCACCCCCCATTCCATGCTCTTCTGGGATATGTGTGTGTTGATTGGATATCTTTCCTTGAATATTCTCTGTGGCTGGGTCATCCTCACGGCGGAGAGAAAAGGGGTTCATCCCCCCAGATGGATTTATTTCTTCGTGTATCTGTCCATTCCCTTTGCGGTTTCCATTCATACCGTCACCGCCATGCTTTACTGTGGTCTTCCGGGTCGGCATTTCTGGCTGTCTGCCATTATTGCCCCCCGTTTTCTTGCCTCAGCCTTCGCCGCCGGTCCTGCTCTTATTGTCATTGCCTGTCTGGTTCTCAAACGGGTGGCCAATTTTGATGCCGGCAAGCAGGCGATGGACAAGCTGGTGACCATTATTATGTATGCCGCCATGCTCAATACCTTCTTTGTTCTTCTTGAGGTATTTGTCGGCTATTACTCCAACATTCCGGGCCATAAGCATAGTATTGAATATCTCTTCTTTGGCTTGGAGCATCATGGGCATGTCTATAATAATCTGGTGCCCTTCATGTGGACCTCGGTGGTCTTGAATTTCAGTGCCCTGGGTCTGTTCTCTCTGCCCTATGTTCGAAGGAAGAACGAGTTTCTGCTGGGACTTTCCTGTGTCATGATTTTTCTGGCACTGTGGATTGACAAGGGGCTCGGGTTTGTATTTGCCGGCTTTGTACCCAGTCCTCTGCATGAAATTGTCGAGTATATTCCAACGCTCAATGAACTGGGAATCACCATTGGTGTCTGGGCCACAGGATTTTTTATTCTCACCGTGCTCTATAAAATTGTGGTTGGTGTGGAGCATGAAATAGAAAGTTAGCGTCCATGGTTTGAAGGTCCACTCTGTTTCATAAAAAGCCCCCAGATGATTGGGGGCTTTTTATTTGGGGGGATCTACGGTAGAGTCTTTGATGTAGTATGCCCGGAGGGTCAGTGGTCAATTGCCTTTAAAAGCAGCATTGAAGGACGATTATTTTGGATAATAAACGAATCCTTATTCTTTCCTATTCGTACAGCAGCCAGACGAGAAACCTTCTCAATGGATTGATGGAGGGGCTGCGCGAGAAAGACAGAGAGATTCATTGGGAGCAACTCACCCTTACTTCCGAACTTCGCTTTCCCCTTGGCTCCATTGCGGCCACCGTGATCATGATGGTGCAGACCTTCTTTCGCAAGCGATACCCGATCCTTCCCCTGAGTCCTGTCTGTTTTGAGCAGTGGGATCTGGTCATTGTTGCCGGGCCGACCTGGTCCTATAGCCCGAGTGGTCCCATACTCTCACTTATCGACCGAGACGGCCAAAAGATTTTTTCGGGGAAAATGGTCTTGCCTTTTATCTCCTGTCGGGGGTACTGGCGGGTTCATTATTTTGGACTGAAGGGGATGCTCAGGCGCTGCGGGGCGCACGTCCTCGCCCCCATTGTCTTTTCCCATCCCACGCCGGAGCCATGGCGGACCATCGGTGTTTTTTTGAAACTGGCAGGACGGGCTCCCGAGGCAGGAAGCTCCTGGTTTCGTCGGTTTTATCCCAAGTATGGGCATAGCAGAGAACAGATAGCAGAGAGTCGAAAACTCGGGCTTGTGGTGGGTCAGGCGATGCAGGCAGGGGATTCACTGGAAAAGGTAGTCTTTCCCGTTCCGGTGAAGACTGAAGATGGGTGAAAGGATGAAACAAGACGACCTGGACAACTCGACCCCAGGACGCCTTCAAGGTGTCCTTCTTCATCTGCCGTCTGATTTTTTGCGGGATAAGAAATACCTCTCGGGGGGGAGAATTAAAAACCTCCATTGAGATAGAATCGGTAAAGCTGAATGACCTGTTCCGTGAACAAGAGATAGACCAGGGCGGCAATGGAGAGAAAGGGGCCGAAGGGAATCCGGGTCTTTCCTCCTTTTTTTTGTTTGATCATGGCCAGGATCCCGATAAGGGAACCGAAAAGGGAGCTGGCAAAGATGACAAAGGGGAGGGCCTGCCAGCCCAGGAATGCGCCGATCATGGCCAGCAGTTTGATATCTCCGCCACCCATCCCTTCCTGTTTTTTCCACAGGTAGTAGAGCAGGGCAATGGCGTAGAGAACGCCGCCACCAAGGAGCAGTCCGATAAGGGAACTTTGCCAGCTGAGTGCCGGACTTACCAGTGAGAAAACGAAACCAAGGACTATGCCCGGCAGACTGATGACATCGGGAATGATCTGATGCCGCACATCAATCCAGATAATGACCAGCAAGGCGGCGCAAAAAAGAAAATAGCCGGCCCCGGTGACGGTGAGTCCGAATCTGTGGATAATGGCAACTGACAGCAGGGCCATGGACAGCTCCACCATCGGGTATTGCCAGGAAATTTTCCCGTGGCAGTGACGACACTGGCCACGCAGGACAAGAAAACTGAAGATGGGAATGTTTTCATACCAGGAAAGGGTCGTTTGACATCGGGGACAGTGTGAGGCCGGGAAGACTATGGAACCATGCTCGGTGGGGAGTCGGAGAATGACGACATTGAGAAAACTGCCGACTATCGCCCCGAAGACCAGGGCAAACAAAAGAGTTGGGGTTGCTGCGTCCATCGTTTTGTATCAATAGAAGTGGTTTTGGCGGATCTGATGGGGAGACAGGGAAATTTACAAAAGGGGCTTTTCTTTTTCGGTTCTACTTTGTAACAGTCCAATTTTTCTAATTAATTTTCTATTTGCGATACCATATCCTTTATTATGTCTCAATTCCAGCAAAAAGTTGAGCTCATCTGTTTTGAAGCACTGACGGAAGATATTGTCCGTCTGACCTTCAACGCCCCGAAGATAGCCGCCATGGCCAGGCCAGGTCAATTTGTGATGGTGCAAACCTCTCCAGGCAAAGATCCCTTGTTACGGCGGCCCTTTTCCATTCATCAGGTGATCCGCGATGGACATCTGCAGATTCTTTTCAAGGTGCTGGGCAAGGGGACGGAGCTGCTTGCCCAGGTTCGGGTGGGCGAACAGCTCTCCCTGCTGGGCCCTCTGGGCAACGGTTTTACCCCTGGCTCGCCGGAAACGGCGTGTCTGGTGGGCGGCGGGATGGGCATCGCGCCGCTGCTTTTTCTGGCCACCCGATTCCTCAGCAAATCTTCCGCCGCCGAAGTCTCCCCAAAGATGCCCATGGTGATCCTGGGCGCCCGCAATCGGGCCGAGCTGGAGCCGCTGGTGGATGATTTCCGCAAGGTGGGCGTGGATGTCCTGGCGGCCACCGATGATGGCTCCTTCGGCCATCATGGCCTGGTCACCGATGTCCTCACGAAATCAAATCTGCCCCCCGGATTTGGCATCTACTGCTGCGGCCCCCACCCGATGATGGCGGCCATTGCCCGTCTCTGTCAGCAGGAGAGCCGGGCCTGTCAGGTTTCGGTGGAAACGGTGATGGCCTGCGGCATGGGTGCCTGCCTGGGCTGTGCCGTTCCCCTAAAAGCGGGGGGGTATGCCCATGTCTGTTCCGACGGGCCCATCTTTGAGGCGGAGAAACTGCTATGGAGCCTTTGATCATGGCAACGGAAAAGGCCGATCTGCGGGTTTCCATCGGCAGTCTCGCCTTGCAGAATCCGGTGATGACGGCCTCCGGAACCTTCGGCTATGGCCGTGAATTTGAAGACTTTGTTAAGCTCCGCGGTCTGGGGGCGGTGGTGGTCAAGGGGATTTCCCTGGCCCCCCGCGCCGGCAATCCCCCGCCCCGTATTGTTGAAACCGCCTGCGGCATGCTCAACGCCATCGGCCTCGAGAATACCGGGGTGGATCGATTTATCAGTGACAAGATGCCCTATCTGGCGGCCCTTGGGGTGCCCGTTCTGGTCAATATCCTTGGTGATTCGGTGGAAGAGTACCGGCAGCTCGCCGGGCGTCTGGCAGGGATTCCAGGGATCGGCGCCATTGAGGTGAATATATCCTGTCCCAATGTCAAGAAGGGCGGGGTGGCCTTCGGCACCGATCCTCAGATGGCGGCGGCGGTGACCGCTGCCGTGAAAGGATGCTCTCAGGTGCCGGTGATCGTCAAGCTTTCCCCCAATGTCACCGATATCACCGTGGTGGCCCGTGCCGTTGAGGAGGCCGGGGCCGACGCGGTATCGCTGATCAATACCCTTATCGGCATGGCCATTGATCTTCGGTCCCGGCGGCCCCGGCTGGCCAATGTGATCGGGGGGCTGTCCGGACCTGCGATCAAGCCCGTGGCCTTGCGGATGGTCTATCAGGTGGCCCGGGCGGTAGCTATTCCGGTGATCGGCATTGGCGGCATAGCCACCGCCGAGGATGCCATGGAGTTCATGCTGGCCGGGGCCACCGCGGTGCAGGTGGGAACCGCGAACTTTGTCAACCCCGGTGCCTGTGATGAGGTCATTGCCGGGATCGCCGCCTACGTCACTGAACAGAAAATGGGTTCGGTGCGGGAGTTGATCGGTGCCCTCCGGGTTTGCTAGGAGACAGCCATGACCAAGCAGCCTTTTTCAAAATGGACCAAACCTGGCGGCTCCCCGTTTCATTGGGCGACGATCAGCTCCTACGCCCGCCTTCTCTTTCATCCCGATACGCCCTGGGTGGTCAAGGGAATTCTCGGGCTTGCCATTCTCTACCTGCTCTCACCCTTTGATCTGATCCCGGACTGGATCGGCGGCCTGGGACTCATCGATGATCTGGCCATAGTCTCGTTGCTGGTGGGATGGGCAATCAAGGTGGCGACGCGCCGGGTTCAGCAGCAGTCAGGGGAAAAGAAATGACGGATGACAACAACATGCACCGGGTCTGTGTCTCCATTGCGACGGAGACCGTGGAACAGGGGGTGGCGGTGGCCAGAAGTGTCGGTTCTCTGGCCGATGTCATTGAGATCCGCCTTGATGCCCTCCAGCGGGTCGAAGTCGTCCCCTTCATAACCCAATTGGCCAAGCCCCTGCTCTTTACCAACCGTCCGATCTGGGAAGGGGGGAATTTCGCGGGCGAGGAACAGGCTCGCCTCGCCTCCCTCCTTGAGGCCGCAGGCCGTGGGGCCAGCTATGTTGATCTGGAGCTCAAGGCCCCGGACTCCTCGCACCAGGCCCTGCTGGAGGTGATAGATTCCTCATCCTGCCGGTTGATCCTCTCCTGGCACAACTTTCAGGACACCCCCGCCCAGGCCGAACTCGTGGGGCGGCTGGCCATGATTCAGGATAAAGGTGCCCATATTGCCAAGATCGTCACCATGGCCCACGATTTTCACGATGTTCTGCGGGTTTTGTCGCTTCAGGAAGAGGCCGCCCGCATGGATATTCCCCTTATCGCCTTCTGTATGGGCCGGGCCGGGGTTATCAGCCGACTGGCCACCGTGGAACTTGGCGGCTATATGACCTATTGTGCGGTCAGTGAGCGTGAGGCCACGGCCCCTGGTCAGCTTTCGGTGGCTGTCCTGCGCCGGATTGAAGGGCTGATGGGGGCCGACCGGGAGGGGTGTTGATGGCCATGACAATCAATGGAAAGACGGCGCTCTACGGGATCATCGGCAATCCGGTGAGTCATTCCCTCAGCCCGCTGATGCACAACGCGGCCTTTGCCGAACTGGGTGAAAACAGCGTCTATCTGCCCTTTCCGGTTGTTGAGCTTGCCGCCGGGATCGAGGCGATGAAGGCGCTGGGGGTGAAAGGGGCGAGTGTCACCATCCCCTACAAAGAGGCGGTTATTCCCCTGCTCGATGAGATTGAAGAGGTGGCCCGGCAGATCGGCGCGGTCAATACCCTGGTCATTGAGGATGTGGGTGGAAAAAAACGGATTTGCGGGAGCAACACCGACTGGCTGGGCGCGACCCGGGCTCTGGCCGAAAAGGCGTCCCTTGCCGGAACACAGGTCGTTTTGCTTGGCGCCGGCGGTTCGGCCCGGGCCGTAGGGTTCGGGCTTCGGCAGCTGGGTGCCCGGGTTGTCCTGTGCAGCCGGACCGAGGCGCGGGGCAGGGCCCTGGCAGCGGATCTGGGCTGTCCCTGGCATTCGCTGGAGGACATGGCGACCCTCACCGGAGCTGTCCTGATCAATGCCACCTCGGTGGGGATGCAGCCCGATTCCCAGGTCAGCCCTGTGCCGCCGGAGATCCTCGGACGTTTTCAGGTGGTCATGGATATCGTCTATGCGCCCCTGGAGACGCTGTTGCTGAGGCAGGCAAAGGCAGCCGGATGTCAGGTGATCAATGGTCTGGAGATGCTGCTCTATCAGGGGGTGGCGCAGTTTGAACTGTGGACCGGGAAGACCGCTCCGGTCGCCTTGATGCGGGAGAAGCTGTATCTGGCCACTGGAAATATTGTCAATCGTCAAGAGATGAAAGGAAGCGAGAAGAGATGAAAGAGATAGTCCCCGTGACCAGCATTGATACCACCATAGCCGTCCCCGGTTCCAAGAGTCTGACCCAGAGGGCACTCATTGCCGCCGCCCTTGCCGATGGGTCAAGCACCCTCCTTGGCCCCTTGACCAGCGAAGATACGGAGTATACCTCCAAAGCCCTGCATCAGATGGGCATTCCCGTTCATAAAGAGAGCGATTCCTGGCAGGTGGAAGGGGGCAGCGGCAGGATCGTCGCCCCGAAAGAGGAGATTTATCTTGGCAATAATGGCACCGCCACCCGCTTTCTCACCTCCGTCGCGGCCCTTGGCCATGGGGCCTTTATCATTGATGGGGAAAAAAGGATGCGGGAGCGTCCCATCGGCCCCCTGATGGAGGCGCTGCGGGGCTGGGGCGTGAATATCCGTTCGTTGAAGGATACGGGTTGCCCGCCTTTGCATATAAACAGCCAGGGGCTTCCCGGTGGAGAGACCGTTCTGCCGGAGGGCAAGAGCAGTCAGTATCTGTCCTCGCTCCTGCTGGTTGCACCGTATGCCTCCCGTCCCGCCATCCTTGAGGTGCGAGGCGAGGTGTTGTCCAAGCCCTATGTTCTCATGACCCTTTCTGTCATGGCGGACTTTGGTATTGAGGTGGATTGCAACCGGGAGTTGAATCATTTTGTGATCCCGCAGGGGTGTTACCGGGCCATGGAGTATCAGATTGAGGGGGATGCCTCCAATGCCTCCTATTTTTGGGCGGCGGCGGCGATTAGCGCGGGACGGGTGACGGTGAGCAACGTGCCGGTGCCGTCTCTGCAGGGCGATGCCGGTCTGCTGCCGTTGCTCGCCCGGATGGGCTGCGAGATCAGCCGGGAGGGCGGCGGTATCACGGTGCGGGGGCGAAAGCAGCTTGAGGGGATCACCGTTGATATGGGCGACATGCCGGATGTGGTTCCCACCCTGGCGGTGGTGGCAGCCTTTGCCCATGGAACCACGGTGATCAATAATATTGCCCACCTGCGTATCAAGGAGTGTGATCGGCTGACGGCGGTGGTCACGGAGCTGAGCAAGATGGGGGCGCGGGTGGAAGAGCGCCCGGACAGCATGATTATCCACGGCGATGGCGGCGCCGGTCTCCATGGCGCGGTGATCGAGACCTACAAGGATCATCGCATGGCCATGAGCTTTGCGGTGACGGG
>JACDZF010000041.1 GCA_013426795.1 Desulfocapsa sp. | reverse complement strand
CAACTCCCATCCCTTTAATTCCAGCAGATGGCAAAACCTGCTCCCACTCACCGCCTTCAAAACGCTATTTCCATTACCTTGTCATTTTTCAACACGGCGACATGGTCAATATCAACGGCAAGACAGCCTTCAACGGCTTCAGATGTGGCTTAACAACTCATCAAAGGTCTCTCCCTGGGTGGCACATCCTGGAATAGATGGGACCTCTGCCCAATAGCCACCTTCTTCTGCCTCATGGATCACGACTTTCAGTTTCATAATACCCTCCTGGGCTTCATCACTTTCTTTACCTTACCTTATTTTCGGACCAGAAACTTCTCCAGAACATCCACATCCTGCTTGCTTCCAAGGATCAGCGAGGTTCGCTCGTGGAGGGATTCCGGCTGGATATCCAGGATTCTCTGTCCCCCATCAGTGACGGCAAGGCCTCCTGCCTGCTCTATTAAAAAAGCCAAGGGAATAGCCTCATATAAGAGGCGCAGCTTCCCTTTGGGTTTGTCGGGATTGCGGCAATCACTGGGATAGAGGAACACCCCTCCGGTAATTAGATTGCGGTGAAAATCGGCAACCAGGGTGCCAATATAGCGGGAGCTGTAGGGACGCCCGGAATCCGCATCAATCTCCTTGAAATGCTGGATATACTCCCGCATTACCGGACTCCAGTAATGATAATTCCCCTCATTCACCGAGAAATATTTGCTCTTTTCCGGAACCCGGATATTTTCATGGGAGAGAAAAAATTCACCAACACTGGGATCGAGGGTAAAGCCATGCACCCCATGTCCCGTCGAATAGACCAGCATGGTGGACGAACCATAAATAATATAGCCGGCAGCAACCAGGGCGTTACCAGGCTGGAGGATATCCTCCAGGGTTCCCTGTCCTTCCTGACTTTTACGACGATGAACGGAGAAGATGGTGCCGATACTGACATTGACATCAATATTTGTGGATCCGTCCATGGGGTCAAAGGCAAGGGTGTACTTTCCCTCATAACCTTCCCGGGCCGGAATAATATCATCTTCTTCCTCCGAGGTCATGGCACAGATAAAGCCACTTCTGGCCATCCTCCGCTTGATGGTATTGTTGGCAAACTCATCGAGCTTCTGCACCTCTTCTCCCTGGATATTGGTCTTTCCCGAATCACCGATAACATCGGCAAGGCCGGCCATATTGACCTCAGCCGAGATAATCTTGCCGGCAACAATCAGCTCCGTCAGCAGACCCGACAAATCACCGGTTGCCTCCCTGTGCAGTAGCTGACTATCCGTGATCTGCCGATGGACGGTAATTCCCACTGGTCGCTTCATCGTTTCTCCTGAATGTGTTAAGGGGATATTTATTGGTTAGGCTGGAGGGAAAAAAGAGGGCAATTTCGTTGACCCAAACAACCATTCTGTCCCATGCCTTCTGACTTTTTTCTTTCCACCGTTTATGCTTCCACCTTTTCTTCCTTCTTCCACCGTCGCACCAGTTCCAGCAGGGTCCTGACCCCGGTACCGGAAGGACCTTTGGGGATGTACGACTTTTCCGTAAACTCCCAGGCAGTCCCGGCAATATCGAGATGGGCCCAGGGAGTCTCTCCGACAAACTTCTCCAGATAGGCCGCGGCGGTAATGGTGCCGGCGGTTTTTCCACCGGTATTTTTCATATCGGCCACCTGCGATTCGTTCTGCCGGGTGTACTCCTTCCCCAGGGGAAGCCGCCATAAAGGCTCCGCGCTCCGCTCCCCGGCAGCCAGAAGACGGCCCACCAGCTCATCGTTATTGCCCAGGACACCGGTACGATGATGGCCAAGACCCACGATCACCGCTCCGGTGAGGGTGGCAAGATCAACGACATAATCGGGTTTGAACTTTTCCACGCCATAGGCCAGGGCATCGGCCAGAATCAAACGTCCCTCCGCGTCTGTGTTAACGATCTCCGAGGTAAGACCATTATAATGGGTGATAATATCGCCCGGCTTGAGCGCCGCTCCGCCGGCCATATTATCGGTGGACGGCACAATGGCGATTACCCGCAAATCAGGCCGTTCTTCGCCTATGGCCTGCATAAAACCCAAGACCGCGGCACCACCGCACATATCGTATTTCATCTCCTCCATACCGATGGCTGATTTCAGGCTGATGCCTCCGGAATCGAAGGTAAGGCCCTTTCCCACCACCAGGAGAATCTGAGAGGCATGAATCGGTCGATAATCGAGTATCACCATCCGGGGGGGCTCTGTCGATCCTTGATTGACCGCCAGGATCCCGCCCATCCCCAGCCTTTTCATATCGTCTTTATCCAGAACCGTGCACTTGAGCGAATACTTTTTCGCAAGCATTCGGGCATGGGCGGCAAAATGGGAGGGGGTCCAGCCATTGCCCGGCTCATTGGCCATATCCCGTGCCTGACGGGCAGCAAGGGCGGCGATCTGTCCCTGGCGCGCCCCCTTATGAATGGCATCGGTGGCGGAACTGACTCCCAGTCGAATCTCGACCAGTCCCTGATAGGTCTCGTCCTTGGGATCACTCTTTTTATATTTAAGGAATCGATAATCTCCCAGCAGAACTCCCTCACTGAAACATTCCGCCACCGCCTTTGTTCGCAAACCCAGTATCTCAGGAAGGCAAACCATGACTTTGACCGCCTTGACCTTGGCTGCCTGCTGGGCAACAATCCCGCCCGCCTGTCGACACCGCTCACGCAGTTCATCCCCCTTCTTATCATCCACCTCTCCCAATCCCACCAGCAAGAGACGTCGGGCCAGAAAAAAGGCAGGACCATCAGCCTCCTTCAGGGCTGCCTGGGGATACAAGAGAAGATATTCATCCTCCTTCGCACTGAACTCAGCCAGTGATCCTTGCTGTTCCAGCCAGCTCCGGACCATTGGGTTGTCACACTTGAGGAGCTTGTTTTTTTTGTCCTGTTCTACGCAAAAAACCAACAAATCTCCTGAAAATTGTTCAGCTTTTTTCTCTGTAACAATCAGTTTCGTCACTTCCACGTCTCACCCTCTTTGTTAATTGTTCTTCTTCTCAATCTTTAAAACGAAGCCGGAGCATTCTGCCATCACTGTATCGCATAAAACAAACTTCAAGATGTTCCACCGTATTTTAATGGAACCAGGCAGCATCAGTGCAACCCGCCGAGAGAGCAAAAGGTCCTGCAAAGTTTATTAAAAATTTTTTGCTCAATTCTTTCCAATTGAAAATTTGAATCGATAGAGAGTATATATACCACACAGGATTACTGCTTCATGATAAAAAAAATCATCCCCGGTAACTCCGGCAAATCGCCTTTCCTGAAGGGTATACCGTAAACCGTTACGAAACATCCTGAATCTATCAATCATTTCTTTACGGTATTCCCTGCCGTTCTTGAAGCAAAAACGATCCGGGGCATTTATTAACGACGTCTTGACTTGGTGCCTTCCAGATTATTTTCGTGTATTTTTGTGCAAGAATAGAATCTGCGTAAGGCTCGTATCCCGTTCATCGGGATTAGTCCTTCTTGGCAACTACACCGTTTTCCAGAAAACGGAGCCTTTTTCTTCCAGGAGTATTGAGTGCTATCTTCCCTTATTACCGCAGTCCTTATTACCTTGGCAATCTCATTCTGTTGCTCACTTTGCGAAGCAATAATCTACTCCCTCTCCGCCAGTCAAGTGGAAATGCTCAAAAAAAGCGGCCACCAATCCGCTCCCCTGCTGAGCATCATGCGATCCGACATCAACAAACCCATCACTGCTATTTTGACCTTGAACACCATAGCCAATACCGTCGGGCCGACATTTGCCGGCGTGACCGCAGCAGCGCTTATGGGAGAGTCAAATATCATCTTTTTTTCCCTCTTTTTTACCACCGCCATTCTCCTTTTTTCTGAAATCATTCCCAAGACCATCGGCGTGACCTATGCCTATAAGTTAGCCCCTTATATCGCCAGACCACTCTTCCTGATTGTGACCCTGCTCACTCCCCTCATCTGGCTCTGCCGGGTGATTACCCGTCTTATCCCCCAGAACAAGGAAGGTGGTCACGTCTCTGCTGAAGAATTACGAACCATAGCGACCCTTTCGCTAAATTCCGGACAGATTGAATCCGATCAGGAGATGGTCATCAATAATATTCTCGAACTGGGCAACAAGGTTGTCCGGCAGGTCATGACCCCGCGCCCGGTCACCTTTTCACTGGAACAGGATCTCACCGTCACGGAGGCCATGGAACAGGAAAACATGCTGCGCCGGCACAGCCGGATTCCGCTTTATGCAAACAATCTCAATGAGATCGTCGGAATTGTTCTCTACAAAGACATCCTCCTGGCAGCGGCGGAACAGAAACGAACCCTGCCCCTCTCGGCGCTCATGAATCCAGTCCATTTTGTCGCCGAGACTGCCCCCCTGAACCGTGTCCTTATGGATTTTTTTGAGCGACATCAGCATCTTTTCGTGGTCGTCGATGAATATGGGGCGATGACCGGGGTGATCTCCCTGGAGGATATTCTGGAAGAGATCATCGGTCGGGAGATTATGGATGAATCTGACAAAGCAAAAAATATGCGGGAGCTGGCTCGAAAGAGGCATAAGTCCGCTTCATCGGAAATTTCCATGGAGAGAGAACAGGGCGATGAAGCAAAAAAATAAAATCATCGGCCAGTGGTAACCACCTGACAAACGAGAGAAGGAACGTACCCCATGCCTTTTTCCGCCACCAAATTCCCGGCACCAGACACAGAAGAATTGCGGGCCAATACCGAGACTTTCCGGGACGGTGGGGGGTCAGTCGTGGGTCACTGGAACCTGAATCTGGAGAGCGGCGTCCTCTCCTGCTCAGACCAGCTTTATTCTATTCTCAAGAGCAGCCCCGGATCATTTCAGCCATCCTTTGAAGGCCTTCAGTCATTTGTCCATCCCCATGATCGCTCCCGTGTCGAGAACAATTATCAGCAATTACTGGCGCAGCAGACAACCTATGACATTGAACATCGCCTTCTTCTCCCCGATGGAACGATACTCTGGGCACGGACTCTCTGTTCCCTGGAATTCGGACAAAATGGCAGGCCATCGCATGTCCTCGGTACTCTCCAGGATATAACCGAGAAACATATTCCTCAGACCTCGCAGCAACAAGACCGGGCCATGTTCATGAATGGCCCGGTCATCGTCTTCTTCTGGCACAACAGCAGCAACTGGCCGGTAGTGAGGATCTCCGGCAACGTTTTTGATCTCCTTGGTTATTCCAACGAAGAGTTTCTCAGTGGAGAAGTGTCCTACGGCTCACTCATCCATCCTGACGATCTCGCCCGGGTCAACCACGAGGTGGAGACCCATTCAACACCTGACAGCACCCATTTCATTCACCAACCCTACCGTCTGATAGCCCGGGACGGCAGGATCGTCTGGGTTCTTGACTCCACCACCGTGGTGCGTGACAGCAGCGGCCAGATCACCCACTACCATGGCTATCTGGTGGATATCAGCCATACCATCCAGATGGAAGAGGAGGTGCTCGCCGTCAAGAACCGCCTGGAATTCATCATTGACAGCACCAGCCTTGGCACCTGGGACTTGAATATCCAGACCGGTGCCCTGATCTACAATAATCAATGTCTGGAAATGCTGGGATATGGGCCCGGCGAGCTGAGTCCCAATATCAGCACCTGGTTGAAGCTGATTGACCCTGAACAAAAGGTGCATGTCATCCGTGCGTTAACGGATCATCTGGAGGGACGGGCCCCGAGGTTTAACTTTGAGCACAGACTTCAGCACAAGTCAGGGAGATGGATCTGGGTCCTCAACAGCGGCAAGGTATGGGAATTTGATCACAATGGCATCGCGGTGCGGGCCTGCGGCATTCATTTCGACATCACCCACCGGAAAGAACAGGAACTCCTTCTCCTGGAAACAACCCAGCGCAGGGAACAGGAAAAACGCATTGAATCCTTGAAAACCATGGCTGGCGCCGTTGCCCATCGTTTTAACAACTCCATACTGGTGGTACTGGGCAACCTTGAAATGCTGTGCAGGAATTTTCCCGATGATTCAAAGGCAAAAAACATGGCTCTTATGGCTCTGCAGGAGGGTCAAGAGGCCAGCAAGATAGGTCAATCCATGTTGACTTATCTTGGATATGGGTTGCCTCGAAAACAGTCGCTCGATCTTGTAGCCTTGGCCAGCGAATCATTTTCGGCCATCATCAAGACCTTTCCATCGGAAATAATCAGTCAGTGTGTCACCCCGCCAGCTCCCATATACTGCCAATTAGACACCATCCATATCAGACAGGTGTTAAACAACGTCCTCACCAACGCCTTTGAATCCCTCACTCCGATCACAGGATAGATCACCCTCACCTTTGGCACTGTCGATCATACCCCTGACAAGTTCCCCCTTCTCTTCCGGGAAGGACTCCCGGATTTCTGCACCTATGGTTGTTGCCGGATTATTGACAATGGCGTCGGCATTGCGGCCAACGATATTGATCGGATATTTGAACCATTTTTCACAACCCGGTTTATTGGCCGCGGATTAGGCCTGGCCCTGGCAGCGGGGATCATGCGTTCCCATCAAGGTGCCATTGTGGTCAAGAGCTCACTGGAAAGGGGCACGAAGATCACCATACTGCTGCCGACGTCAGATTCCTGATCCCGGCAGAAGGAGATGATCGCAGAACGCCGCGCCTCCATTGTCTCCCCCATTAACCATCCTGACATGGAAGTTGAGAGTCCATTTCCATAGCACGAGGGGAGTTGCAGGGAAGGTTCCTTGGACCCTGCTGTCACGGTACCCTGCCGGGAGGAATCCGGCCCATGGGGGGGTGTGGCTGGTGAGAGGGGAGGAGACGGGACGAAAGAGTGCAACGGACAAGTTGGAAATTCGATGATCATGATGGGATTCACGACCAGGGGAAGGGAAACCGGGGATGGGAAAAGCGAATCAGGAGGCCCCTACATCCCTGCCTTGTGCAGACTGGAAAGCAGCTCTTCCGCCTCGGGGGAAAGCTGGGCGGGGACCTGGACCCCAAATTTTACATAGATATCGCCACGATGTCCCAATGGGCCGCTGGGCAGCCCATGCCCTTTAATCCGCAGCCTTGCATCGTGCTGGATCCCTGGAGGAACACTGACTGCGAATTTCTTTCCCTCCAGGGTCTCAACCTCGACCTTGGTTCCCAGGCAGGCATCGCTGAAGGGGATTAATTTCTCACAAACCAGGTCATCCCCCTCCCTCACAAACCGTTCATGTTTGCTCTCCTCTACTTTTAAATAGAGGTCACCAGGCGGCCCCCCCTGGGGAGACGGCGCGCCTTTGCCCTTCAGACGCAGTTTTTTTCCGGCCTCGATGCCCTTGGGAATCTTCACCGTGACGTTCTGGCTGGTCCCATTGGTTCGCAAGGTGATATTTTTTTCAGCGCCATGCATGATCTCTTCAAGGCTCACAACCAGCTGATAGGTCAGATCATGGCCCTTTTCCGGCTGATGGCAGCCGCCCGATCCGCAACCACCCGCTCTGTTGGTGCCGGCCTGGCCGAAAAAAGACTGGAACGGTTGGCCCCCACCGCCACCCATATTTGTGCGAAAGCTCCTGGAACCACCACCGCCACCGGCCCCAAACTGGCGGAGGATATCGTTTAAATCAAAATTCCGGAAAATATCTTCCTGGGAATAGCGTTGATGAAAATCGGTGGATCCGTAGGTGTCATACTGTTTTTTCTTTTCCGAATCCGAGAGGACAGCATAGGCCTCACTGATCTCTTTGAACTTGGACTCAGCCGTTTTATCCCCCTGATTCTTGTCGGGGTGATACTTTAAGGCAAGTTTCCGATAGGCTTTTTTAATTTCCGCTGCCGTAGCATCTTTCGTAACACCTAATGTCTGATAATATTCCATGGTTCACGAATGCTGAAGAAAGATTCTCTAATAAAAAACGACTATTCCCTATTACCGATTTCAAACGATAGGGTTCCATGACTGATCAGTCAACTAGCGGCAGGGATATTATTTTCTGTCCGCATCAAGCAAGAAAGCGGAATCCTGAAAGATTCCGCTTTCTTGCTTGAAAGGGCCGAACGCTCTTTAAAAAATCTTAAAATGGCACATCATCACGCGAGCCGCCCCCGGCTCCCGCTGGTGGCTCGGGATAATCATTGGAGCCGCCACCGCCGCCATAGCTCTCCTCGCCTGCTGCCCCGCGCGGGGTGAGCATCTTCATGACGCTTGCAATAATCTCGGTGGTGTACTTGTCGTTGCCATTCTGATCCTGCCATTTTCTGGTCTGGAGCTTGCCCTCAATATAGACCTTGGAGCCCTTGTGGAGATATTCGCCACAGGTCTCGGCCAGCTTTTGCCAGGCGACAATGCGATGCCACTCCGTCGACTCCTGCCTCTGTCCATCTTTATCCTTCCAGCTCTCAGTGGTGGCCACATTAAAGCTGGCCACGGCGGTACCACTCTGGGTATAACGAATTTCCGGATCTTTTCCGAGATTGCCAATGAGCATGACTTTGTTCAGCATAATTTCTCCAGATTCAGGTAAGGGAATGATGGTTTGGACACAGGACAGGACAGCCCCCTGGAAAAGAGTCCGGTTGCCTGCCTGATTTTTCGCAACTCCTCCTCATACCATACCATGGCGGTTTTGTTCCAGAAGAAAATAAACGCGGCCATGTTTGGCGCCACGGCATCACTCCTCCTTCATGGCACCGGTATATGACGCCTTATCATTTGATCAGGGGCTGTCATAAAAGGAAGTGGCTATTTCAATCCGAAATACTGTATAATGCCGAACCTTATAAACTGAGATCAGCCCTTTCAGCCTCTGATATTCCCTTTAATTTTTCCTGAAAATCCAGCATGAGCACAGAAATACTGATCAATTCCATGGGCTACGAGACACGAATCGCCCTTGTCGAAAACACCCAGCTTGTCGAATTTCATATCCAGCGACCGTCTGCCAAAGGACTGGTGGGAAATATCTACAAAGGCCGGGTGGTCCGGGTTTTGCCGGGGATGCAGGCGGCATTTGTCGATATTGGCCTTGAGAGAACTGGGTTTCTCTATGTGGATGATGTCTTTATTTCCACCAATGAACTGGATCACCGATTGCTGGGCCATGAACATCAGCCCTGCGGGAAATACAACTTCACATCTTCCTCGGCAGAGAACGAAGGCCAGCCCCTTTCCGGCATGAATATTGAGGATCTTCTGCGCGAAGGGCAAAACATCACCGTCCAGGTGGGCAAGGAACCCATCGGCAGCAAAGGGCCCCGCCTCACCTGCCATATCACCCTGCCCTGCCGCAATCTGGTCTTCATGCCCCTCACTGACCACATCGGTGTTTCCAGAAAGATCGAGGATGAGACCCTGCGCGAGGCACTGCGGGCCCGCATTGAGGCCCTTCGCCCCGCCGGCACTGGATTTATAGTGCGGACGGTGGCCGAGTATGCCGACATGGAGGAGCTGGAGGCCGACATGGAGTTTCTCCTGCACCTGTGGGATGAAATCCTCGACAAGACCTCCCAGTCGTCCTCTCCCGCCTTGATTTATGAAGATATCGACATCATCTTTCGTTCCGTCCGTGACCTGTTCACCTCCGACGTCAACAGCCTGATCGTTGACAACCGGGAAACCCATGACAAATTAGTCAACTTTATCAAGATCTTTGCCCCGGATCTGCAACATCGTATTTCCTTTTACCAGGAGAAAATCCCCCTTTTTGAGGCCTCCGGAATAGAGATTGAGATCAGCAGAATCATCGAGAAGAAGGTCTGGCTCCGTTCCGGCGGCTACATTATCATAGAGACAACCGAGGCGCTCACGGTCATCGATGTCAATACCGGGCGCTTCGTCGGCAAGAACGACCTCCAGGAAACCATATTTAAGACCAATATGGAGGCAGTAAAGGAAATTGCCTTTCAGTTGCGGCTGCGGAATATTGGCGGGATCATCATCATTGATTTCATCGACATGGCCGATGAGCTGCACCGCCAGGAGTTGCTCTGCTCGTTCAAGGAGGTCGTCAAAAAGGATAAAAGTAAGATCAATATCCTCAAACTCTCGGAGTTCGGCCTGGTGCAGATGACCCGCAAACGAAGTTGTGAAAATCTCAACCAGATTCTCAGCGAGCCATGCTACTATTGCGGCGGAGAAGGTCGGCTCAAATCAAGGCGGACCCTCTGCTATGAAATCTTCCGCAAGATTTTAAGGGATTCGATGAAACACCAGGGAGATGAAATCATCATCAAAGTCCATCCCCGCCTTGCCGACATGATCCTGAAGGAAGAGGAACATGTCACCCTGGAGCTGGAACAAAACACCAAGAAACGACTCACATTCATTCCTGACAAGGCTCTGCACATTGAAAAATATGAGATCATCTGGCAATAAAAGCCGCCGGATATTTGAGCCAGCGACGGTATCCACAAAAATGCTGTCTCGCTCGCCATATACGATGTCTTGTCGGTTCAGCCGATCAATGAATCACCCTGAGTACGCTCAACTAAGATAAAAGGAGTAGGGATTTACATGGCAACCCAACAAATCAAAAAACAAGGTGCAAACAAAAAACTGCTGCAACCATTTCTTCTTTTCATCATCATAGCGGTGCTCGGGGTTTTGACCGTTGGCGCCCTGACCATTTTTGAAATGGAGAAACCGGTCGTTTCAATAAATGCAATCCCCGACTCCATCGGCACGGACACCACCCTTGACCTTACCATCAGCGACAGGAAAAGCGGACTGCGCAGCATCCGCATTGCCCTGAACCAGAATAATCAGGAGAAAGAGGTCTTCCATGCCGAATACCCGCGCCTGGGATATATGGGAAAGGTCGGCCCCGCCGAGGTGAAGGAAAAACAGGTCATTGATCTGAAAAAACTCGGTGTAAAGGACGGGGCGGCGGAAATCATCCTCGAGGTTCGGGACTATTCCCTGTGGGGACTTCTGCAGGGAAATCTGACTCGTATTGCCAAAAAAATCACCATCGACACCAAGCCTCCGAAGATCAACCTGCTCCATGCCACCCGCTATTTGAAACAGGGCGGTGCCGGTATTGTGCTCTACCAGACCTCGGAAGATACCGTCCAGCACAGTGTCCGAATCAACGGCCATGCCCATCCCGGATTTCCCCTTGGCAAGGATCGGCCAAACACCTATATCGCCTATATAGCCTTGCCCTTTGACGCAACGTCCATAGTCGATGCCAAGATCATGGCCGAAGATCCGGCCGGGAATAAGGCCGCAGCCATTTTTACCAGCACCTACAAAAAAGCAAACCAACGACATGACACCATCACCATCAGTGAAGGTTTCCTCAACACCAAGGTCCCTGAGTTTGAAGAACATTACCCGGAGATGCAGGGGAATATGATAGATAAATATCTCTACACCAACCGGACTCTCAGAGATAGAAACAATCAGAAAATTCATGACTTGTGTCAGAACCCCATCCCGGAACGGCTCTGGAAGGGAACTTTTCAGAGGATGCCGGGCAGTCCCAAGGCCGGGTTCGCCGATCATCGCAGCTACCTTTTCAATGGCAAGCCCATCGATGAGCAGACCCATCTGGGCGTTGACATCGCCTCGTTGGAACGTGCTGAAATCCGTGCCGCCGAGATCGGCAAGGTCATCTTCACCGGATACAATGGAATCTATGGCGAGATGGTGGTCATTGATCACGGCCAGGGAGTTTTCAGCCTCTACTCCCATCTCAGCCAGATCAATGTGACCATGGACAGTATGGTGGACACCAGCACCTTCCTTGGTTTGACCGGCACCACCGGCATGGCCGGCGGTGATCACCTCCACTTTTCCATGCTGATCAACGGGGTATTCGTCAACCCGGTGGAGTGGTGGGATCCGCACTGGATCGCAGTGACCATCACAGAACCCCTGGCTTTATCAGGTTCTTCAAAATAATTTCAAGGCCTTTGTCTCTTCTTTTCTCCCTTAATATTAGTGACTTACAGACTGTTTTCTTGTTTTTTTACAAGAAAACAGTCTGCGCAAAACCCTCTGGTCGCCGTGCCGGACAATGACGGCACGATGATCAGAGGGTCGGGGGCGTCCGCGTGGTTCGTGCATCCGCTGATGGCGACGCTCATGAAAACGACAAGACTGAGAACAAATGGTTTCATGGGACCTCGCAAGGGTTGGATGAGTAAGGTATGGACAAACTCTCTCATCAAGAAACTGGTGCCGTGTCATCGGGAGAGAACGCAGCTGGGGGAAAGCCCATGGGTTCAATGGGTTCAATGGTGTCTGGTTTATTCGTACTGCCTGGAGCGGAAAGCAGAGCGGAGGCAACTCCGTCACTTGCTGAAAAATGGAAAGTCTTTTTTCCAAACAGCTCAAGCTTGGTCTGGCGCGCCATCTTCATTGAAACAGGGTCTGTTCGAGAAGGATCTTCACCCCGATGGCGCACAGCACCAGACCCCCGAAGACCTCCACCCGCTTGCCCCAGATTCCGCTGATCCGGCGGCCCAGAAGCATACCCAGCACGGTCAGGATCCCGGCTGTCAGGCCAATGACCAGTGACGGCACCCAGACACTGACATTGAGCATGGCCAGGGTCAGACCCACGGCCAGGGCATCGATGCTGGTCGCCACCGAGAGCATGATCAGAGACCAGCCGCGGGTGGGGTCGCGCTCCAGATTTTCTTCGTCATCGTCGTCGAAGGCCTCATGGATCATCTTGCCGCCGACAAAGATCAGAAGGAAAAAGGCCACCCAGTGATCATAGGCGGATATCCACGCCTGCACCGTCATCCCGGCCAGCCAGCCGATTACCGGCATCAGGGCCTGAAACAGACCGAAATGAAAGCCCAGACGAAACAAATGCCGCCCATTCATGACCGGCAGGGCCAGACCGGTGGCCAGGGCCACGGCAAAGGCGTCCATGGCCAGAGCCACGGCTATGCCCAGTAAGGTGAGTGTATCCATGCTCTTCGTTGATAAAAAATTTAAAAAAGGAAAATGACCCGGAAAGGCAGACTGAACCATGGCGTTGAAGACACCTAGCCCTCGTTCAGCACCCAGTCCTGAAAAACGTGGTCGGCCAAGGGCAGCACCGTCATCGCCGCTGTTTTCAAACCCATGGAAAAAAAGACCCTGGTCTGCCCCGGGCCATCCCCTCTCCTGCCGCCAAATCGGACCACCAGTGCCGCCGCCAGCTCCAAATCACTCTGGCGGCAGGAATCATCGGGGTAACAGATCGCGGCCCGCCGAAGGAGACCGGTGGGGCCGGGACGAACGGCCACGGCCAGGACCGCGTCCTCACCCTGAGCCAGGGAGAACAAAAGGGAGTTTTCCGACTGGTTGCGGCCAAGGATCAGCCAGCCGCCGCCGGGAAGTCGAAACTGTCTGCCAAAAAGCAGCAGGCGCACATCCTGAACCGTGATCTCTTCCGCCCTGACCATATAATTCCCCCGATAGATCCGGGAAATGCGGGGGCTGAGGTTCACATCGGCAAGGATACAGCCGCCGGCAGGGACGGGAAACTCAGTAATACCAAACTCCCGGGCCAGGGCAATCTGCCGGTTCCGCCCACGACCATTGTAATCCAGCAGCTTCCCTCGATCAACCCAGCCCCTTTCCTCCGCCTCGGTCACCTTGAGCAGCCTCGCCGACAGGGGCCGGAGCAACAGGCGATCACAGCCGGAGTCGCGCTCAATCACCCGCATGGTGCTGCTTCGCTGGGACATTGGTCGTTGCCCCAGGACTTCGCCGGTGACCAGAAATGAGGCGCCAAGACCAGCCATCATTGCCTTGGCCCTGGTCAGCATCAAGATCTTGCAGTCCACACAGGGATTAAAATACCTGCCGAATCCATGGCGGGGATGATGGAGCAGCTCGAGATAACCGGGGCTGAGATCTTCAACGAGTACCTCAATCCCGTATTGGTTGAAAATTTTCTGCTGATAGGCGACGGGATCAGAGAGCAGCTCATAGTCGAAAAAGGGGGTCACAAACTTGACCGCCACCACCCTGATTCCCTGGGCGGCCACCAGCCGGCAGGCCAGGATTGAATCAAGTCCCCCGGAAAAGAGGGCAAGGGCCGAAATCACCGGCACAGAGTGGCCCAGTCGTCCTGTCCTGATTCTGGGCTTTGACCCTGGGCGCCTTTGGCCAGCAGCTCCACCGCCCAGGCCCGGGTCTGGGATGAAACCGATTCTCCGGCCAGCATTCGCGCCAGCTCATCCACCCGTTCCCCTTGGGCAAGGAGGGAAAAGGACGAATGGGTACGGCCCTGCTCCTGCTCTTTGGCCACCCGATAATGGATATTGCCGCGGGCGGCAATCTGCGGCAGATGGGTCACACAGAAGACCTGATGGTGGGTGGCCAGCTCCTGAATCTTGCGGGCTACGGCCTCCGCGGCCTCACCGCCGATCCCGGCATCGACCTCATCAAAGATCACGGTCTCCACCATATCCTTTCTCGCGAGCAGGCATTTCAGCGCCAGCATCAGCCGTGACAGCTCACCACCCGAGGCAACCTTGGCCAGAGGCCGGGCCGGCTCTCCGGGGTTGGCCGAGAAAAAGAACTCCACCCGATCCCAGCCGTTGCCGCGCACTGCTGAAATGTCACGGTTCTCGTCAAGAAACCGAACCTCAAATTGCGGGTGCTGAAAGGCAAGGGAATCAAGCTCCGCCGCCATGGCCGTCTCCAGGAGCCCTGCCGTCTGCCGTCGTCCCCGCGAAAGGGTCTCAGCCAGGCCCACAAGCTCCGTTTCCAGATCGGCCACCCGGGCCTCCAGCGCACTCATGTTTTTGTCCATGTTGTCAAGTATCAGCAGCTCATTTTCAGCAGCCTCGGCAAAAATCAACACCGCATCGAGGGTCTCGCCATATTTGCGCTTCAGGTGCTGCAAGGCGTTGAGCCGTTCATTGACCTGTTCCAAGCGCAGGGGATTATGGTCCAGGGAATCCTTATAGGTCCGTACACGGCTGACCAGATCTTCGGCCTGATAACTGTACGAGGTCAGCTCGGCGGCCAGTTCCTCTGCCTGGGCGTCAAGCTGCACCACCTGCTCCATATCCCGGCGCACCTCAAAGAGTCCATCGGCAAGGGTGGTGGAGAGAAACCAATACACCTTCTGGCTCAAGGCAATTAACGTATCGGCGTTCTTGAGGCGTTTTCTCTCAAGGCTCAGCTCCTCATCCTCGCCGGAAAGCGGAGAGGTGTCGCGGATCTCGGCAAGTTGATACTGGAGGAAATCACGTCGCTGCTCCTTGTCCCGCTCCTGCTGACGAAGGGCGGCCAGTTCCTCTTTCTTCTGCTGCCACTGAGAATAAGTATGCTGGACCCGGGCCCGCAGCGGCCAGTGCTCACCCAGGGTGTCGAGGAAATCAAGGTGCAGGCCAGGTTGCAGCAGCTGCTGATGATCATGCTGACTGGCAATATTGAGGAGATTATCGGCAAGCAGGGAGACCATCTTCGCCGTGGCCAGGGAACCGTTGACATAGTGTCTGCTCTTGCCGCCAGTGGTGAGGACGCGCTTGAGAATCACCGAGGAACCATCCTCCAGGCCCGCTTCCTGCAAGGTGTCCAGGAGTGCCAGGTGATCGGCATTCACTACAAACAGGGCCTCCACCACACATTGCTGGGCACCGGTTCGAATCCAGTCCATGGAACCGCGGCCACCCATGAGCAGATGCACCGCCCGCAGTAGAATCGACTTGCCGGCCCCGGTCTCCCCGGTCATGACCACCAGAGAGCTTCCCCTTTCCTGGTCAAACTGGAGGTGAAGGGATTCAATTAAGGCGAGATTCTCTATCTTTAACTCACACAGCATGGTCTCTTTCCTGGTCTATACGCATAATTTGACTCATCTCCATGATCTGCCTTGACGCACTTCTGAATCACGGCTATTCTTCAACTCCATGAGCTGAAACTCTCTATTTTCTCGTTGTATCGGTTCTCAACGTCGGAGCAAGTCCTGGTATGCCAAAAAAAAATATCCTCAGCGCCAGCCTGGAAGATTATCTGGAGGCAATTTACCATATTGTTGCCGACAAACATGTTGCCCGAAGCAAGGAGATTGCCGCCCGTCTCCAGGTGAGCCGCGCCTCAGTTACCGAGGCCCTGCGAGCCCTGTCCAAAAGAGAACTGATCAATTACTCCCCCTACGAGGCCATCACCATGACCGCCCAGGGAAAAGAGGCCGCCCGGAATGTTATCTTTCGTCATGATGCCCTGAAACAATTTTTCATCGAGGTGTTGGCTGTGGACCCTGATGTGGCCGAGAATGGCGCCTGCCGGGTGGAACATACGGCCCCGCCGGAGGTCATTTCACACATGATCTCTTTCATCGAGTTTCTCAAGATCTGTCCCCGTGGCGGCAATGACCTGCTGCAAGGGTTTGCCGACTTCTGCAAGGAGGGCAAAACGAGATCGAACTGTAATGATTGTCTCTCCGGGTGCCAGAGTGACCCTGTTCTTGCGCAAGCAAAGAGATGACCTAAAAAAAATCAATCAGCATACAGCTTTCTTTCAATACCAAGGCAAATCCGCAACCACTCAACTCCTCAACAACGCCAAAATCTCCCCCTCTTCCGGAAAACGCTTCAGCTCCTTTTTGGAAAAAACAGGCCTGCCGTCAGCCACCACCTCAAATACTCCACCGGTGGAGGGAATCAACAGACACTCCACCCCTGCAAGGTTCCGTAACTCATCTTCCAGCCTGGAAGCACGGGGTTGATAGTTTCACTTCGTACAATATTCTATGGTAATCTTCATGGGTTATCCTGTTCTCCAAACATCCTGATGGCGACCGCGTGGACACCAGTTGCGGGAAATCGCCCCATTAATATACCGAATTCAGGATTAAGCACCTGAAAAACAGCCAGAAAAAACCATATTTCCCCTTCCCCGCCCTTTCTCCCCTGAACTGTAATTTAATCGACCCGGCAGAATCAAACAACACTTAAGCCGAGTTATCCGCAAAGAGAGAATCTGCCAGCCCCTGCCGGTGGAAATCTGATTTTCCCTCCAGAGCCTCCATGGCGACGGATTTATCGGCATTATTTATGCTTAGGGTCAGTGCTGTTCAGTGAAGTCCGCAAGTGGATCATGATGCTTAAATTCATGCGGAATCAGATTCACTTCTTCCTTGACGCAAGCCATAAAAATGAATAAAAACCTGGAATGAATATTCATTCCAACCAAAAGACCCTTTCAGCCCTGGGAAACAGCGGCAGCAAGCGGGAACAAATCATTGACGCCACCATCAGACTTATCTCTGAATACGGCTTCCATGGAACCCCTGTCTCCATGATCGCCCAGGAGGCAGGAGTTGGCGCGGGCACTATTTACCGCTATTTCAAGGATAAGGACAGCCTCGTTCTGGAGATTTTCGCGCAGGTAAACAGAGATTTTCAGTCAACCATGCTCGATCAATACGACGCCCGACAGCCCATACGAGATCGGTTCTTCCATTTATGCCGGGGGATTTTCCAGTATGGCATCGAGAATCCCCATAAATTTAAATTCATGGAACAATTTTATAATTCACCCTACGGAACCACCCTGCGTCGGGAAAAATTATTCTGTAATTGCGACGACTCCAGCCAGGAACTGTCGCTGGAACAGCTGTTTTCCAAGGGTCAGGCGCAACAGCTGATTAAAGATATCCCCCTTGCCACCCTCATTGCCCATTCCGTCGGCCCCATCGTCTTCCTCGTCAAGGACAGTATCGCCGGTCTGATTCACCTGGATGAGTCAACCATTGACAGCTCGCTGACCGCCTGCTGGGACGCGATCAGGGTCAGAAGCCAGCAATCGGACATCCTGGAACCGTAATCCCAATCTCTTTTATCCCTTCCATACACGATCACATCATGACAAAACGCATTCTCCTCACCATCCTCGGCCTGATCCTCATCGCCGGCATCATTGCCGGCATCAAGGTCCTGCAGATCCGCCACATGATTGATGTTGGTAATAAGATGGTTCCCCCGCCGGTAACCATCTCCACCATCCAGGCCCAATCCCAGACCTGGGAATCAGTTCTCTCTGCCACGGCCTCCATTGAGGCCGTCCAGGGAGTGATCCTTGCCGCTGAACAGCCGGGAAAGGTGGTGAAAATCAGCTTTACCTCCGGGGATATGGTGCAGAAAGGGGCGCTCCTGGTTCACCTTGATACCAGTGCCGAAGAGGCCCAGCTGCGTGCCATCGAAAGCAGCAGAAACCTGGCTCGCACCAATCTCCATCGTCTCGCGCAACTGGCCGACCAGGGCCTTATCTCCCGCTCCGAGTTTGACACCGCGGAGGCTAATTCCAGGCAGACAGAAGCCCAGACTGAAAATATCCAGGCTATCATCAACAAAAAAATAATCCGCGCCCCCTTTGCCGGGCGCTTAGGCATCCGCCAGATCAATGTGGGCCAGATCTTGAAAGAGGGTCAGGAGATCGTTACCCTCCAGACCCTTGATCCGGTTTTTGTCAACTTTATGCTGCCGCAACAGCTTCTTGCCCAGATTTCCTCCGGCATGCCGGTGGGCGTCACTATTGACGGAAGCACTGATAAAGATCTCATCGGCACGATCACAGCCATTGACCCCAAAGTGGACGAAATCACCCGCAACATTCATGTCCAGGCCACGGTGGCCAACACCAAGGAGACCCTGCGACCGGGGATGTTTGTCAAGGCCTCGGTTATTCTGCCGGAAATGAAAGAGGTCATCACCATCCCCGGCACCGCTGTTCTCTATGCTCCTTATGGTGATTCGGTCTTTGTCGTGGAAGTGAAAAAGGATGAAAAAACCGGATCAGAGATCACCATACTGCGCCAGCAATTTATCCGGCTGGGCGAAAATCGAGGCGACTTTGCGGCGGTTCTCACTGGTCTGCATGAGGGGGAGACCGTGGCCAGTACAGGAGTATTCAAGCTGCGAAACGGTCAGGCCGTGGTTACCGATAACAGCCATGTGCCAGACTTCAAGATGCAACCGAAACCGGAGAATAATTAGAGACCGTTATACCTCAGGCAAGGTCTTTTTCTTGCCTGAGGTATTTACGGACTCTTATGCCACATCCTGAAA
>JACDZF010000325.1 GCA_013426795.1 Desulfocapsa sp. | reverse complement strand
GCTCTCCGAGCAACCAAGGGCCGTTGCTCGGAGAGCAACGGCCTCTAAAATGGCGGAGCAATGGTAACCACAATACGCATATCGGTTTCGGCCCGAATCCCGTGCGGTTCGGCGATATCGCAGACCAGAATATCACCGGCCGCCGCTGGGATCTCCGCGTTCTCTGCCCCCAGAAACTGCCCGGTTCCCTCAAGGACCTGAATACTCACCTGCCCTTCCGCCGGATGGTTGTGCACCGGAAAGATCTGTCCGGCCATCAGGTTGAAATTAAGGATTCGAAAGGAGGCCGAATCATGGAGCAGAAAGCGTTTCAATCCCTTTTCTTCAAAGACCCTGGACTCCGTCAGATGGACAATTTTCATGGTTTTCTCCCGGTTGATTGTTCCTGAAAAAAATGATTACTCGACAAAAAAATAGAACCTACGCCAGGCGCCGACAGCCCGGCCCCGTCAGGCTGCTGCGGCCGGCACTGCCTGCCTCCACCTGAATCTGGGTTCCGATACGCTCCTTGAGGGCCGGGACATGGGAAATGATGCCGATCAGTTTGCCGTCGCGCTGCAACCCGGAAAGGGTCTCCAGCGCGATCTCCAGGGCGTCTTCATCAAGGGTTCCAAAGCCCTCGTCCAAAAACAGCGAATCCACCCGCACGGTGCGGCCGGCCATGGCCGAAAGGCCAAGGGATAGGGCCAGACTGACGAGAAAGCTCTCACCCCCCGAGAGATTCTTGGTGGAGCGGACCTCGGCGGCCTGATAATTATCAATGACATTGAGTTCCAGGGGCTCCGCACTGTCCCGCACCAGGATATAGCGGTCACTCATCTTCCGCAACTGGCGGTTGGCGTGCGCCACCATCAGCTCAAAGGTCAGGCCCTGAGCGAAATTGCGAAACTTCTTGCCGTCGCTGGAACCGATGAGGTGATGGAGGCGATCCCAACGGGCGGTTTCATTCCTCTGCACCTCGATCTCCTGGAGCCGGGCCTGGGAACGCTGCTGCTGTTCCTGGTGATGGCGGATTTTCTGCTGAAGCGCCCCCAACTCCTGCTGCAAGACACTGAGCTGCCCGGCAACCTCGCTGTTTTCCTGACCAATCCGCTCCAGGGACTGATCGGTGAGATTTTTTTCCTGCTCAGCGCCCAGGGCACTGCGGCAATCCCGAAGCCGGGTGCTTATCTCGGTCTCATCCCGGCGCAGGCAAGCTTCCTGCTGGCGCAGTGCCTCAAGCTCGGGGGCAGACAGTCGAGCCGCCAAAAACGCCGCCTCATCGACAAAGGCAAGTTCCGTCAGGCGCAGGGTAAAGGCCCCTTCCATCTCCGCCAGCTGCCCCGCCCGGCTGGAGATGGACACGGTCAAAGTCTGAATCTGCTGCTCCATTCCCGTCACCAGCAACTGCAGACGATGCCGTTCGTGCAGGGCCGTATCCCGGGTCGCCCCCGCTTGCGCAAGCATCAGGGCCAGCCGCTTCTCTTCGACATCCGGGTTTCGCGTCCCGAAAATGGCCTGCCGCCGGGCGCCAAGGGCGTCCTGCTGGTCCCTTGTCTCTTGCAGAAGGGCCAGATGTTCAGTCAGCGACTTTTGCCCCTCCGCCAACAAGGCCTGCTGTTTTTCCTTTTCGCCGGTGCCGTCGGCCAGGCCCCGGCGCAGATGTTCCTGCGTCTGCAGGTGCTGAACATAGGCGTCACGACGGGCCCGCAAGGCCGCAAGCAGCAGATCAGCCCTGTCTGGAACCAGCCCCCTGATACCATAGGGGGCTAGCAGCTGTCCGACCTCCATCAGGCCATGATCAAGGGTTTGACGCAGGACTCGGCCCTCTTCCTGCAAGCGCTCCAGCTCAGCCTTGGCTGATTTCCAGCCAAGGCCGGATTCAAGGCGTGCCTTGTCGAGCAG
>JACDZF010000324.1 GCA_013426795.1 Desulfocapsa sp. | reverse complement strand
TCCTTTTGTGTCACTCTTCGCACATCCAAAGGAGGCAACACCATGCACATCTATATTCAGACCCAGGGCGCCCGCATCGTCCGTGAAGGCCGGCATCTGCTGGTCAAGAAAGGCGAAGATACCTACCACACCCTTTTTGTCGAGAAACTGCGGCAGGTGGTCCTGTTCGGTAATATTGAAATTACGCCGCCGGCCAGGGCCACATTGCTTCGACACGGCGTGGACACCATCTTCTGCTCCCGAGATGGCCGCTATCTTGGCCGCTTTGCCACGCCGGAGCCAAAAAATGTCATGCTCAGGAAACGACAGTTCACCCTGCTCGATGACCAGGCCTTTGGCCTTGATCTCTGCCGACAGATTGTCACCGGAAAGCTGCTCAATATGGTGACTCTGCTCATGCGGGTGAATCGGACCCGCAAGCGGGACGAGCCCAGGCACGCGGCCAAAGAGATCAGGAGCCTGCTTGACAGCATCGCCAAAGCTCAATCCATTGACGCAATCCGTGGTTACGAAGGCCGGGGCAGCGCCATTTACTTTGGCGCGTTTCGCTGGGGGTTCCAGCAGGATTATGGTTTTTGCCGTCGCGTTCGTCGTCCTCCCACCGATCCGGTCAATGCCGTCCTCTCTTTGCTCTACACCTTTCTCTTCAATCGGATGTACGCGGCTGTTCGTCAGGCCAACCTCGACCCGCATCCAGCCTTTCTCCATGTGCCCGATTATGGTCGGCACTCCCTGGTCATGGACTTGATGGAGGAATTCCGGGTTATTATTGCCGACACCCTGACCTTATCCCTGTTCAATCTCAAAATTCTCCAGCAGGATGATTTTCGTCAGGAATATCCAAATCCTGTCATCGAGCAGAGCGAACCGGGGCTTGACCCGACGAGAGACATTACCGCCGATCCTTACGGCCACATGAGCAATCTTGATTGCCGCCCGTATTTTGATCTCCCCAGCCAGCGCATGGGAGAAGACAGCGTCCAGGATCTGGACACGGAACATGGTGGAGGAAAACCAGCCGTCAAACTTATAGATGATGCCTTCCGTCGGGTGGTGGAGAATTTTGAACGGAAGATGACCACCGAATTTCATTATCCACCGGAAGAGCGAACCATCACTTATGGCGATGCCCTGGTAGCCCAGGCCGGAATGTACCGCAAGGTGATTGAAGGGTCACTTCATGTCTATCAACCCTTGTTGTTACGGTGAGGTGCCGACATGAACACGGTGGTGGTGTACGATATTGCTTCCAGTCGCAGGCGGGCCCATTTGCGGAAATTTCTCAAGGAGCTTGGAATCCGCAGCCAGAAGTCGGTTTTTGAATGCCGGCTGGATAGTCGGGAAGTGCGGGAGATCAGAACCTACTGTCGCGACAATCTCGATTTATCCGTCGATGCCGTGCGCATCTATCGGGTATGCGCCACCTGTATGGACAAAGCCATAGTCCAGGGCCAGGGTGTCACCTTTACCCGTCTTGACTGGGAAATTCTCTGATGCGACTTCTGGTGATCTATGACATCGCTGACCCTCGCAGACTCTCTCGAGTAGCCAGAATCCTCAAAGATTACGGTGAGCGGGTGCAGCAATCGAAATTTGAGATTGAAGTAAGCGCACGGGTTTTAGCCGAGCTGAGAACCAGAATCGCCCAGGTTATTGACCAAGCGGAAGACGGCGTCAAGTATATTCCTCTGTGTGAACGCTGCCTGCAAAAGACCGAGATTATTGGTCAGGGCCGATATATTGACCCCGATAGTGAATTCGTGGTAGTGTGAATGAAATATGCCTTCACGGCTTATAAAACGACTGAAAAAATGCAAGCCATAATTCTGCTTTGTCACATTCCCTTCAATGGCAACCACTCAACCACCCCTAACCCCGACCACC
>JACDZF010000323.1 GCA_013426795.1 Desulfocapsa sp. | reverse complement strand
CCCCTTCCCCTCCTTGATAAGGAGGGGAAGGGGTGGTCGGGGAATAAAGTCCCCCCCTGACAAGGGGGGCAGGGAAAGAGGGTCGAGCAACGGCAAGAACGCCAGCAACCAAGGTGGGTAAGGTTCCCCCCTGACAAGGGGGGCAGGGGGGTTAAAGGGTTGCCGGTTACGACGATGAAACAATGTGACAATGGAGAACTAAGCAATGGGATACAACCTTGGAAACCATCGTTCAACGGCATCAATCGGGAAAGAAAGTACAAGCGGACTGCGGCTGCTTTCGGATTTCAGATATCCTTTTTTAAGCAGTTCAGAGACGACATTTCGCGCCATACGCTCACCATAACCGGTGATCTCTCCCGCGCGGCCTCGTGCCACATCTCCTACCAACAGGGCTTCACGGAGTAAAGCGTAGGTGCCTTTAGGCAGGCGCCCCGCCTGCACCTCATCCTCGACATGAAGGCGCATACGACGCAGAAGATCTTCCGGCTCAAGAAGGGAACCCATAAAATCGATCTGATCAATGCAGATGGTCAGAAAGAATTCACAAAACTCTATCAATTTCTCTGTTGACAGCGCCCCCCTTCCATCCAGGTCTCCATGTCGTGGCTCATCGGCGGCCATAAGGAGGGTTTTGTACTTTTGCACATTTCGGGCCAGTCCCCTTGCCACCGACCAAAGGCTGCTGCCAACGCCACAGCGGAGAAGCGAGGCGTGTGACATGAGACGGGTGACTCGCCCATTGCCATCATAAAAAGGATGTATCCAAAGGACACGGTGATGCGCTGCGCCAAGAGCTATGATCTGACGAACTCGCGACAAGCCTCTTCTGTCATAAGCCTCGGCAAACCGTTGCAGAAAACGAGGCAATGCTTCAGCATTTGGCGGGATATGCCTCCCGACCTGCACCCATCCTTTTCGTAATTCACCGGGAATCACACGCAGACGTTCGCTTGTATCCGGGTTTTGCACCCAAAGAAACTCTTCCGGCAGTCGCCCGCAAAACTCCCGATGCAGCCAGGAAAGGTAGTCAACAGTGGTTGTCTCAACCTGTAAATCTTCACCAGTATCGATGAGTCGCTGGACTTCTATGTGAGCCACGGCTTCATACTGCAAAGCCCTTTTTTGGGGATCAACCGAATAGTCGGCATGGGACAGGGCTCGATCAATATCGCGGGGGTGTGTCTCATGACCTTCTATAAGATTGGAGTAATAGCAATTCATCGACCGCACAAGATCGCCCACACCTTGCCGTACGGATAACGGCAGTTGGCTCGCCAGGCCGCTGGCTTTTGTTGCCATATCAAAAGCAAGGTCTTCGAGATGGCGCTCACCATCCGGCGGCAACATCGGTTCCATTCGTGCTATGCTCTCTGTATCTACCATTTGAAAACCTCTTTTTTTGCCGGAACTTATATTGATATTATGCATTATATATCAGCATATTGCAAACAAAGACAGTTATATTTTTGCCGGTTTCATTGCCGGATAGGGAATTCAGAGGCAGCTGTATCCAGCCAGATGACTTCCCTTCGATGGTCGTAATCCCTTCTGGAGTCAGGTCAGGTCAGGCGTACCCGCAACGCAAACCAAAGGGGAAGTCAAGATGAAGCAGTCGTAATCCCTTCTGGAGTCAGGTCAGGTCAGGCACATAAAAAATGATTTGAAAGCAGCGGTATAAAATGAGTCGTAATCCCTTCTGGAGTCAGGTCAGGTCAGGCGTTGAAACCATGATCCATCCTAAGATTGATTACATGACGTCGTAATCCCTTCTGGAGTCAGGTCAGGTCAGGCTCGGTGAACCAATGATATTTCATGCAGAGTATATCAAATGGTCGTAATCCCTTCTGGAGTCAGGTCAGGTCAGGCGTTGAAACCATGATCCATCC
>JACDZF010000322.1 GCA_013426795.1 Desulfocapsa sp. | reverse complement strand
CGCGTCTGCTTGGCCCGCTGCGCGGCTACATCCAGGGGTTCACCGGATATGGAGACAGCATGATCGACTACAACTGGCGTCAGGACATCATCGGCATCGGGGTGGCTCTGAACGATCTGCTGGACCGCTAAGCCGCCACCGGCCAGACGGAAGGAGACCATTTTCCCCGGCGCTGCCGGGGACGGTATCTGTATCATTGACGAGCTTCCATCTCCACTGCTGCATTTCTGCCCTGGAAAGAACGTCACGCGCATGGGGATAAGAAAACCACCGCAACCTGGTCACCAACAAAATCACATGATCGATATACTGGCCCCAGAATTGATCTGGGTTAGAAAGACGGATTCAGTCAATAACTTTTTTCAACCTTACGACGTTGAGGGATTTCTACCAGCCGATGGAGGCTGAGGAATGGGAAAGAGCGGCATGCAGGAAACGGGAATAGAATCTGGCGACACTCAGGAACCTGTCAAAGAAGAACGGCGGGTGTTGCTGACACAGCGCACTGCGACACGAATATTGTATTTAGGAATGTATTTGTCATTGTTTACCATTGTTGCGGGAGCACTCCTTTGTGTTTTTGGCCCCTGGCCGAGCTCCATTCTGTTGCGTTGGTTTATCAGCATTCCCTTGTGGAAGTTAACCATAGGAGTCGGCATCCTGTTTATTTTTTATCATGATTTACTTTATAATATCAATTTTAAACTGTTCATGTCCTCTTACCCTGGCGATGATCGGGTATATCAACACATACCGGAAGTACTGGCCTATTACCCTCGCACCTTTCGTGAAGCTCTTCGTGTCTTTTTGATTTTGGTTGATATATATATTTTTCACTTGGCTGTTGGATATATGGGTCCCATCGGGTTGATTAACCCCATTCTTAAGCTGGGTTTCGAATTTTTAAAATTGTTGCGTATTCCACGGAATTCGGCCACCCATTCCACGCGAATCCGGCCACCCATTCCATTTGAATCCGGCCAGTGATTCCACGGGAATCCGGCCAAGTTGTCGGAGCGTAGCGACGCTGTTTTTGTTGCATACTCTATAGTCGGGTTTCAGGTCAAGCGGGCTTTCTGTTTTCTCATGGATTCTCCTTTGAGTTGAATTTTGTAAGCGGCGTGAACCAGGCGGTCGAGGATGGCGTCAGCCAGGGTGGGGTCGCCGATCTGTTCATGCCAGTGGTCTTCGGGCAGTTGACTGGTGACAATCGTTGACCTGATATTATGGCGGTCTTCAAGGATCTCCAGCAAGTCATGGCGTTGCTCCTGGTTCAAGGGAGCAAGCCCAAAGTCGTCGAGCACCAGGAGATCAGTTTTGGCAAGGGTGGTGAGTAGCTTCAAGTATCGGCCATCGCCTTTGGCCAAGGCCAGGTCTTCAAAGAGTTTGCTCATCCGCAGATAGAGGGCGGAGTATCCTTCCCGGCAAGCCTTCTGGGCAAAGGCACAGGCGAGATAGGATTTTCCTACCCCGGTGGGACCGGTAATCAGCAGATTGTTGTGTTCTTTGATCCATTGACAATCGGCCAGTCTGAGAAGCAGGGCCTTGTCCAGATTGCGTGGATGGCGGAAGTCGATATCTTCAAGAGAACCATTTTGTCGCAGCTTGGCCTTGCGTAACCTGGTCTGCATCCTTGTGTTTTCTCGAACGGACTGTTCGCGGTCAAGGAGCAGGCCCAGGCGTTCTTCAAAGCCCAGGTCGTTTATGGTCTCGATATTGACCTGATCCCGCAGGGCGGCGACCATGCCGTTCAGACGCAGGGTGGTCAGTTTTTCCAGTGTTGGATGGAGTAACATGGCGATTCTCCCGAAGTTGGTCAATGGGTTGATGATGTATAACCTAAATTCCCGAGTTATTGTAACGAGGAAGGAGGCTTTACACCCAGCTTGGT
>JACDZF010000321.1 GCA_013426795.1 Desulfocapsa sp. | reverse complement strand
CCGCTGGCATTCCAGAAACGGGTGTTTTCCGTCACCCTGGTATGATGCGGCGCTTCAATGAAAATCTTGATATCAACGGCCTTGCCATCCTCGTTAAAGCCGTAACTCACCACCTGCCCCACCGGGATCTGCCGAAAATAGACCGGCGCCCCGATATCCAGGGAGCCAAGCATGTCGGCCTGCAGGATGAAATGGCGACCGGGCTGGCCGATGGTCACCACCGGCGCCACCTCAAGGCCGGTAAAGGTCCGGGTCGGACGGCCCTTCTCGCTGCCGTCGATGCCGATATAGGCGCCGGAAAGCATCGTGCTCAGCCCGGAGACGGAACCGCCGCTGATCCTCGGGCGGACCACCCAGAACTTGGTCAGGTCGGTGAGGTAGGGCTCGCTGCCCTTGACCATCTTGGCGGTGACCAGCACCTTGGAGACGTCTTTGCTCAGGGAAATGGTCTCCACCTGACCGATATCCACCTCCCGGTATTTGATCTTGGTCTTGCCGGCCTCCAGACCGTCGGCGGTGGAAAAGGTGATGGTAATGACCGGGCCCTTTTCGCTGATGGCCTTGAAGGCCAGCCAGCCGCCGATGATCAGGGCCACCAGGGGGATGACCCAGACGATGGAAAAGACCCGTTTGGTCTGGATTTTGGCGTCAGCAGCATGGTGCTCGATGGATGGGCGGTCGTTCATATCTTCTCCTCAATAACATCCCAGATCAGTCGGGGATCAAAACTTTCAGCGGCAAACATGGTCGTCGTCACCACAGCGGCAAAAAAGATGGCGGCCGGGCCGGCCTCGATGGAGGCCACGGCGCCGAGTTTGACCAGGGCCACGAGGATGGTCACCACATAAATATCAACCATGGACCAGCGGCCCACCAGTTCGGTCAAACGGTACAGGGAGGTGCGGTCCTTTGGTCGCCAGCGTGATTGAAGCCGGACACTGGTGAGCAGGAAAATCAGGATCAGCAGTTTACAGAAGGGAAAAAAGATGCTGGCGATGAAAATCACCGAGGCGATCTCCCAGGAGCCGGACTGCATAAAGTAAAGAACCCCGCTCATGATCGTGTCCCCCTCCTGGGCGCCAAGGGTTGTGGTGATGGTCATGGGCAGGACGTTGGCCGGGATGATCAAAATAATTGCCGTCCACACCAGGGCCCAGGTGCGGGTCAGGCTGTTGGGTTTCCGCGGGTGGAGATGGGCGCCGCAGCGCGGGCAGTGCGGGTGCGCCTGGAACTGCTCCTCGGGAGTCAGCAGATGGCAGTCATGGCAGTTGATCAGGCCCATCTGACGGGCGGTGACGGCAGATTTATTCATATCGGCGAAGATCCACACGGTCCCAGAGCAGGGCCGGGTCGAGATTGGTAAAGGCGGCAGCCATGATAAAAATCAAGGCCCCGAAGGAAAAAACCGATATCCCGGGGATGATGGTTGCCATGTGGCCCAGCTTGACCAGGGCCACCAGGATTCCCATCATGAACACCTCCATCATCCCCCAGGGGGCAAGCTCCTGCACCAGACGCAGAACCCGGGCGGCCTGAACCGCCGGGCCAAGGCCCAGCTTGAGGGGTGTCAGGATATACAGGAGACCGAACATCTGAATGAGGGGCACCAGAACGCAGGTGATCAGGACCAGAAAGGCCAGCCCGTGCAGTTCCTGTTTCCAGAGTTCGCGAATGCCGGTCAACAGGGTGGTCTCCTGGATGAGCCCGCCGCTTTTCATGGCCAGAAAGGGAAAACTGTTGGAGAGGATAAAAAGGATCAGGGCCGCCAGGGTCAGGGCGAGGGAACGATCGATGCTGTTGGGTTTGTACTGGTACAGCACGGCTCCGCAACGCGCGCAAAGCAGGGTTGTGGTTGCTCCTTCGGGCAGCCGGTTGAGCAGGTCGCAGTCGTG
>JACDZF010000320.1 GCA_013426795.1 Desulfocapsa sp. | reverse complement strand
CGGTCGATCTTCCGGTAAAGGGTATTGCGGCTCATGTTCAGCGTCTCGGCGGTGCGCGAGATGTTCCAGCCGTGACGGTCGAGACAGTCGCGGATCAACTGGATCTCGGCCGCCTTGAGCGGGCCCGCGGCGCCCGCCGGCAGGGCCTGCGGGTCGGCGATCACCGCCGGTGCCGGCGCGGCGGTCCGCGGTAAGCGCGGCAGATTGAGCTGATCGACCTCGATGATGCCCTGCTCGCAGAGCGCCACCGCGGTGCGGATGACATTGCGCAGTTGCCGGATGTTGCCGGGCCACTCAAAGGCCAGCAGCGCCGCCATGGCCGCCGGGGTCACGCGCAGTTCGGCGCCGGTGTCGTTCTGCGCCTCGAGCACCCGCAACACGAGTTCTTCCAGATCGCCGCGCAGCCGCAGCGGGGTCAAATGGAGCGTGATGCCGTTGAGCCGGTAGTACAGATCCTCCCGAAAGCTCCCATCCACCACCAACTGCGCCAGGTCGCGGTGGCTGGCGGCGAGGATGTTGATTTCGACCTGCACCGGCCGCTCGGCCCCCAGCGGAATGACCTCCTGCGTCTCCAGGACGCGCAGCAGGCGCGACTGCATGGCCGGCGGCATGTCCCCGATCTCGTCCAGGAACAGGGTGCCGCCGCTCGCCTCCACGATCTTGCCGCGCCGACCCTCCCGGCTGGCCCCGGTGAAAGCCCCGTGCTTGTAACCGAAGAGCTCGCTCTCGATCAGGGCCTCCGGGATGGCGGCGCAGTTCAACGCCACGAAGGGCCGGTCGCGCCGCTCGCTGGCGCGGTGCAGGGCCTGAGAGAACAGTTCCTTGCCGGTCCCGGTCTCCCCGTGGAGCAGGATGGGGATGCGCTTGTTCATCACCCGCCGCGCGCGCGCCGCGGCCTGCTGCATGCCGGGGTCACTTCCCGCCAGGGTCTCCAAGGTGCACAGGTCGGCACGGCAGGGGTTCGGCCCGATGGTCTTTGCCGCCACGGCGGCGGGGACCCGCGGATCGGCGCGGCGCTGGGGTTTGCGGTACTGGTAAACGAAGCCGAACAGGCGTCGGCCGCAGGCCTGATCGTGCAACTCGCGGATCGTACCCCCCTTGTTCGGCACGCCAAGCAGGAGCGGTTCGAGGTCGCCGGACAGGAGCTCCGCCAATGCGCGCCCGCGCAGCGCCGCCCGGTCGCCGACCCCCAGGAGACCGGGTGCGGCGCCATTGACCGCCAATACCCGGTTGTCGTCCCCGAGCGCGATCAGGCACTCCTGCGGCAGGCCGATGCCCTCCGGCCGATCGTGCAGGCGCAGCACGCGGCGGTCGCGATACTGCCGCAGGAAATGCTGATTCTCCAGAATGGTGGCCGACTTGCAGACCAGCGCCCGCGCCAGTGCCTGACCGGAGCGGGAGTCCTCGGCCGCGCAGCAGGAGGCGTCCAGGACACCCAGAAGGCGGCCGTCCGGGTCGCGGATGGGCGCGGCGGAGCAGGTCAGGTCGATATTCTGGCGCAGAAAGTGGTCCTCGCGGTGGACCGTCACCGGCCGGCCCTCCACGATGCAGGTGCCGATGCCGTTGGTGCCGAAACGCGCCTCCCCCCAGTCCGCGCCGGTCCACAGGCCGACCGCCCGCAGTTCCCGCTCCAGGGTGCGGTCGGAGAGATGCCGCAGGATCACCCCGTCCGCATCGGTGAGGATGACCGCGTACCCGGAACCGGCGAACGACTCCAGCAGGATGCGCAGCTCCGACTCCGCCAGGCGCACCAGCGCGGCCAGCGGCTCGGCCCGCTCACGCAGCAGGACGCTGTCCAGCACCTGGACCTCGCGCGGCCGCAAAGGGTCCAGATCGGGCTGCGCCAGGCAGCGCTGCCAGGATTGCAGGATCGTCGGCGAGAGGTCCAGGCCCCCG
>JACDZF010000040.1 GCA_013426795.1 Desulfocapsa sp. | reverse complement strand
TTATTCCACCATATTAGATTAAAATCTTCCTCTTTGAGTTTTGCAAGAGGCTCTTAATATTAAATCAATTGCGGATAGAATATTATTTTTACAAAAGGACGGCTTGGAGGTCATTCAAGAATATGCACATCGAGAGGATGTAATCTTCTTTGTAGACCCCCCTTATACAGCAGGAGGTAAAAAAGCAGGAAGAAGGCTTTATCGTCATTCTATGCTTGACCATGAGCAATTATTCAGGCTGTGCAGATCTGTAAAAGGTAATTTTTTGATGACGTATGATAATGCGGATGAAGTTAGGGAATTGGCGAGAAGACATGGTTTTCAAGTGCGCCTTATTCCAATGAAAAATACTCATCATGCAACGATTGAGGAGCTCGTTATTGGTAAAGATTTAACCTGGATGGATAGTTATCCCGCCGTACATGAACCTTTGGCCGAATATAAAACAGAAAATGTGTCGACCCTCGAATTGAGAGATTAACAAAAAAAATCAATGAAAAGGAATAATAACATGAGAAAGAAGATTACAATTATCGGGGCTGGAAATGTTGGTGCTACGACGGCGCACTGGGCGGCTGCCAAGAATCTTGGGGATGTGGTGCTTCTGGATGTGGTGGAAGGGGTTCCCCAGGGTAAGTCCCTGGATCTTTGGGAGTGCGGGCCGGTGGAGGGGTTTCATTTTAAGGTGACGGGCAGCAACGATTACCGGGATTCAGCCAATTCCGATGTGGTGATCATCGCTGCCGGTATTGCCAGAAAACCGGGCATGTCCCGTGACGATCTGCTGGCCATCAATGTCTCCATCGTCAAGGGCTGCGCGGAAGAGGCGGTCAAGCATTCGCCCGACTGTATGCTGATTGTGGTCACCAACCCCATCGATGCCATGGTCCATACCGCCTTCAAGGCCACCGGCCATCCCCGCCATAAGGTAATCGGCATGGCCGGAGTTCTGGATTCCGCACGGTATCGAACCTTCCTCGCCGAGGCCATCGGGGTGGCTCCCAAGGATGTCACTGCCCTGGTGATGGGGATTCATGGCGATAATATGCTGCCGCTGGTGCGCCTTGCCAATGTGGCCGGGGTACCCGTCACCGACCTGTTGAGCGCGGAACAGATTGCCGCCATTGTGGAACGAACCCAGAAGGGCGGAATCGAGATAGTCAATCATCTGAAAACCGGGTCCGCCTTCTACATGCCTGGACTGGCGGCGGTGGAGATGGCCGAGGCGGTACTCACCGACTCCAAGCGGGTTCTGCCCTGCGCCGCCTATCTTGAGGGCGAGTTTGGAATTCATGGGTATTTTCTCGGTGTGCCGGTGGTGCTGGGCAAGGGCGGCGTGGAGCGGATACTGGAGTTTGAGTTGACCCCGGAAGAAAAGACGGCCCTGGCCCTGTCGGTGACTGCCGTTCAGAAGCAGATGGAAGCCACTGGGCTCTGATCTCCGTGTCCAAGGAATCCGGCGATGGGCCCATCTCCCAGATCCATCCCAAACAGAAACGGGATGCCATAGGTGTCTGCCTGGACAAACTCCTGGCCAGACAGCTCACCCCCCTGGATCTGCTTCCCCATACTGATCTCCGGGAAAAGCTGGTGGAGCTGACCCTGTCCGGGGAACCGCCCGGTCTTGATGCTGAAACTGCCAGTCAGTTTCAGCATCTCCGCCTTGCCCTGGAAGAGAAGGCGGTGGAGGATGTGCGGGTGGTGGTTTTTGGCGGCGGCACTGGTCTGTCCAACCTTATCGGCGGTGACAGCCGCCGCCCGGTCTGGACGCGCAAGCCCTTCGTCGGGCTGAAAGAAATCTTTCCCCAAACCCGTGCCATCGTCTGTGTCACCGATGATGGCGGCTCCAGCGGTGAGTTGCAGAAGGATCTTCCCCTCATCGCCCTGGGCGATCTCCGCCATGTCCTGCTCTCCTCCATTCAGTCGGTCAGGCTCCAGGCCCTGTATGGTCTGAACCTGACCCAGGCCGGGGATGTGGTGGCGGCCCTGGCCTCTCTCTTCAATTATCGATTTACCAGTCGCCCCGCATCCGCAGCTTTTCTCCTTGCGCAACCGGAGCTTGCCCTTCATGGTCTGCCTTCTTCCCTGCAAACGACCCTGACCCATCTCATTGAGCTTCTCTTCACCGATCCCCACCTTCGCCCCACCCTTTCCCGGCCCCACTGTCTGGGAAATCTGATTCTGGCCGCCGCTCTTTTCGCGAAGATCCCGCCCGCCAGCACTTCCCTTGATTCCGCTTATAGGCCGGAGTTGCCGGCAGATGCCATGATTCAAGCCCTGGGTTCTCTGGCCGCCTGTCTGGGGGCAGGAGAGAAGGCGGTACTGCCCTGCACCACCACCCAAGCTCTTTTGAGCGTGCTCTACAGCAACGGGGTGGAGGTGATGGGGGAATACAAATCCGGATACGCCCAGCGTGGCTATCCCGTCGATCACGTTTTTGTGGAGTTCTGCGAGAAACCTCATGTCCCGCCTGAAGTTTTTTCGGCCATTGACCAGGCCGATATCCTGGTCCTGGCTCCGGGCAGTCTCTACAGTTCCCTGATTCCCATCTTTCAGATTCCCGGACTGGCGGATGCCGTGCGAAAGAATCGGTGCGCCTTGAAGATTCTGGTCTCCAATCTGTGGGTTCAGGCAGGGGAGACGGATCGGAGCTTGGGGGATGTGGAGCGCAAGTTTCATATCTCGGATCTGCTCCGTGCCTATGACCGCAATATTCCGGGTGGCACAAAGGGGCTTTTCGATCAGATTCTTTCTCTCTCGCTCAAGGATGTCCCGGCCTCAGTCCTGCAGAGGTACGCCGTGGAAGGAAAGGTTCCCATTTATCTTGATCGCGACAAGGTCTGCGCGCAGGGATTTATTCCCATAGAGTGCGGGATTTTTTCCCGGGTGGCCCTGGCTGAGCAGGGGGTTATCCAGCATGGCCCGGTGCACCTTGCCAAGGTGATCAAGACCCTGTGGGCGGTGTTTGACCACTTTCAAGAAAAAGCGCCAACGAGTGCGATTGAGAAACAGGATGGGGAGCAATCCCCGGTCACAGACCAGGTCGTGCCGAATGACCCTTTCAACCACTCTCCTGAACTCGTCCTCAGCCCCTGTCTTCGCTATCAGCAGATAGCCAGGCGACTGGCCGAGCTGTCCACAGTTTGCAGTCAGATCAGGATCGTCGGCGCCATGTATGGCGCAGGAAATGCTGACCGGTTCGTTGCCCCCGCGACCACCGCCACTATTTTGCGGATGGTGGAGAATATTCTCTGGCGACATCCGGATATCCCCCTGGCCCACCTCGACTCGGTGCGGGGGATTGTCTGTATTGAACAGGACTTGTGGCGGCGCTGTCAGAAATGGGACAGTGTCTTCTCCTTTTATGATCCTGAGGATGGATTGATTAAGATCCGTCAGGACCAACTGGAGCAGGAACACTCCTTTGAAGTGGCGTTTCTGGTCGCCCTTGGCCAGTCGCTTCTCGGCAACTATTTCCGTCATAAGGAGATGCGTCCGCTACGCGTTGATTCCATTACCCTGGGCAAGGTCTATCACCTCTTTCTCCGTCCTCCGGAGGAGCGCATCTGCTGGTTCAGCGATGCCGAGCTGCGCACCTATCTGGAACTTTCCCGAATGCTGTCGGTCTCGGAGGCACCCTATCATTTTACCAGGGTGATTAATGGGGATGAGGGGTTTACTCCCCCGGGGTTGCTGATGGGACTGAATTATGCCTGGTATCTGGACAATCGTTTTGCCAGTCATGTCGAATACAAGATGGCGGTGATGAAGGTGGCCCCTTCCGGCCTGATCCCGGAGCAGAGAAAGATGCTGGGGCGTCGTAAACGGCTGGTCTCATTTTTTCGAGGGGTGGTTTTTCGCAAGTTGCCGAGGGGCCTCCTCACCTCCACTCCCTCTGGTGATGAAGCTATTCTTCCATAAACCACTGGGCAAGGCGGGGATTGGCCTTGAGCATATCGCTTTCCAGCTCATCAAGACTGGCCATATATGGCATCATCACCTTAAAATAGTAGGCTTGCGGGCCGATGGGTGTAAAACGCAAACCAAATGAGCCAAGCACCCTGGCAAGGCTGCTTTTCATAGCCATGAACCAGTAACGGATTCCGTTTCTACAGCTGAAACGATAAATTTCCCGAAAAATGCCCAGATGGATCTGCGGGTTGCTGATGCGCCGCTCTTTATCGCCAGGCCGGGGAGTGGATATGGTTTGCCCGGTATGACCACCATCTCTTCTTTCCTGATACTCCCCCGTTACTCCCTGGAATGAATAACCAGCTCGACGCCGATAGTCAGCATGGACGATCAGGCGCGAGATCTCAATACATTGCTCACCCGGCGGAAGGCAGAATTCGTTGAAGGTCGGGCAATATTTTTGAAAAAGAAATTCCTCGTTTTTCTCTGCTAGAATCAGGCGGACCGAACCGACCAGCAAACCTTCAAGGGTATGGGCGGCAATATGGAAGGCATGGGTATCATAATTGTCTGTCTCACAGCCAAACTTATAGTCACTCGGATTCAGTAACTGGCGCTCCAGACAATAGACCTCGTATCGCAGCTGAAAGATTTCGGTGAGCAGAGCCGGGTCCATGGCAGCTTGCATCTGGCCGGTAAAGGTGAAATGGGGCACCAGCGGAACCTGCCCGAAACCACTGTCATGTTGCTCTCCATGCATCTGCACTCCCCCTCGCTAATATTTGAAATGGTAGTGCAAAGCCAGTCATCGCTAAGGAATCGTAACGTGTCGATGACTGTCTTTGCTGGAATGGCCGCTAGGCCGCCGCTGCTTGATGGATTTCATTGAAGAAACCTTCTTAGAACTTCCAGGTCACTCCCAGGGCAAGTTCACGGCCACGGTTGGGAATGCCCTCTTCCAGCCCAGTTCCCCACGCTGTGGTTTGATAGTCTTCATTGAGAAGGTTTTTGGCCTGGGTAAAGAGCAACCATTTTTTAGTGACCTGATAACAGATCTTACCGTTTACCACCCAGTAATCATCCAGGGTCACGATGCTGTTCCTGCTGAACATCTCGCGCTGGCCGTGATAGACCCCGACCAGGTTGAAATTCCAGAGATCTTTCTCATAGTTCACCATCAGCGACCCCAGGGTTTTTGCCTCACGCAAGGCGCTGTCCGGAAGCTGGAGGAATCTGGTGAGGGTGGCGCGGAGGAGCCAGGGCGGGGAAATTTGATAGCTGGTCTCAAATTCCAGACCCTGGCTGGTCTCATCTTCATCCAGATTAGTGTAGGTACTGATATTATTCACACTCTTCTGGGCAATGGGGTCTTTGATATGGTTATGAAACCCTACAAGATTCAAACCAATTTTCCGCCACTGGGCCATCCAGATAAGATCCCAGGTTCGAATGGATTCATGTCTTAGATCGGGATTGCTTGTGAGCAAGGGATGGTTTATGAATCCGGTTTCAGCCATGGTTGGAGCGCGAAAGGCTTCTCCGTAGAGCAGCTTCAAGCTGTGGATGGAGTTGAGTTGCTGCACCACGGCCGCTCTCGGACTGAATACACCATTGATCCCGTTGTATTTATCATAGCGAATCCCCATGGTTAGTTCCGCCTCCTCCCACAGGGGTCGTTGATACTGGGAATAGAGGCCAACCATATTCTGGTTATCTTCGGTACCGATCTGAGTAACATTATCAAGGGTACCGTAATAGCTGACGGGAGGTGCAGCTTGACCTTTCATAATGGCTGTAAATTGGGCCAGATCATAATTGCTATGGGACTGGGCCTCGATCTCTGAGTCACGACGTAACTCCACCCCCCCCTGGAGGCTGCTGTTCTCATCCAGATCCCAGTTGTTGTCAATCTTTAAGTATTGGGCATCGGACTTGAGGTTGCTCTTGGAAAGCAATGGCTCACTGCTGGATGGAGAACTGATTGCTTCCAGGGCACCGGGTGGAGTGATGACCTGGATATTAGCGGTAACGTCATTTTGTCGATAACCGAGCATAAGATGGGAGGTGAAATCGGGGTTCCAGTTCCAGGATTGCTCCAGAGTCACCAGGGTGTCCTTACTGCTCGCCTCATTGAAGCCATTGGCAAGGAGCTCCACGGTGTAGAAATCATCGGTGCTGACCTGACGGTGGAGCAGGCTCAGTTTGGTTTTTCCATGACCGATGCTCATGTCAAAGTCGCCGCTGCGGGCAGGGTCTGAGGTGGTCAGGGAGCCGGCACCGTAGGGATCGGGAACCGTGTAGTCCTGTCCTCCCTCATGGGTTCCATGGGCAAAGAGCTTTGCGGACCACTCATCGTTTCTGCCGGAGAGATGAACCTCCCCTTGTTGCGCGTTGTCTGAACGGGCACTGAGACTGGCCTGATTTTCATCGGATATGGTGATGACATTGATAACACCGGTGAAGGCATTGGAGCCGTAAATGGCCGATCCAGGCCCGCGAATTATCTCTACCCGTTCTATTTGTCCCAATGGGACCCGGGTTCCGAAGGCCGGGCCATTGGTGCGGGGATCATTCATGGGGCGGCCGTCAAGCAGCAGCAGCACCTCTCTGCTGTTAGGCCCCTGACGACGGCCCCGACTGCTGTAGTAGGAACCGGTGGACATATCGGAGTAGCGCTGGGTCTGGTATCCCGGAACCAGATTCAGGAGTTCATAAAGATAGTCCATTCCCAGGCGCCGGATTTCTTCACGGGTAAAGACTGTGACTGCGGCGGGGACATTTTTTAGCGACTTCTCGGTGAGGGTGGCGCCGGTGATCTCCACCTGCATCAGCTGAGCCAATGACATGGTAAAGGGATTTTCCGGGTCAACCTCTTCCGCATTCGCACCGGGAATTAATATCCCGAGAAGGAATGCAAGGAGAATGACGACTGATAGGGATAAGGGCATTTTCACAGAATGGTCCTCGGTGGTTATGGTGCCGATCTATGATTCATGGCCTCTTGGACTATGATCGCCAAGTCTTTGATGACAAATGGTTTGGTCATAAGTTTATCGACGCAGCTCTTATCCAGCATGCCGGGAACATTGCAGGCCTGATCACCGGAACAGAGGATTATCGGGGTATCAGGACGCACTTCCCGTATCTTGGACGCCAGAACCAGACCATTGATTCCCGGCATGGTTTTATCGGTTATTACCAGATCAATATCGTTGGGACTGGCGGTAAAGATTTCCAGTGCCTCCAGGCCATCGGCAGCCAGAATAACCTCATAGCCCAGTATCTCGAGCATTGTTTTGGAAAATGACCGAATCTGCTCTTCATCATCGACAAAAAGGATTCGTCCGGTTCCGGTGGGCAGGGGAGGGGCTTCCAGCTCGGGGATGGGCTCGGCGGTTTTCGCTTTGAATAATGGGAGAAAAACAAGGAAGGTTGTCCCCTTTCCCTGGGTACTCTCGACGGTGATGGCTCCACCGCTCTGGGTAATAATTCCATGGACAACGGACAATCCCATGCCGGTTCCCTTGCCCACCCCCTTGGTGGAAAAGAATGGTTCGAAAATACGGTTCACCGTCTCCGGCGCTATTCCGGTGCCCGAATCCTCCACGGAGATGACCAGATAACTGCCCGAAGGAAGGTGGAGATCGGCCATCTGCCCGTCGTTGAGGGTGGTCATCTTTAAAGAGATTCGAAGCTTTCCGCCTGTTTCCTCCATGGCATGACTGGCATTGGTGCAGAGATTCATCAAGACCTGATGGATCTGTATTGGATTTGCCATGATAAAACCGCACTCCGGGTCAATATCCTGCTGGATGGCAATATTGCTTGGCAGCGAGGCGCGCAACAGCCTCAGGGCCTCCTGGATAATGGGTTGAATCTGGATGAGTTCTTTGCTCTCGGAGCTTGTTCGGCTGAAGGCGAGGATCTGTCGAACCAGGTCCCGGCCCCTCAGTCCGGCGGAATTAATGCAATCAAGGGCCTTGTAAATAAAGGATTTCGGCTCCGCCTTATTTATGGCTAACTGCGAATAGCCCAGAATTCCCGTCAGGATATTATTGAAATCATGGGAGATACCACTTGCCAGAACCCCGATGGCCTCCATCTTCTGGGCATGGACAAGCTGATTCTCCAATTTTTTCTGCTCGGTGATATTCTTCCCCACCAGGACAATCTCCATAATGGCTCCATTGGTATCATATACCGGAGAACAGCTGACAAGATGGGTCTGTTCCTTACTAAACTGAAACTCAACGGTCAGGCCTTGCTGCTGATTGAACAGGCATTCCAAGGGACAGAGGGTGGGGTCATCAATGTTTGATCCAAAGATATCATGATAAGATTGCCCGGTAAGTTCATCCAGGGAACAATTCAATACCTTGGCTGCGGCTTCGTTGGCAGTGACAATAACTCTTTCCACACTGATGATGATGATCATATCGGTAATGGCATTAAAGGTGCGCTCCCAGTTTCTTTTACTCTCCTGGAGCGCCCGCTCAGCCTTCTGGTGCTGAACCATCTCAGCCGCGAGGGCGGAAGTTCGCTCTGTCACCATCTGCTCAAGATTGTTCCGATAGGCAACGATCTCAATTTCATTTCTTTTGTTCTGGATGGCCCGCTCGATGACCATAAAAATGGTGTTCAGGTATCCGCCCTGGGTGTCCTTGATCAGATAATCGGCGGCTCCAGCCTTCATGGCGGAGACAGCTATCATTTCGTCGCCCAATCCGGTGACCACGATTATGGGGGTATCTCCAGCGAGATGGAACAGGTCAATGGCTGTGCCGTCACCCAGCATATAATCAAAAATCAAGGCATCAAATGACTCTGTGTTCAGTATTTCCTTGGCTTCACGCACAGATCCTGCCTGTCGGTAATGGCAGTCAATGCCATTTTTTTTGACATACCGTTCAAAGGCCAGGCGGTCAATGGGCTCATCTTCAACCAGCAGGATTGAGAGTTTGGTATTCATTTTAACAACTCCGTGGGGGCGATTTTACTTAAGTTCCAGTATGTGTAGATGGTCCGTATAACCTCAATGAAATGGCTGTAATCAACGGGTTTTAAAATATAACCGGCCACTCCCAGGTTGAAGCTGTTTCTCCTGTCACGTTCTTCATCGGAGGTGGTGAACACCACCACCGGGATTTTTCGGAGGGAGGGGTCTTTTTTCAAAGCCACTAAAAACTCGGTGCCACTCATTCTCGACATATTTAAATCCAGCAGGATGAGGCAGGGATGCTCCGCTTTCAAGTCACGTAAACGGATCAGGGCTATTTCCCCGTTGGTCACGTGATGTAAGGGGTTGTTGATGCCTAGATCCTTGAAGGCTCGACGGACGGTCATGGCATCCACGGTATCGTCTTCAACCAGGAGAACTGGTTTGTTGTTGTGCATTGCTCAGCCTTTTTTGTTCAAGGGTAAAAATAAACTCTGTCCCTTCGCCAACTTTTGAGTGTACATTTATGGTCCCGCCGTGCAGTTCGACGATCCTTTTAACCAGTGACAGGCCAATTCCGGTACTGTCCTTGTTCTGAGGCATGGTGTTTAATGTCTGGAATATCTGGAAGATCTTCTGATGATACTTCTCCTCAATACCTGGGCCATTATCGGTGATGGTGATGGTGCAGATATGGTTCTCGCATTTGGACGAAATCACAATCCTGCCCTGCGGTTTATCCATGAATTTAATGGCATTGCTGAGAATATTCTGAAAAAGCTGCTGCATTCGAACCTTTTCGGCCAGCACAAAGGGAAGCGTTCCCTCGATGCTGATGCGGATATGCTCCGGTGGTGCCAGCATATTGATGGCATCGGTGGCAATCACCTGAAGGTCGACTTCCTGACGTTGTTCCTGGAACTGGCCAATGCGTGAGTAAAGCAGAATACCATCAATAAGGGCGTACATCCGTGTGACCCTCTCCCTCATCAGGGCAAGTTGTCGACGGCCCTCTTCCGCCAGCAGCGGCTCATAATCTTCAGAGATCCAGGTGGCCAGCTGGTTGATGCCCCGCAGGGGAGCCTTGAGGTCATGGGAAACAATATAGGCAAAATCCTGGAGCTCCTGATTGGCCACTTCCAAATCAGCTGTCCGCGTTTTTACCTGCCGTTCCAGATTCTTGCGATGTTCGATGAGTTTCTGCTCGCTGTTACTGAGCTTGGTGGTGGCCTGTTGAATCTGATCCAGCATCCGGTTAAAGGTGTTCGCCAGGACCCCCAGATCATCATGACTGACCTGCTCAACCCGAAGGGTATAGTCGCCTTTCTCGGCAACGTCTCTGGCCGCGGTGGTCAAGGCGTTTACCGGCCCCATGATCAGCGGTTGTAACCACCATGTGAGAACCAGTGAGGCAACGATTGCAGCCAGAAAAACGGCACTGGAGATAAGAATCGAAAAACGAATCCGTTGGGAGATCTCGGTGAGATCGGAACGAATATAAATAACTCCCACCTGTTCATTATGGAGGAGGCAGGGGCGGGCCACCTCCAGATATAATGGAGTCAGATTGGTCAGATCCGCTGCCGGCATGGCCGGGGGCTTGACATCTGCCATGTCCGGTTTCGTATAGCTGGCAAACAGGGTCCCGTCCTGGAGGTAGAGGATGGCGGACAGAATGTGGGTATTGACGGCAAGGGTGCTCAGCAGCCGACTGGCAAAGTCGAGATCGTAAAAGACGATGGAGGAGGCCGCGCTCTGGCCGATGATGTCCGCCTGGGTGATCAGCTTGGTTCGTAATGTTTCCCGCATATTGACAAGATCAATGGCGAAGAGTGAAAGGCCGCCGATGAGAAGGGTGAAAACGCTCACCCCCATGCAGATGGCGACGATTTTTGTGCGAAACGAGAGATCTCTGAAAAATGTCAGCGGCCATCTCATGGGGTCACCAGAATCGCGTGCCGCAACAGTTCAGCGCTAAAGTAGAAGCCGATGTCCGTTGACAGCTTGTGGTTGATATGGATGATCAATCTCTGGGACTCGGTGGTGAGACAGACCATGCCGTCCCCATTCTCACAAAAGCTCTCCGTCTCGCCTATGGTCAGGATGGGCCGTTTTTTAAGCAGAGGGGCAATCTGGGGGAGGTACTGCATGCCGTCACTGGTCAGATAGAGGATCTGGTTGGTGGCAAGAATATTTTCAAAAAGAGCGAGGTCTCCCGGACTTTTGAGCGATGTGACTTGCAGGATTATCTTGTTGGTGGAGGAAGGGTTCTCCTTCATGTTCCTGCTGAGAACATCAGCAATGCCGAAGGGGTCCTTGCCGAGCAGAACGATGGAGGGAAAAAAGTTGCGCGATGGGGATTGCTCGGCATGGGCACCCGGCCATTGGGTCAGTGATACGATATGGAAGATGACGGCGGCCCTCACCCTGCCTTCATCCAGGGCAGCCTCAACGGGATGATGCAGAAAAAGCAGCACGGCGAACACCAGAAACATCAGTTTCATGGGAATGGCGCGGAAGAGCGTATCGCTGGTATTGCCGAATCGCATGGAAAGAGCAGCTCCCTCATCGTCCCATGGCCGCCGGTCTGGGACGTAAGTACCTGATAATATTCATCCATGCCGGGGAGCCGACTGCCTGCCGCCACCCGCAGTCAGGACAACGAGTGCCGTCGCGCTTTTTCAGGGGTCTTTTTGCATGGTGCTGATACTATTAACTTTTTATCATAAAGAATAGGAAGAGGATTGCAAGGTAAATTAAAAAATAATTGAGAATATTTTTTTTTGGCCCTGGGGATTATGGGAGACAAATCCACGGAGGGCAGAATGGATGATAGGGATGGGTGCGCAGTCGGCATGCTTCTGTCTTCAGCTCAGCTGGGTCAGCTCCTGCCATAGCCGGCTCAGTTTTTTTGCAGAAACCTGGATGTTTCCGCAGATTTCCGGGGCAAACAGGGTCAGGCGGAAGTCGGCGATCATCTCCCGGTACTGTTTCAGTCGCAACCGGCATTCGAGGGAGAGATTTTTCTCCCTGGAGTCGATATGGTGAAGATTGTGCAGGTGCGGTAGGAGCTGAACGGCCTTGAGGCTATCCTTGGCCGGGTCGGCATGGGCCCGTTCAATTCGAATGATCAGCGCCTTCATGTCCCTGGAGCAGCGTTCCAGCTCGGTCAGCGTCTTTGATTCGAGAAAGTTGACAGGAAGAATCTCGTCGAGCAGACGATGGTATTCGTCAAATCGTTGTTCCACGAAACAATGGGATTTTTTGGCCAGATCGGCAAAGCGCTGGATATGGGAACTGACCTCCCTGCGCTGCCGGAGCAGGGCCATGACGGTATCGCAGATGATTCGTCCCTGGGCATGGAAATTCTGTTTCCTGACTCTGGCCACTGTCTCTTCAAATTGTTCGCGGCGGGGGATGGAGACACTGGTTGTCTGGAAAAGGGAGCTGAGGATAAAGGAAAGAAGGGCCGCGGCGCTCCCGCCATCCCTGGCCTGGATCTCACCGGGGCGGCCCTGCCCAGGGGTTTCCCGCTTACCTGGTGCCTCTGTGCTGATCCCGGTTCGTCGGCTCAGGCCTTGGATAAGCCAGGCGGATGAGGGCCCGGAAAGGCTGGAGGTGCAGTATTTTTTCAGGGCCTTATACTGTTCGGCCACCTGCAGTTGATACAGAAAATTCAGTCCCTCCCGGTTCTGGCGGACGGCCTGGTGCTGATCCGGGATAAATTCAATGGCCACCCCGCCGCGATCCCTGATCACTTTGAAGGCCGGGAAAAGGGCCCCGCACATCTCCTGCTGGGGACTGTAGAGGGTGAGGGAGGTGGGCAGGCCGTCAAAGTTCCAAGCGGAAAAGAGCTTCCCTTCCCATAAGGTCCGGGTCTTTCTATCCGCTGATTTCAGACGGGCCAGAGAGGTACTGGTTGCGGGTTGATGGCGTCCCTCCCTAAGTCTGGCCAGTGATCTGCCCGTCGCCACCTCCTGACCGGAATGGTCAAAAAGAAGAAAGCGCATGGACAGATGGGGCGGCAGTTCGCTGGGCCAGTCGGCACGGGAGATTGCGCGCCGGAAGGACTTCAGGAGAGAGCGCTCCAGGGCCTGGAGAAGGGAACCCTTGTACATGTCCAGATCATCCAGCAGCAGATCAACGGTGCCGTTTAAGGGGATGAGAAATTTACGGATATTCTTCGGCAGCCCCTTGAGCAGGAAGGTGACCTTTTCCTTGAGCAGGCCCGGCACCAGCCATTCAAAGAAGGACTCATGGAGGGTATCGACGAGATCCAGGGGGATCCGCACGGTCACCCCGTCATCGGGTGCTCCGGGGGCAAAGTGATATTCCAGCCGGAACTGGTGCGAGCCGACGGTGAGCAGGGGCGGGAAATCGGAGAGTTCCCGTTGCTCAGGGCGGCGGTTGAGGATATCGGAATCGCCCATCTCGAGGGCCTGCCTGTTTGCCTCCTTGCGCAGGAATCGGTTCAGGGTGTGGCGGTCATAGACGTCCTGCGGCAGTCGTTGCTCATAAAAGGCAAAGAGGGTTCGCTCATCCACGACAATATCCCGCTTTCTCAGACGTTCTTCGGTGGCCTGCCATTCCTCGATGAGGCCCAGGTTCTTCTGGAGGAAGGGAAAGGGGGATTCCAGCTCACCATGAATAAGGGCTGACTGAATAAAGATCTGTCGGGCCTCGGCCTGGCATCGGGCGTCGATCCGGCCATAGTTGATCTTGCGGCTGGCAACGATGACCAGGCCAAAGAGGGTAACCTTTTCATCGGCCACGACCTGCCCCGATTTCTTGTGCCAGCGGGGGCTTGACCAGGATCGTCTGCAGAGTTTGCCACCCAGATATTCCAGCCATTGCTGGTCGATGGCGGCCACGGTCATGGCATAGAGGCGGGAGGTGTCCAGAAATGAGGAGGCGATGATCCATTGACTGCTTACGCCATCCCCCGCCTCGCCAGGATTTGGATTTACTTGTCCATCCCCGCTGGGTGAATGGTTCGGGGCACTCCTCCCGCCCCGCTGCTGTCTGGCATCCTCAGGCTTCTGCCTGATCGCCAGGGTCGAGCCGGGAAAGATCGTCAGCTCAATTCCACCGCCTCCAAGGTACAGCTTCTCTTTTTGTTTCATGGCGATATTTCGCAGAAAACCGGTGCACAGGGATTGGTGGATGGCGGCGTAGGAGGCGGGGCTTGCGTTTTCATCGAATCCCGGACGCAGGGTCAGGAGCCGCTCCAGCTGTTCGTGCAGATCAAGCCATTCGTGCATGCGCTGGAAGGAGAGAAAATGGCTGGTACAGAATTTTTTCAGGCGACTCCAGGACCTGGTTTGCAGCTGAACGTCATGGAAGAGGTCCCAGATATTGAGAAGGGTCAGGAAGTCGGAGCGTACGTGCGCAAATTTCCGGTGGGCGATGTCGGCCTCCTGTTCCCGGTCGGCGGGCCTGACCCGGGGGTCGGCAATGGCGAGGGCGGCGGCGATCACCTTGATCTCGCGCAGACAGTTGTTCTCCCGGGCGGCGATGATGATTCTGGCGATACATGGGTCCATGGGCAGGGTCGCCATGATCCGGCCATGATCGGTCAACTTGCCATTCTCGTCGATGGCGTCAAGTTCGGTGAGGAGTTTGTAGCCATCGCGGATGGTGGCGGGGGAGGGTGGTTCGACAAAGGGGAAGGAGTGCGGGTCTCCCAGATGATAGGCAATCATCTGGAGGATAACCTCTGCCAGGTTGGCCCGCTTGATCTCCGGCGAGGTGAATTCCTCCCGGCTGAGGTAATCTTCTTCCGAATAGAGGCGGACACAGATACCCGCTCCAATCCTGCCGCACCGGCCCTTGCGCTGGTCGCAGGCGGCCCGGGAGATTCTGGTGATGGGCAGGCTGATGGTCTTGGCCCGCACATTATACTGGGAGATTCGGGCCAGCCCCGAGTCCACCACATATCTGATCCCGGGCACGGTTATGGAGGTTTCCGCCACATTGGTCGCCACCACAATCTTGCACTGTTTGAAGGACTGAAAAATACGTCGCTGGTCGGCACCCTGGAGGCGGCCAAAGATGGGGAGGACGACGGCCTCCGGCATTTTCCCGGCAAGAAGGGTGCAGCAGGCGCGGATATCACGCTCGGTGGGAAGGAAGATCAGTGTGTCGCGTGATCCGTTGTGGAGATGGAGGTCAACCACGGTCTGAACGCAATGGCTGATATAGTCTCCCCGGTCATCCCCTGCGTCGGCATCGTCATCTTCCACGGGGGCATAACGAACCGTAATCGGGTAGGTTCTGCCAACAATGGTGAGTACCGGCGCCTGGTCGAAATGGTGGGAAAAGATGGCGGTATCGATGGTGGCGCTGGTGATGATCAGTTTCAGATCGGGCCGTCTGGGCAGCAGGTTTTTCAGAAAGCCCAGGAGAAAATCAATATTGAGGCTCCGCTCATGGGCCTCGTCAATGATGATCACCCCGTATTTTCTGAGCAGCGGGTCGTTTCTGGTCTCGGCCAGGAGGACTCCGTCGGTCATGAACTTGATGCGGGTATCGGGGGTGGTCTGGTCGTGGAACCGGATCTTGGAGCCAACCAGGAGGCCGTTTTCGCCCTTTTCGGTCAACTCCTCACGAACCCGTTCCGCAACAGAGAGGGCGGCGATGCGGCGCGGCTGGGTGCAGCCGATGACCAGATCCGTTCTTCTGCGACCTTTGCTGCCGCATTTTTCCTCGGTTTTAGAAAACTCAAGGCAGTATTGCGGCAGTTGCGTCGTCTTCCCCGAGCCGGTGTCACCGGCTATGATGATGGTCTGATGGCCGCGTAAGGCCTCCTGGATCTCGGCTTTATGATTGAGGATGGGAAGGGCTTGCGGGGAATGAATTGTCATGGAATGGATGGTTGATCGTAACTATACAGCTTGATTCCGGAGAGGAATGGAATACCACGTAGTGTAACTCTTCAGGAGTGCTCCATATGCGAGAAAGAGGTCTGCGAAGTGTACTGGTTCGTACATGAGCCAAGCCGATGACGAAGCAGATGGGGCACTACTGGATAGTTACGGTTGATCTTTGGATTCTATGGTATAGATGATTTTAAAATCAGGAGTGGTAAGGCTCCACATCCTGAGCCCTTATACCATTTCATCCGTCACCCTGAAAGAGGAGAACGTCACATGAAGGTACGAAAAGCAGTGATTCCCGTGGCCGGCCTGGGAACAAGGTTCCTGCCCGCCACCAAGGCCATTCCTAAAGAAATGCTCACCGTTGTGGACCGGCCCACCATCCAGTACATCGTTGAAGAGGCCGTGGCCTCGGGGATTGACCAGGTGATCTTTATCACCAGTGCCGGCAAGTCGGCCATCGAGAACCATTTTGACTATGACTTTCACCTCGACAGTGTCCTCAAGGAGAAGAAGAAGATCGCTCTCGGTGAAGAGCTGAACAATATCTCCAATCTCATTGATATCGTCTCCATCCGCCAGAAAAAACCCCTGGGCCTGGGCCATGCCATCTGGACGGCCAAGCACGTGGTGGGGGATGAGCCCTTTATGGTCATGCTGGGCGACGATCTGGTCTTGAGCAAAACCCCCTGTGCCCGGCAGATGCTTGATCTCTTTGATGACGTGCAGGAGTCCATTGTCGCGGTGCAGCGAGTGCCCGAGGATCAGACCTTTCAATATGGTATTGTCGAGGGTGAGATGATGGAGCGGGAACGCACCCATAAGGTCACCAGGATGATTGAGAAACCGGCGCCGGGTACCACCGATTCCGACCTTGCCATTATCGGTCGTTATATCCTTATGCCTGAGATCTTTGATCTGCTGGGCAAGACCACCCCCGGGCATGGTGGTGAAATCCAGCTGACCGATGCCCTGCAGGCCCTGGGCAAAAAGCGGGATATGTATGCCTATGAGTTCCAGGGAACCCGCTATGATGCCGGCGACAAGATGGGATATCTGAAGGCCATCATCGCCTATGGCCTGCTCCATAATAAACTCGGTGCCGAGCTCAAGGCCCATATCAAGGAGTTGGCAGCATCCCTATGATCCGGCTCGAGGTGGCGGTGGCTGTGCCTTTGTGGCAGACACTCACCTATCTTTTTGATGATGAATCCAATGAGATTGCCCCGGATTCCAGACTGGATGGCCAGGCTGATCTGATCGGCAGACGGGTGCTGGTTCCCCTTGGTCAGCGCCGGGTGACCGGCTATGTTCTGGGGCTGATGCCGGAAGAGGATATTGCCTACAAGCTGCGGAAAATTATTGAGGTCCTCGATCAGAGACCGATTTTCCCCCCTGACCTGATCCCATTTTTTCGCTGGGTGGCAAACTATTACCATTATCCGCTGGGTGAAGTCATAAAGACTGCCTTGCCCTGTGGTCTTGCCCCGCGCAGCGGCAAGCAGGTTTTTCTCACCGATCTTGGTCGAAGAGAGCTGAAAGGAATCCCTGACAGGGCTGGTTGGCATGAGCCCGGGCTGATGTCCTTGCTGGTTGAGAAAGGATATCTGAGTGCCCCTGAATCCCGCAAGATCATGGCTCGGCATCGTGATCGCACACAGATTGAATCCTGGATGGATCAGGGTCTGGTTGAGATCCGGGAGATCATCATTGGCAACGCGGCCCGGATCAAGCAGGAGTCCTGCTATTCCTGTTCCTCCTCCCTGAATCTGGCACCCTGCACCACCCCTGAACCGTCGAAGGATGAGATCAGGTCTTTTGGTCAAACCCTGACCAGAGAGTTGTCCATTGTTCTTTCCTTTACCCATATCAAAACCATCTATTTCCTTAAATTGCTGGCGGGCACCGATGTTGAGCGTTTTGTTCCCATTCGCGAATTGACTCGAGCCTATGGCGGTGCCGCCAGGGCCCTTCCGTTTTTAGTCGAACAGGGACTGGTGACGCGCCGCGAGCAACGGGTTTTTCGTAATCCCTACGGAGAAAAATTCGCCTGGTTTCCCCGCCCTGAGTCCCTCACTGAAGACCAGGAGCAGGTACTTGCGGAACTTGTTCCTGCCATAACCAGGAAAGATTTTACCACATATTTACTCCACGGTGTCACCGGCTGCGGCAAAACCGAGGTCTATCTGCGGGCGGCTGAGGCAAGTCTTGCTGCTGGCCGTGACGTCCTGGTTCTGGTTCCCGAGATCGCCCTTGCCACACAGCTCGAAGCCCACTTTGTCTCTCGTTTCGGCGACCGGGTGTTGATTCTGCACAGTGGACTTTCCACTGGTGAGCGCTATGACCAGTGGGCGCAGGCCTTCAGAAGACATGAAGGATCAGAGAAGGGTGGGGGCGAACCACGCATTGTCATCGGCGCCAGATCCGCGGTGTTTGCTCCCCTGGCGGATCCAGGACTGATCGTGGTTGATGAAGAGCATGATAACGGCTTTAAACAGGATGAGGGTCTGCGCTACAATGGCCGGGATCTGGCGATACTGCGCGGACGTCTGCAAAAGGCGGTGGTCCTGCTGGGATCGGCCACCCCTTCCGTGACCAGCTTCTTCCATGCCCGACAGGGAAAATATTCCCTTTTAACCATGGGCAAACGGGTGCAGGAACGATCCCTTCCGGCGGTTTCCCTGGTGGATCTGCGCGATAAGTCAGAAAAGGCCTATGGCAAGGCATTGGGTCATAAACTGCAACTGCGGCTCCAGGAAACCCTCGCCCAGGGAAAACAGAGCCTGTTACTCCTGAATCGCAGGGGCTTTGCCTCGGTCTATTTATGTCAGGATTGCGGCAAGCCGATGGAATGCCGTCATTGTCATATTTCCCTCACCTTTCATAAGGGAAAAAACCAATTGGTCTGTCATTACTGCGGCTACTCCCTGACCAGCAGTCAGCTCTGCTCCGGCTGTCGGTCAGACAAACTGGTCCCGGTGGGCTTTGGCACCGAACGCATCGAGCAGGAGGTGCTGGAGCTGCTGCCCACAGCCAGAATCGCCCGTCTTGATTCAGACACCGCCATGGATCGTAGAAAATTCCTCCACATTCTCTCGGCCATGCACAACCGTGAGATTGATATCCTGATCGGGACCCAGATGATTGCCAAGGGCCATGATTTTCCGGAAGTGACCCTGGTGGGAGTGGTGTGGGCTGATGGAGGTCTGAGCATGCCCGATTTTCGCGCCGCCGAGCGCACCTATCAGCTCCTTTCCCAGGTCAGTGGCCGGGCCGGACGGGGCGACAGCCCCGGTCAGGTGATTATCCAGACCCTGCGACCTGATCACTACGCCGTTGACTATGCCCGGCGCCACGCCTACACTGAGATGTATGAGAAGGAGATGGCAATCCGCCGGCTGCCGGCCTTTCCTCCCATGCTGAGGATGATCAATATTCATATTCAGGGAAGCAGGGAACGTGAAGTCCAGAAGGCTGCTGCCGACATCGGGGCCATATGCCGGTCATTTGCCAAAACTCTGTCGGCAGATCCGAAACGCCCCCCGGTGGAGATTCTCGGGCCGGCCCCATCTCCCCTGGACCGGTTGCGTGATCGCTATCGCTGGCAGGTATTGCTTAAAAGTGCCGATCATGATGATCTGCACGCGGTCTGTGACCAGGTGGTAACACGCCAGACGGAGGTGGCTGTGGGGGATATCCAGATTGCCGTTGATGTGGACCCGGAGAATATGATGTGAAGAAAAAGGAAGGGAGGGCAAGGGGAGAGTGATTTTATTCGCGCCTCCTGTCCTGAAAAGGCTTCCAGCGGAAAACCGGCGAGGGGCGATGAGACGGGGCAGGGGACAGGGAGAGAATCCACATAGCCCGGGTGAAGGGTTAGCGCCTGAAAAAATTCTAACCCCGATAAACGGGATACGAGCCTTTCGCAGATTCTATTCTTGCAAAAAA
>JACDZF010000319.1 GCA_013426795.1 Desulfocapsa sp. | reverse complement strand
TATTTCATTACGGATCCTTATGCCGCTTCCCGCATACAGCCAGTCTTTTTCGGCTGTATGCGGGAGTGGCGTGCGGCAAGTAATCTCTGAATTGTGCAATGAAATAAGCAGCGCTTTTCTGCATATTTCATTACGGATCCTTATGCCGCTTCCCGCATACAGCCGTTCAGACGTCCTGCAAGTTACAGCCTTGCCTTCCCATTGATAATGGCTCAGAACTCATCTGTACAATCAGCACCCCTTCGAGTTCAAGGTGCCGCCCTGGAAAAATTGCGACAGCAGGGGCTGAACGGTGAGGCCCTGCTCGCTGAACAGAGTAAGCTTGTCGATGACTTTATCGGACAGCTTTTTCTCGGAGCCGTCAGTGGGTTTGCAGGCACCGTGGCCGTGGCCGCCCTAGGCGGCTATGGCCGGCAGGAGTTGTTTCCCCATTCAGATATCGATCTGTTGATTCTGTATCAGCAGGAGCAGCAGGGTCAGCCGGAAGAAATCAAAAAAGTGGCTGAGGCCATTCTCTATCCGCTTTGGGATTCAGGCTTTGAGGTGGGGCATGGGGTGCGCACGGTGGCAGAGGCCCTTGACCACGCCGGTGAGGATTTTTTTTTCCGGGTCGCCCTGCTTGATGCAAGATTGCTCGTCGGTTCGCAGGAGTTGTTTGATGATTTGCTGACCCGTTATCGCCAGGTTTTCATTGAGGGTGGGCGGGAGGAATTTGTCCGCAGTATGCGAGCCTTTCGTGATGCCCGCCGCAAGCGTTTCGGCATCCATAGTTATCTCCTTGAACCGCACATCAAGGAGGGGAAAGGCGGGATGCGTGATATTCAGGCCATGCTGTGGACGGCGAAGGTGGTTTTCAGTCTCGATGGTCTGCGTGGCATCGTGGAAGCGGGGATTCTCCTGGAAGAGGAGAGGACGGCCTTTGTGAATTCCTGGGGCGAACTGGTCAAGATCAGGAATCAGTTGCATTCTCTCAGTGGCCGCAAGAATGATCAGCTCTATTTTGAGCATCAGGAAAAGCTGTCCCGTTTGCTGGGCTATGAGGATGGGCCGGAGATGCTGGGGGTGGAAGGGTTCATGCGCGATGTGCATGGGCATCTTCAAACCGTGGCGGTGATCACCGACCTTTTTTTTGAACACGTGGATGAGGTGTTGGGTCTGGCCTTGAAAGGAGAGAGATCCGACCATGACCGGGTTCTTGAGAAGGGAATAGAGCTGCGGCATAACCGGATTCATCTGATGGCCTCGGCAAAGGAGCTTGCGGCCAGGCCCTATCTGATGATGCGTCTTTTTCTGGCATCGGCCAAAACCGGGGCTCCTGTGCATCACCGTTCCCGCAAGATGATCAGTGCCGGGCTTGATCTGATGGATGACAAGCTTCGGCGTTCACCCCGCATGTCCAGGCCTTTTTTTGAGTTGCTGCTCCACCCTGGAGACCCGCTTCCGATCCTCGAAGTGATGCTTGAGACAGGCCTGCTCACGGCCTATATCCCTGAGTTTGCAGGGATCAGCACCCTGGCCCAGCATGACTTGTATCATATCTATACCGTGGATCGACATTTGCTGCAGACCGTGGCTGAGTTGCGCATTCTGGTGGAGCAGGATTCCCTGGTTTATTTGTCGGTGGCCTCACCCCAGATTCTTTATCTGGCTGCCTTGCTCCACGATATCGGAAAAGGTTCGGGTGGGGATCACTCCCAGATCGGCGCGGAAATGGTGGGAGCGGTGGGGAGGCGTCTGGGGCTTGAGCCGGCCGAGTGCGAATGCCTGGTTTTTCTGATCCGCTATCATCTGTTTATGCCGGAGAACGCCTTGCGCCGGGATCTCAATGACGAATCTTTTATCAGGCGGTGCGCCGAGACCATCGGCAACAGTGAGCGGCTGGCCATGCTCTACCTCCTCTCCATCGC
>JACDZF010000318.1 GCA_013426795.1 Desulfocapsa sp. | reverse complement strand
AGATAAAAAAAGTACCCAACCGGTAAGGAAGCAAATGGATTCGAAAAAAGAAGCCAAAGTAATCGCCGTTGCCAACCAAAAGGGAGGTGTGGGCAAGACTACCACGGCAGTCAATTTAGCGGCGGCGCTGGCCAAAAAAAGAAAAAAAATACTCCTTATTGATTCTGATCCCCAAGGGAATACTTCAAGCGGATTAGGGGTCAAGGCATCCGCACTGAAGAATCACCTCTATCACAGCTATACCAGTGAAATTCCCCTGGCAGACATCCTTTGTTCCACAAATGAGAGCAATCTCTCCATAGCACCAACAAGCATAGATCTGGTGGCCGCCGAGATAGAGCTTGTACCCTTGGAAAACAGAGAATTTAACTTAAAAAGACTGATTTTCCCGGTATTGAGCTGCTTTGATTACATCCTGATTGACTGCCCCCCCTCACTGGGTCTTCTCACCGTAAACGCGCTCACTGCTGCTCATTCCGTGCTTATTCCCATGCAATGTGAGTATTACGCATTGGAAGGATTAGCGCAACTCGTTAAGACCATCAGATCTGTTAAAAAGGCTTTCAACCGTAAGCTTTTTATTGAAGGGCTTTTGCTCACTATGTATGATAAACGGAACAAACTTACCTTTCAAGTTGCCGATGAGGTCAGCAAGCACTTTGGAAAGCAGGTTTTTAAAACAGTAATTCCGCGGAATGTTCGGCTTAGCGAGTGCCCTAGTCATGGACAGAGCATTATTGAGTATGATAGCCGTTGCAGTGGCGCCATTGCATATATGGATCTGGCTGGGGAGTTTCTTAAAAATCAGAGGAAATAGAGATGTCAGGCAAAAAAAATGGCCTAGGACAAGGGGTCAGTATCCTTTTCCCGCAGCAGGAAGACGAAAGTGAGAAATATTTTGAATGTGAAATCGAAAAAATTTCTCCGAATCAGCAGCAGCCACGCAGTTATTTCGACGAAGAGGGACTGGATGAGCTGGCACAATCAATTAAAGAGCATGGGGTTATTCAGCCACTTGTCGTAATAGCTCAAAAAAATGGTACGTACCAGTTAATTGCAGGAGAGCGGAGGTTAAGGGCCTCTCAACGCGCAGGACTAAAAAAAATCCCTGTCATCATTCGTGACATGGTTGGCGACGACTCGCCATTAGAATTGGCACTCATTGAAAATATTCAACGAAAAGACCTCAACGTTATTGAAGAGGCAGAAGCGTACAATAAGCTCATAATAAAATGTAAATATACACAGGAGCAAACGGCAAAAAGGGTGGGGAAAAAACGCTCAACAATTGCTAACATGTTGAGATTATTGCATTTACCTGATTATGTAAAAATAGATCTGGAGCAGAGAATTCTCACCGAAGGCCATGCAAGGGTGCTCCTCAAGTTCATTGATCGCCCCTCAGAACTTCAAATATTGCGTGATCAGATAATTAAAAAAAATCTGTCGGTACGCCAGACAGAAAATGCCGCTCGCAAAACAAACGTCCCTCTCCAACCAGCTCATTCTACGCCTCTCTGCTCCTCTCCACAGCTCGAAATCTCACAGGAATACCGAACCACCCTCGTTACGCGACTGACGAATGCACTCCAGTCGCGAATAGCCCTTACTCAAAATGGCAATCGTGGTAAAATTGAAATAGAATATTATTCACTCGATGATCTCGAGAGAGTCGTGAACCTGATAACTCGTGAATCATAACTGCAAGCCAAAAAAGGGGTTCTGGCTCTTTATCCCAGAGGTAAACTGATACGTCACCATCATTGAAAAGGGAACTCAGCAAGCGGGGAAAATTGACCCGACATGGCGAGGAGAAAAAACGGAGTTGCCCTCCAATTATACGCACTCCATCTCAATGGCGTAAGCCAACAGCGGCTCGCTGAGCAAGGCTGCGGAACCTGGACGTGGTCACCATAA
>JACDZF010000317.1 GCA_013426795.1 Desulfocapsa sp. | reverse complement strand
TCCCTGGCTGTCGGTTTCCAGGAGCAGGCGGGGGAGCGGGGTGGCGAGAAATGAGGGGTGACGTTTGCGGTCTGTGATCAGCCGGCAGGAAAAGGAGAGAAAGCAGTCAAGTTCGATCAAGCGCCGCAGGGTCTCCGTTGATCCTCCATAGGCATGGATCATTATTGCCGGAAGCCTTTTTTCTTGTGCGAATTGTTCGAGGATCTCCAGCAGCAGCCCCCAGGCCTTGACGCAATGGATGGCCACCGGCCGCCTGAGTTTCGCGGCCATCTCGAGCTGGGCCTCGAAGACCTGCCGTTGTCTGCCCAAATCGGCCCCACAGGACTTGTCCAACCCTATTTCTCCAATGCCCGCCGGAATCCCTTGCAGTCGAGCAAGGAGTCTTTCCTCCCATCCATCTTTGGCGCCTTCCGCAAACCAGGGATGGATGCCGAGAAAGGGAACGAGAGCCTGCCCTCCATCTTCTTTCCCTCTCCCTGCCAGATTGATCACCGCCTGCCAATCCTCTTCATGGGTGGCATTGCAGAACATTCGCTCCACCCCGGCCCTTTCCGCCCTGTCAAGAATGGCGCCAAGGGTGCCCTCCAGGCTTTGTATCTGTAGGTGCAGGTGGCTGTCCTGGTACCCGCCAGGGGAGGTCATGGATAGCTTACTCATTCCAGGAGAAGAGTTTGGCGGCAAGGGTCAGGCAGAGGAGGGTGATGATCACCAGGATAATGCACTCGCTCTGGACATCGGCAAGGGTCGCCCCGTCATTCATGATCTTGCGGGCGGCGGTGAGGAGGTGGGTCAAGGGGAAGATCTTGGCCAGGGACTGCACCCAGGCGGGGGCGCCCTCGATGGAAAACCAGACCTCGGAGAGAAACATCATCGGCATGGAGATGAAGTTGAGGATGCCGCTGGTGAATTCTTCGCTGGTGCCCCGTGCCGCAATGACCAGCCCCATGGAGCTGAGGCTGAGGCCGCCCAGGAAAAAAACCAGGGCGAGGGCACCATAACTGCCATGGACCTGGAAGTGAAAGATAAGGTCGGTGCCGATCCAGACCACAACGATGGTGAACATAAGGAGAAAGATGCGCGAAAACATCTGGGCGCTCAGGTATTCGAGGGGGGTCAGGGGCGTGGCCTTGAGCCGTTTCAGGGTCCCGTTCTTGCGGTAGCGCACCACCACGTAGCCCACCCCCCAGAGGGCCGAAAACATCATGTTCATGGCCAGGACCCCGGGAAAAAGCCAGTCGATATGACGGATCTGGACACCTTCAACCCCCTGCCTTTCGGCCACGTTCTGCCGGTCTTGGAGGAATGAGGCGAGGAACATCTGCTCGACCACCGCGCTCTGCGGCGAGGACTCGTTCATCCAGTAGCGGTGCTGCGGGGAGCGGACGTCAAGGAGCAGGTCAATTTTGTGATGTTTCAGTTTTGCCGCGCCCTCTTCCTGGCTGGCAAAATTGATGAACTGAAGGGCTTTTCCCTCCTGGAAGAGCGGCGGTACGGTGCTCTCACTGGCATTGACCTGAATATCGAGGGGAAAGATGCCGATCTTGAACTGGTGCTGATCCTTGCCGCCAAAGATAAAGCCAAGGCCGACAATGATCAGGAAAGGAAAGGCAAAATTCCAGCCAAAGGCCGCCTTGTCGCGGAAAAACTCGTGATTTCTGGCCGTAAACATGGCCCACATGCGTTTAAAGTTCATGATATCGTTGATGGTGAGAGGTGCCTATAAAAGCCCCCTCCTTTTTTAAGGAGGGAGTTGGGGGTGGTGCCGTTTCGAGCCGGATTTTTCCTGGAACGCGGCATAAGAGGCCGTTATACACTGAGCAGTAACTGCCCTGCTCTCCTGTTGGGTAACCCGGCGGTTTCGAACGAGTTCCTCTGTCCTTGCTGGGGCCACGCCAGGAAACAGCCGGAGGGATTGCTGTTTCCTGG